>JANXWS010000084.1 GCA_025351005.1 Pseudomonadota bacterium | reverse complement strand
ATCGCCCATGCACAGACCTGCTTCCCATCGATCCCAGATCTGGCTGCGGATCGCCTCCGCGGGACCACGCTTCGGTAGCCTTCGCATTCCACACCTCCAATGCTGAGGATGATGTGTTGCGCTGATCAATTGAATTCCCCGGGCCACGGCGTAACTGTACATTCGTACAGTATCGAAGGCAAAGGAGAGGCGCTTGGATGCCTGGTAAATATCAATATAATCAATCGCTTTCACGCATGCCCAGCGCGGCAGTCGATAATGGCAAGTTGATCGATCGAACACCCACGGAGGCGATTGCCAGGCGGGCCGCGCGTCGCCGAATGCGGTCCCGTCGGCCGGATGAACGGAGACGGGAGCGACACCTGATTCGTCAGCTAGCCCGAGCGGCAATCGCGATTCTTCTCTGGGCCGGCCCGGGTTCAGCGGCCCACAAGGGCTATGACGCAGCAGGGTGGCTCAAGGACCTCGAGCAGATCCGGGCGACACTGACGACCAAGTACGCCAACCTGGACTAGGTCGTCTTCGAGCGCGAGGCCGATCTGCCGCTGCGGCAGCGCCACACTTGAAATCCGGTCCACGTGTTTCTGATGCCGACATTCCGAGTACGGACACATTCGTTGTCCCGGTTGCGATGCAACCGTCCATGGGACCGGATTGCCCAGGTAGGTCCTTGTCCTGCATGAGGCAACCATGACTCACACATGGACGATCATCGGCGTTGCGGACGTCGCGCGTAGCTGCAAGTGGTATCAGTCGCTGCTCGGGAAAAAAGAGACCGCGCCGGCGCATGACTACTTTGGGCAGGTCCTCGACGCCGACGGGACAGTACTGCTCTGCCTGCATCGTTGGGGCGACCACGACCATCCGACGTTGAGTAGCCCGGATCGGGGCAGTGTCGGCAACGGATTGCTGCTCTTCTTCAGAGTGGACGATTTCGACGCTGCGCTGCGCAGGGCCCGGTCGCAGGTCAGCGCGCTCGCACAGGATCCACAACTGAATCCGGCGACGGCAACGCGGGAGTTCGCACTCTGGGACCCTGACGGTTACTACGTCATGGTCAGTGCGCTTTCGTGAATCGCCGGGGTTGCTGCCTGACCAGGAGTCGAACGGGCGGCAAGCGGCTGAGCAGAGCCCTGGCCGCTGGAGCCCGCAGGTTCGCCTCGATGGCAGCGACGCCGCGTCAATAGTGCCGATACTTCGTCGGTCCGGGCCGCTCCCGAACAACGGGCGGAGCGACCGGCTCCTGCGCAGCGCTTCGCACGTCAGGCGCGTCCTGTGACGCAGTCCTCGCGCCGACACAGACCGCGGGTCGGACCTCATTTCCCGGCGCTTCGCGACCGTCGGAACCAGCCTGATCTGCGACGCACTTCCGGTCCCGCGCGCACCTTGGGCTCAGACTGCCGAGCATAATCGGGTGTGCGCCGCGTGTGTCGGGCCGGCCGGCGGCCGGCCGGCACGTGCCGCATCCGCGCGTGCGCCAGGCGTCAGTTCGAGCAAACGTAGCTATGCGGTCCCCGCTGCATTCGAATCGCCAGGCGCAGGCAGTCGGCGCCTTGATCGCTCGCCTGCCGCTGGCCGAAGCGGCCGTGGCCGGCTTGTTCTTTGCCGCTGCTTTGACTGCCATCGTGGTTACCCGGTCCGCCGGCGGCGCGGCCATCATATGGCCTGGAAACGCGATTGCCGCCGCACTGCTGATCCGGATGCCGGGCGTGCGCTGGATCACCATCGCGGTCGCGCTCTTCGGCGCCGGGTTGCTCGCCGATACGCTCGGTTCGGGTGATCCGCCGGCGCTGGCAGCGGCCATGGCGCTCGCCAACCTGGCCGAGATCGGCGTGACCGCCTGGCTTTTTCGCTCGGTCATCCAGTTCCCGCTTCCGAACCTGTCCGTCACCCAGGCGGCTCAGATGGCAGTCATCTTCGCAGCAGCCATCCCGGCCCTGACGGCCTGCCTCGGAGGTTGGATTGTCCACGATGGCCTCGGGGCACCGCTTTGGCCCGCGACGTGGGACTGGTGGTCGTCGAGCTTCATCGGGGCGTGCCTGTTCGGGCCGCCGATCTGCCTCTATAGCTCCGGCTCGGCACGCCGGCTGGTGTCGAGGAGATTCCTGGCGCAAAACCTGACGCTGACGGCGATCTGCCTGGCGAGCGTGTACGTCTCGATGCGCTTCCTCGGATTTCCCTTCGTCGTCATCGGCGTGTCGTTGATGATTGCGGCCTTCCGCGTCGGGGGGTTCGGAGCGGCCGTGCTGAGCGCCCTCAGCGGGCTGCTGGTCATCGCGTTGTGGGTACTCGGGATTCGTCCGCCCGGCGCCGGGATGTTGCAGCACGCGGTCGGCGTGATCGGACTTCCGATCGTCGCGATTGCCGCGACCATCCTGCCGCCCACCGCCGTCGGGCTTGCGTCCGACGAGCGTCGCAAGGCGACGAAGGCGCTCCGCCTCAATGAACGGCGTTTCCGCGACTCGATGGAGCACTCGCCGATCGGGACCGTGCTCGCGGATCTCGGTGGCATGTGGATGACCACCAATGCCGCCCTGGAGAGGATGCTCGGGTACTCCGCCGCCGAATTCCGCGCGCTCAGCGCATCCATTCTTGCGCACCCCGAAGATCGCCCGGACATCGATCGCCGCTTGCAGCTGTTGAGAAACGGCGATGCCCCGACCTACGAAGCCGACCGCCGCTTCCGTCACAAGGATGGGAGCTGGATTTCCGCGCGGGTGGCGGTGTCGCTGGTGCGGGACGAGGCCGGGCGGCCGCTGCACCTCATCGGCCACATCGAAAGCGTGGACGCGCGCAAGCGCGCCGAGCGCGAGCTGGCGGACGAACGGCAGCGTCTGGTAACGACGCTGCGCGCCATCGCGGACGCGGTGATCACCGTCGATGTCGCCATGTGCATCACCTACGTCAACGCCGCAGCCGAAGAACTGCTCGGCCACACGATCGACCAGATCAGGGACCGTCAGCTCGACGACGTGATGATCCTGACGGATGCGCGAACCTTGCGTCCGACGACGGACGTGGTCGGACGCTGCGTGGTGCGCGGCGAGGTCGTGCGACGCGAGGAGCCGTGCGTGCTGCACCGCCCGGACGGCAGCGTGCGCTTCGTGACCGACGTCGCTTCGCCGGTCTTCAGCGCCGATGGACAGGTCGCCGGAACGGTGGTCGTGCTCCACGATGCAACCGGCATTCGCGAGCGGGATCGGGAGCTGAGCCATCGCGCAACGCACGACGTGCTGACCGGGCTCGTAAATCGCTTCGAGTTCGAGCGGCGCGCGCGCGAGGTGTTCGAGCGCGCCCGGCACGTGGATCGGGGAGCGACATTGCTGGTGGTGGACCTCGACCGGTTCAAGACCGTCAATGACAGCGGTGGGCATGCGGCCGGCGACGCGGTGCTGCGGCGGGTCGGCGAGGTGCTGATGTCGAGCGTGCGGCATTCCGATACCGTCGCGCGCATCGGCGGGGACGAGTTCGCCGTCCTGCTGGACCGCTGTGGGACGGATCGCGCGCAGGCAATAGCCAGCCAGATACTCCGAGCCCTGAATCCCCTCGCGGTGGAATGGAACGGGGCAACGCACACCATTGGTGCCAGCGTCGGTCTCGCGACCATCCTCAAGTCCCATGCGGATGCAGCCGCGTGGATGACAGCCGCGGACCAGGCGTGCTACGAGGCCAAGCGGGACGGGCGCGGACAGTCTCGAGTCGCGCAGGCCAAGGCCACGTAGCTTCGATCCGTAACGGGAGCCACGGTCCGGAATCGGGCTCGCTCGCCGACGACCACCGCCGGATCCGGCACCTGCCACAGAGACGGGCTCGGGGCGGCCAGCGGCGGAGCCGGCGATTCGCTTGCGAAAGCCAAATGGCGCCGACCGGCGTCTCGGCAGGTCGCGGGCGGATGTCCCGGCCGAGGGGCGTCAAGTCCGTCCGGAGCTCGGTAGACTCCCCGGTCGGATCCGTTTCGAGGTGCGGGGATGACGATCGAGGTGCGCACCGTTCAGTCGGCCGGCGCGTGGGCGGAGGCTCGCCGGCTCGTCGATGCGTACGCCAGGTCCCTGGCGATCGACCTGTCGTTCCAGGATTTTCAGCGTGAGCTCGACACGCTGGAGTTCCACTACGGCGCGCCAGGCGGAGCATTCCTGCTCGCCGAGGAGGGCTGCACCGCGCTCGGTTGCGCGGGGCTCAGGCGGCTCTCTGCTCAGGATGGCGAGATGAAGCGGCTGTACGTCGTGCCGGAAGCGCGTGGCCGCGGCGTAGGCATGCTGCTCGCCAATGGCGCCATTCACGCGGCCGAAGAGCTGGGTTATCGCCGGGTGCTCCTGGACACCCTGCCGTCCATGACCGAAGCGCAGGCGTTATACGGCCGTCTCGGCTTCGTTTCGATTCCCGCCTATCGCTTCAATCCGGTCGCCGGCACGGTGTTCATGGCCCTCGAACTCCCTTCGCGGACGGCAAAGGCCTAGCGCGCCCTTGAAATTCCGGGGCGTCTGCATGCTCACCTCGCGAACAGCTGCCCTGCAATGTCCTTGAACGACTTGAACTCGAGCGCGTTGCCGGACGGGTCTAGCAGAAACATCGTCGCCTGTTCCCCGGGGGTGCCCTCGAAACGGACCTGCGGCTCAAGCACAAATTGGACGCCATGCTGCTTCAGCCGTGCCGCGAGTGCAGTCCACTCGTCGGTCGGCAGCACGACGCCACAATGGGGCACGGGGACGCCGTGGCCGTCCACCGCATTGAAGTGGGACGCGATCGTGCCTTGCCTGCCGAGATTGGGGTTGAGGTGACAGACCAGCTGGTGTCCGTAGAGGTTGAAGTCAACCCAGTCCGTGTCGCTGCGGCCTTCCGCGCACCCGATGATCTCCTTGTAGAAGTGCCGCGCCTCGGCTACGTCCCGGACCTGGACGGCGACATGAAAGGGAGTAATTTGCATGATCGTTCGCCCTGCGAGTCAACAATGCGGCAACGCAATGCGCGGAGGCCGTCGGGCGGACTTGGGAGAGTCAAGGGTCTTTACAATGACAGGCGTCGAGATAGTGAGTCCCGCGGCCGCCCCGCTGTCCGTTCTACCCATTCTAGGGAAAGCCGTCGGCCATTGCCTCGCCCGGCGCGCGGGACACCGGCCGGCGACCGATAAAAACGGGACTCGACCGCCGGTGTCGACCGGCAAGCCGACGTTGCTGCTCCTGATCGTCGCCTACGGAGCCGCCACGCTGCTGCACTTTGCCCACAACGCCGTCTACCTGTACGAGTACCCCAACATGCCTGCCTCGCTGACCGCAACACGCGTCTGCGCGGCATGGGCCGGAGTGACTACGGTCGGTGTTCTGGGCTACTGGTTCTACGAGCGAGGCTCGCGCCTGTCAGGCCTCGTGACGATCGGGACCTATGCCGGGCTCGGTCTCGCAGGTCTCTATCACTACGTCGCCGCACCATTCGCCGCCCACACGGCGATGATGAACCTGAGCATTCTCGCGGAGTCCGTCACCGCGACCGCGCTACTGATCCATGTCGTGCGATCCATGCTGGTGGGTCGCGAACCGAGAGCCCGCGCGCCCGGGCCTGGCGTGCATCGGCCATCAGTTGGGAGCACGCGAGATGAGCGCTGATGACGACCTGGCCGCGACCGTCCGCAATGCCCTCGCCCGTACCTGCCTCACGCGCGAGGTCCATATGTTCGGTGGCACGGCATTCATGTTGAGCGGCAACATGCTGGTCGCAGCGTCGCCACGAGGTCTTCTGGTGCGCGTCGGCAAGGACGCGCATGTCGACGCCCTCACCCGGGTCGGCGCACGTCCGATGATCATGAAGGGCCGCACCATGACGGGCTACGTCTTCGTCGACCCCGGGGTGTTGACACTCCGCGTGCTGAAGGCCTGGCTGGCGCTGCGGTTCGTCGGGAAACTTCCGGCAAAGCCATGGGCCGCAGCGCCGCAACGCGCGAAGAGACCGGCAAAGAGGCCGAAGAAAAGGAAATGACGCGGACCCGCGGCCGCGCGTTCAACGCACCGCTAGCGCCTTGCCGCGCGTTGCACCTCGGCGGCGACTAATTCGAATAGCTCGTGCATGCCGCCGCTGACGTCCTGCACCATGCCGTTGACGAAGAACCCGGGCGTCGCACGCAGATGGCTCCGCCGGCCGCCTTCCACCTGCTCACGGATCCGCTGCCGGTAGATCTCATCGTCGAGTTCCGCCTTGAACCGAACCAGGTCCAGGCTGAGCTGCGCGGCGCAGTGTTCGAGGTCGCGGCGCGCCAGCCGTCGCGACTGCGTCAGCAACAGGTCATGCATCGGCCAGAACTGGCCCTGCGCAGCCGCCGCTTCACTGGCCTCGGCGGCCAGCAGCGCGTGCGGGTGGACGTTCTCCAGGGGAAAGTGCCTGAAGAGGAACGACATGTCGGCGCGATGCAGTTCCCGCAACTGCCTGACGGCCGGCTCGACGGCCTGACAGACCGGGCACTCGAAATCCCCGTACTCGAGAACGGTGACCGGCGGGCGTTCGGCGCCGGCCACGTGGTCGATCGCGGACACCGGCACCGCGAGCGTGATCGTCTTCTGGGGCATGGTCATCCTGGCGCTCTCTCGGTGATGGTTTGCTGGCTCATGCCCGAAAGCCGATCCTTGCATGCGAGCCATCGAAGAATGGCTTGCTGTTGCTGGCGCCGCACCGGCAAAGGCGCGTGGTCACGACGCGGGCCACAACACGGCCGGTGCCGCCCGTGATCTCGAGGTTGCCACGAACCTGCAGCGGCCCGTTTCTTTCGGGGTCGATCGCGAGCGGCCCGTCCCGAACCGGCAACATGTCCGCTGGCCCCGTCGGCGGCTCGCCGCTCGCCGTGAATCCGGCCTCGTGGTGCGATCCGTCGCAGTATGGCTTGTTGCGCGACGCGCCGCAGCGACAGAGGGTGACCCTGAATCCGGCCTTTTCGCCGGCGATGCGCAGATCGCCACGGAAGGCATAAGGCCCGGCCTCCCGAATCGTCGCCAGGTTGACCGGCGGGGCCTGCTCGCCCGGCTGGCCGTCCCGCCGTGTGTAGCAAATCGCGCCCGACGGGCAGGCGTGCGCGACCTCGACCAGACGTTCGACAGGCATCGCATCCGGGACGATCCAGGGGCCTTGCACGTTGGCCAGGAACACTTTCGGCGCCCCGGTCACGCAGAAGCGCGAATGGATGCAGCGGCGTGCCTGGAATTGAATCTCGACGTCGCGACCAGCCACGACCTCGATCGAGTCGGACGGCGCCGGCGCGTCGCCGGGAGCGGCGCTGCTTGCGCCAGCCGCTTCCCTGCCCGCGGAGGATGCGCCGGCCGGCGCTGGCGCCGGCGGGAACTGTCGTACGGCGCGGCGGGCGAGCGCCGAATACTCTTCCGCCGCTCGCGCCGGTCTGCCTGAGCCTCGCGTCGCAAGCGCCCGCGCGGCCGCGGCGAATTCCTGCAACCGGTCGACGAAGAACGCCTCCGCGGCCGGACCCGGGGGAAACGCCGCTGAATCCCGCAACGCCGTGAATGAAACGCCCGCGTGGCACTCGGGGTTTGAGGGGCCCGCCGGCAGGCGCGCAGCGTGCTCGCCGAGCGGTGCGAGCGCCTTCATCAGGCCGATGCCGAGGTCGAGGGCTGCCGCCTTGGCTGGCTGGCTCGCCGGGACCGCGTAGGCGTAGGCCAGCAGCCGGAGCATCAGCCCATAGCTCGCATTGGCCAGATCCACCGTCGCCACCGCCTCCGGGTTTTCGAGCCAGACCCGGCCCTCGGGCCTGGGCGGTCGGCGCAGGACCGGGTTGGTGGCCGCGGGATAGGCGGGCGCGAAGTCGGCGTTGGCTGTTCGCAGTGCCCCGTATTCCTCGCGCATCGCGAGGAAAGTCCGGAAATGCGAGTGCGTCGAGTCGGCGGGCGACCCCTCCCCCTGGGCAACGATCGAATCGAACGCAGCGAGCGCGGTCTTCAGGCACCGGACGGGTTTCGTATCCGCGAAGCCGTAGTCGGTACCCGGCAGCTGCAGGGACGTACCGCCGCGAAAGGCTTCGGCCTCGCCCACCCGTTCCACCATACGGAGCAGCCCGAGCTTCAGGGCTTCGTAGAACGCCCCGACCGTGTCGTAGTCCATCGACATCGGCGTCAAGCGCGCGCCCGGATGGCCGCGCGCAAACAGGCGATCGAGCGCGAAGCCGGCGCCTTCCGCCTCGTTCGACCCTTGCGGGCGCTCCAGGAATACGAAATGCTGCAGCGTCTGCAGATTGAACGGTGCCAGCTTGACGACGATGCCGGCCGGAAGGTATCCGGCGTCGAGCGGGAAGTTCATGCGCCCGACGCGCGGCGCGGCACCGAGCGCCGTCGTGATGTTCCACACGGCCGCGAGGTGGCCCATCTCCTCGATCGCCACCCCGACCAGCGAGCGGTGCCAACGCCCGACGGCCTCGGCCTCCGTGCTGCGCAGGCCCTCCTCGACGCCGCTCTTCAGGCTGAACGCGGCGTAGAGGTAGGTGCACATGAGGTTGTGCTCGAGCTCGGCCGCCTCGTAGAGCGCGTGAACCAGGTGTTCGCGGCTGTTGGCGAGGCCGTCGGAAGCAGTCGCGTCCATCGTCTCGTGTCCCCCGGGATGCTCGATACCCCGTACTATCGCACCGGCTCATGAAAACCCACAGGCCCGGAGGCTACCGAGTGACCAAGCTCAATGTCGGCGCATTACCGATCCGGAAAGGATCGGGCTATCCGCCGCCGCTCGACGGCCCCTGCCGGGATCGGATGCGTCAGGCGCTCGGCGATGCGGCGGGGCTGACTCAGTTCGGCGTCAACCTGCTGCAATTGCCACCCGGCTGCTGGTCGAGCCAGCGCCACTGGCACAGCGGCGAGGATGAATTCGTGTGGGTGCTCGGCGGGGAGGTCGTGCTGGTGACCGACGCGGGCGAGGAGGTGCTGCGCGCAGGAGATTGCGCCGGTTTCAAGGCCGGTGTACGGGATGGTCATCACCTGCAGAATCGCTCCGGGCAGACCGCGATCGTGCTGGAAGTGGGCGCCAGGCGGCCGGGCGGCGACGACGTCGATTACCCGGATGTCGACCTGCGCTGGACCGCGGCAGCCGGGCCGACCCACCGGGACGGGAGCCGGTACGAATAACCCTCGACGGGACGCCGGCCGGAGCGCGACCATGGCGGTTGATTCCATCGCTGCGGAACCCGCAACGGACGCCGGCGGAGGGCAGTCCCGGCGTCCGCCCGGGGCGCGGTCATGCTGAGGACCTGATCTCATGAACAGCCCGCACCCGAGCACGTCCGACAAGCGACGCGCGTTTCACGATCTGCATCGTAGCGGCTGCTTCGTCATACCCAACCCCTGGGACGCCGGAAGTGCGGTGTTCCTGCAGGCGCTCGGCTTCAAGGCGCTCGCGACGACGAGCTCCGGCCACGCCTGGTCGCAGGGCCGCCCGGACGGGGGAATGTCGCGGGACGACGTGCTTGCTCACCTGCATGCCATGGTCGCCGCGACCGACCTGCCCGTGAACGCGGACTTTCAGGCCGGTTTCGGCGACGACGTGAAGGCAGTGATGGAGAGCGTCACGCTCGCGGTCGAGACCGGCATCGCCGGTCTCTCGATCGAGGACTCGACGGGCGACCCGTCCAGGCCCCTCTACGACGTCGCAACGGCCGTCGAGCGAGTGGCGGCCGCGCGCCGCGCGATCGACAAGGCTGGTGCCGACACGCTGCTGGTCGGCCGCGCCGAATGCTTTCTCGTCGGCCAGCCGGACATCGGGGAGGCGATCGCGAGGCTGCAGGCCTACGCGGACGCGGGCGCGGATTGTCTCTACGCGCCCGGCGTGCGCACACGCGAGCACATCGCAGCTCTGGCCACTCGCCTGGCGCCGAAGCCGATCAACGTCCTGGTCGGTCATCCGAGCGAGCTGACCGTGAGTGAGATTGCGGAGCTCGGAGTGCGGCGGATCAGCGTCGGCGGCGCGCTCGCGCGCTCGGCGTGGGGAGGCTTCATGCGGGCCGCGCGGCTGATCGCCGAGCAGGGGAGATTCGATGGCTTCCGGGCCGCGGCGCCCGGAGCCGAGCTGGATTCGTTCTTCGCGGATCAAGGGGTCGTTTGACGAAAGGGAGAATAAAGTACGTTAAGCCTTCGTCATCCCGCTCTTGTCCCCGGACTCCCGCCGGATTCCGAACGCAAGCGCCGCGGCAACAAGCGCGAGCACGGCGAGCAGCACAAACGACTCGTGATA
>JANXWS010000076.1 GCA_025351005.1 Pseudomonadota bacterium | reverse complement strand
CGGGTGGCGCCCGCGCCAGCAGTGTGGTCGGGTACGTGATGAAATGACGCGTGCCGACACCGCCCGCCGGCGCGGGCACTGCGCGGGGCGTCACGGCCGTGGTCCCGAGTCCAGTTCGCCCAGACCCAAGCACATGCTCCGACAAGTCACGCCGCTACGCTGGCTCGCTCTTGCCGCGCTGTTGACCGTCGCCTCCGGCGCCGCCGGACGCGAGCGAGCGGCGGCGCTGTTCACGATTGCCGACAGCGAGCTGCCGCGGCCGCTGACGTTCATCGCCTATGGCGACATCCGCTTCACGGACCCCGCCGAGACTGCCGCGAGCTCGCCGAGCGTCCGTCGCGCACTCGTCGATGGGATCGCGGCCGAACGGCCGGCTGCCCTGTTCGTGAGCGGCGACCTGCCTTGGCACGGCGGCACGATCGCGGACTACGACATCTATCGGAACGAGACGGCGGTCTGGCGGGAGAAGGGCCTGCGCGTCTTTCCGGCGCTCGGCAACCACGAATTCGCCGGCTGCGAGGAGCAGCAGTGCCTCGCGAACTGGTGGTCCGCCTTTCCGCAGCTCAGCGGCCGGCGCTGGTACGCGGTTGCGCTGGGGAGTGCCGTGCATGCGCTCGTCCTCGACAGCGATGCGCCGCTAGCGGCCGGCTCGCCGCAGCGCGCATGGCTCGAAGCCGAGTTCCGGTCGCTGCCGCGCTCGGTGCGTGTCGTGCTCGTGTGTCTGCACCACCCGCCGCTCGCGGATCTCGCGTCCGGCGCGTTGGCCGACCACAACCCGCGGCCGAACGAGATCGCGCTCGCCGACTTCCTCGGCCGCCGTGCCGCGACCTCGCGCGCGCGCATCGTCGTCGTCGCCGGGCACGTCCACAACTACGAGCGCCTGGAGCGGGACGGCGTCGTCTACCTGGTCGCCGGGGGCGGCGGTGCCAGACCCTATCCGGTCGAGCGCGGCGTTGGCGACCGCTTCCGCGGCCACGAGCCGGTCAACTATCACTACGTCCGCTTCCGGCCCGACGGCGAACGGCTGTCGGCGGAGATGGTGCGCCTCGCGGACGCGGACGCCGCCCGGCCCGGCCGCTTCGAGGTGGCCGACCGCTTCGAGCTGCGGCTGCGCTGACGAAGCGGCCGGCACCGCCTCAGAGCACGAGTGCCGAGGCCGCGACCGCGATGCCAATCAGCGCGGAGACGCCGCCGACCAGCGGGAAGACGCGCCGCCGGCCGAGGAAGTAGAGCGAGCACAGCACGAGCCCGAGCTCGAGGAAGCCCTCGCCGAGGTCGAAGCGCAGCGCCAGCCTCTCCGAGTGCTCGGTCTGCTGGTCCCTGTGCTCGGCCTCCTTCCTGATGCCCTCGGCGTCCTCGAGGTACTTGGCACGGGACGCCTCGAGCTTGCGCGCGGCCGGCTCGCTGCGCGCGGCGTCGGTTGCGAGCGCGGCGAGCAGCTGCAGACCGACGTCGGAGGCGTGCTCGCGGATCTTCTTCGCCTGGTAGAACGACCACTGATCGTTGGCCTCGGTGCGGTGGATCACCGCCGAGGTGTGCTCGCGATGCGCCGCGATCGTGACCACGGCGAGCAGGATGCCGGTCAGGCCCACCATCAGCCCGACGCGTTTCGACAGCGGATCCTCTTCGTGCCCGTGTTCGTGGTGGATTTCGATCTCGGCCATAAAGCGCTGCTCCTGTGAGTGACTGTCCGGCCGGCATTCCCGGCAACCGGCGGATTTTACGGTGGACCGCGGCTGCGCGCCGAGCGCAGGCCTCGCGCGGTGGTCCGGATGCATGGCCGGACCGGCGTCTGCGCCGCCTGGGCCAAGGCTCCCGCGCTACCGGTCGGCGGCGACGGCCAGCTATAATAGCGGGCTTGAATAGAGCAGCGTGCGGACGCGCCGCCCGGCTTGGTTTTCACGCGAAAGTGGCGGAACTGGTAGACGCGCTGGATTTAGGTTCCAGTGGGGCAACCCGTGGGGGTTCGAGTCCCTCCTTTCGCACCAGAGGAACGTGAGGATGAGGGTTTCCCTAGAGTCGACCGGTGCGCTGGAGCGCCGCCTCGAGGTCTCGGTGCCGGCCGAGGAGGTCGAGGCCGCGATCGACGAGCGGCTGAAGTCCCTGAGCCGCACCGCGCGCCTGAAGGGCTTCCGGCCGGGCAAGGCGCCGCTGGCCGTGGTCCGGCGCCAGTTCGGGCCGCAGGTCCGCGAGGAGGTCGTCTCCGACCTCGTGCGGCAGAGCCTCGGCGCCGCGCTCGACGAGCACAAGCTCGCGCCGGTCGGCGGCCCGCGCATCGAGCCGCTGGCGCTCGGCAACGGCGAGGACCTGCGCTACGCGGCCGTCTTCGAGGTCTACCCGGCGATCGAGCTCAAGGGGTTCGCGTCGATGGAGGTCGTCCGGCCTACGGCCGAAGTCGCCGCCGCCGATGTCGATGCGATGATCGAAACGCTGCGCCGCCAGCGCCCTGACTACGTGCCGGCGACGCGTCCCGCGATCGACGGCGATCGCCTGACCGTCGACTTCGACGGACGCATCGACGGCGTCGCCTTCGAAGGCGGCAAGGGCGAGGGCGTCACGCTGGTGCTCGGTGGCGGCCGCATGTTGAAGGACTTCGAGGCCGGCCTGCAGGGCGCGGTGGCGGGCGAGACGCGCACGCTGCGGGTGGGTTTTCCGGCCGACTACGGCAAGGCCGCGCTCGCCGGCAAGAGCGCCGACTTTGACGTGACGGTGAAGGCCCACGACGAAGCCCGGCTGCCGGCGATCGACGACGAATTCTGCCGCGCCTTCGGCGTCACCGAAGGCGGCATCGAGCAGCTGCGCACCGAGGTGGCCGACAACATGCGCCGCGAGCTCACCGACAGCATCCGCGGCCGCATCAAGTCGCAGCTGCTCGACAAGCTGGTCGCGGCCAACCCGATCGAGCTGCCGCGCAGCGCGGTCGACAACCAGATCCGCACTCTGCAGGCCGACTGGCTGCGGCGCATCGGCGCCCGGCCCGAGGAACTGAAGGGGCAGCCGCCGCGCGAGCCGTTCGAGGACAACGCGCGCCGGCGCGTCGCGATCGGGCTCCTGGTAGGCGAGATCATCCGGCGCGAGAGGATCGTGGTCGACGCCCGGCGTCTTGAGGAGCGCATCGAATCGGCCGCGGTAGGGTACTCTGACCCCGAGGCGGCGATGCGCCAGATCCGGGACAACGAGTCGCTGCGCTCGCAGCTGGAGGCGACGGTGCTCGAGGACCAGGCGATCGACTGGCTGCTCGGCCAGGTCCGGGTCATCGAGCAGCCGTCGACGTTCAAGGAACTGATGAATTTCGGCGCCTGAGCGCTTAGGAGCCTGTAATGCCGGAAACCGCCCTCAACCTCGTGCCGATGGTCGTCGAGCAGACCGCGCGCGGCGAGCGTGCCTACGACATCTACTCGCGCCTGCTGAAGGAGCGGGTGATCTTCATCGTCGGCCCGATAGAGGACCACATGGCGAACCTCGTGGTCGCGCAGCTGCTGTACCTCGAGTCCGAGAATCCCGAGAAGGACATCAACCTCTACATCAACTCGCCCGGCGGCATCGTGAGCTCGGGGCTCGCGATCTACGACACCATGCAGTTCGTGAAGCCGGACGTGACCACCATCTGCACCGGCCAGGCGGCCAGCATGGGCGCGGTGCTGCTCGCGGGCGGGGCGAAGGGCAAGCGCTACTGCCTGCCGCACTCGCGGGTCATGATCCACCAGCCGCTCGGCGGCTTTCAGGGTCAGGCGACCGACATCGAGATCCACACGCGCGAGATCCTCGACATGCGCAGTCGCCTCAACTCGATCCTGGCGCACCACACCGGCCAGACGATCGACAAGATCCGGGTCGATACCGACCGCGACAACTTCATGAGCGCCGAGCAGGCGACGGCTTACGGAATTGTGGACCACGTCCTTGAGAAGCGCGGGGAACTGCCGAAACAAGCTCCGGCGGAGGCCCCGAAAACCTGAGTTTCCTCAGCGTCTTGCGCGCGGCCGGCGAAGTCCTTAAATCGGGACCGGGTCTTTTGCAGCCCCGGGTCGCGCGTGCTATATACCCCCTATCGAGGGGCATTCCGCATCGGTGGGACCCCGCCTGCGACCGAGGATCCGAATGAGCGACGACTCCCGGGGCAAGCACGACGACGGCAAGCTGTTGTACTGCTCCTTCTGCGGCAAGAGTCAGCACGAGGTCAGGAAACTGATCGCCGGCCCCTCCGTGTTCGTCTGCGACGAATGCGTCGAGCTCTGCAACGACATCATCCGCGAGGAACTCGAGGAGAAAGCAGAGCGCACCCGCGAGAAGCTGCCGAAGCCGCACGAGATCAAGAAGGTCCTCGACGAGTACGTGATCGGCCAGGAGCGCGCCAAGAAGGTGCTCTCGGTCGCGGTCTACAATCACTACAAGCGCCTGCAGACGCGCGCCCAGGCGGTCGAGCGCCGCGCCGCGCCGGGGCGCGAGGAAGTCGAGCTCGCAAAGAGCAACATCCTGCTGATCGGACCGACCGGCTCCGGCAAGACGCTGCTGGCCGAGACGCTGGCGCGCCTGTTGAACGTGCCGTTCACGATCGCGGACGCGACCACGCTGACCGAGGCCGGATACGTCGGCGAGGACGTCGAGAACATCATCCAGAAGCTGCTGCAGAAGTGCGACT
>JANXWS010000066.1 GCA_025351005.1 Pseudomonadota bacterium | reverse complement strand
CTCGCTGTTCGCGTTCCCGCAGTCCCAATACGACTGGGTGCGCCCTGGGCTCGCCCTGTTCGGCGTATCGCCGTTTGCCGACCAACTCGGCACCGACCTGGGCTTGAAACCTGTCATGACCTTGAGTTCACGCGTAATCGCGCTCAAGACCCTGGAGCCGGGCGAACAGGTGGGCTATGGCAGTCGGTGGACGGCAGGGCGGAAAACCCGGCTGGCGATCGCTGCGGTGGGCTACGGCGATGGCTATCCACGTAATGTTCTAAGCAATACGCCCGTGCTGGTGAACGGGGTCCGCGCGCCGCTGGCGGGCAGGGTCTCCATGGACATGATCGGCATCGACGTGACGGATGTGCCGTCCGCGCAATGCGGGTCCGGCGTGACGCTGTGGGGCGATGGACTGCCCGTGGAACGGGTGGCCTCGTGCGCGGGGACCATTCCCTACGAACTGCTGTGCGGCATCAGCCAGCGGGTGGCTGTGCAAACGGTGTGACGGGGACCCCGTAGGGCCGCTGCGGCCCGTCGCGGTACCGGTTAGCTCTCGAAGAAGCCCATCTTCACGCCGGCGAGTTGCACCACATCGTTGTCGTTCAGGCGGCGGGCCTGAGGACCGATGGGCACGCCGTTGACGTGCGGAAAGTCATTTTCCTTGCCGCTGTCGACATGGACGATGAAGTAGCCTTCGGCGCGGCGGGTGATCGCAGCCACCTGGATGCCGGGGCGTCCCAACGTCGTCAGTGCCTTGGTCAATTCCAGCTCACGGCCTGCAAAGGCGCCGCTCAACACCTGCAACTTGGCCTTGGGCAGCGCAGTGGCGGATTCGGGAACGGCGGGACGTTTGGCGGCCACGGCTTTAGCGGCCTGGTCCACAGCCTGTCCAACCCGGCGAATGCGGTCCTCACCCTGCGAACTGGTGGTGATGACCATGGTCTTTTCGAACTCGTCCTGCGAGTTGTCGCCGTCCTGCGCGTCGACGAATCGAAGCTGGTGATGGCCCACGGTGATCACGTCGCCGTGTTGCATCGCGTGTTTCTTGATCAGCTTGCCGTTGACGTAGGTGCCGTTGGTGCTGTTCAGGTCCTCGAGGAACGAGTCGTTGAGGATGTTGATGATCAGCGCGTGGTGGCCGCTGACGGCGGGGTTGTCGATGCGGACGTCGTTGTCCGGCAGACGGCCGACCGTATAACGCTCCTTGTTCATGTTGTATTCGGCGAGCACCTGACTGTCCAGGCTGAGTATCAGTCGAGCCATGAGCCTTAAGTCCCTCGTCTGTCAGCCGAACCAGCCCAAGATTCTGTCAAGTATGCCTCGCCGCGCCGGGAAGGAGTCAATGACCTCGGTGAGGATCACCGAGATGTTGTCGCGGCCGCCGTGCTCGTTCGAGAGCTGCACCAATTGCTTAGCAATGGTCTCAAGATTATCACTGAACGTACTGATTGTTAAGTGAATATCCTCGTCCTCGACCATGTCGGAGAGGCCATCCGAGCAGAGCACGAAGTGGTCGCCCTTCTCGACCTTGTGCTCGCGCACGTCGACCGCGACGGTGGACTCGACGCCGAGCGCGCGCGTCACGTAGTTCTTGTTGGTCGAGCGGGCGGCCTCCTCCTGCGAGTAGAAGCCGCGGTCGACCAACTCCTGCAGCAGCGAGTGATCCATGGTCAGCTGCTCGAAGCGGTCGCCGCGCAGGCGGTAGAGCCGCGAGTCGCCGACGTGCGCGGTGATGATGCGGTCGTTGTAGTAGAGCGCCGCGACCACGGTCGTCCCCATGCCGTCGCACTGCGGCTGGGTCTTCGAGGTCTGGTGGATGATCTTGTTGGCGCGCAGGATCGCGTCGCGCAGGATGATGCTCGGCCGCATGAGCCCGGTGGCCCGGTCGGTGCCGTCCAGCTGCTGCACCTGGTACGCCTCGCGCACCAGGTTCATGATCGTCTTGACGGCGATGCCGCTCGCAACCTCGCCCGCGTTGTAGCCGCCCATGCCGTCGGCGAGCACGTACAGGCCGATGTCGGGCTCGGTGCCGATCGTGTCCTCATTGTGCTCCCGCACCCGGCCGGTGTCGGTCAACGCGACGCTCTTGACCTTGTTTCGCACGGCTGTCGCTCAGCTCGCTAGCGACCGGCCGCAGGCCCGCAGCACGCGCGCCATCTCGCCACCGGTCGCGAAGCGGTGCGCGGGGTCCTTCTGCAGCGCGCGGTCGACGATCAGGGACGCGCACGGTGGCAGGTCGGGGCGGATCGTTTTCAGCGGCGGGTGCGGTTCGTGGGCGATCTTTTCCATGAGGCCGGCCATCGAGTCGGCGCGGAACGGCAGCTGGCCTGACAGCATCTGAAATAAGGTAACACCGAGCGCGAACAAGTCCGAGCGCCCGGTCACGTTGCGTCCCTCCAGCCGCTCCGGCGCCATGAAGGACGGCGTGCCCAGAACGATGCCGCTGCGGGTAGAGCTCGAGTTGGTCAGCCGGGCGATGCCGAAGTCGGTGATTTTGATGTCGAGCGTGGCGGGGTCGATCAGCACGTTCGCCGGCTTGATGTCGCGGTGCACGACCTCCTGCTGGTGGGCATAGTCGAGCGCGTCGGCGATTCGGGCCGTAACCTCGAATACCTGCGCCGGCGACATCAGCTTGTCGGAGACCGCGAAGTCCGACAGCGTCCGCCCCTGCACGTACTCCATCGCGATCCAGGCGATGCCGGTGTCCTCGCCCGCGTCGTAGACCGTGACGATGCCCGGATGCTTGAGGCGCCCGGCCATTTCGGCCTCGCGGAAGAACCGCTGGCGGGCCTCGGCCAGGTCGGCCTCGGTGAATTCCTCGACGATCGGGATCGCCTTGACGGCGACCACGCGGTTGATGCGCGGGTCCTGGCCGAGGTAGACGGTGCCCATTGCGCCGCGGCCGAGTTCACGCTCGAGCTCGTAGCGGCCGAGCTTCGGCTTCGGCGGCCGCTGCGAGCGCCCGATCAGCAGGTCCGCCACCTCGGCGCGCGTCGGCTCCTCGCGGCGCGCCTCGAGCACCGCGTTGATCTCGCGCAGCGTGCGCGGTTGGGCGGCATTGTCGCCGGCGGCGTCTTCCGCCGCGGCCGGCCCGGTAGGCGCCGGCGCCGGAGTCACCGACGTGCGTCGAACGGCGAAGACCCGCGGCAGGGCACGGGCGGCTGGCGGCAGCGGCACGACGGGCTCGGGTCGCCGGACGCGCTCGCGGCGCTCCGGCGTCGCCCAGACGGCGAGCGTCGCGAAGGGCAGCACCGCCGCCGCGGCGGTCAGCGGCAGCCACAGTCGCAGGCTCGCGAGCAGCGCGACCTCGAGCACGAACAGTCCAAGCGCGAGCAGCAGCGTGACGCTCAGGCGCGTGGTCGCGCGCAGCCGCGGCGCGACGATTGCAGCCCAGGCGACGGTCGCCAGCAGCGCGAGGAACGTGAGGATCCGCGCGAACGGCGGCAGCGTCGCGTAGCTGTCGGACTCGAGGCTCGCGATCCGCTGGGCCAGCGCTTCGCCGAGCGTGATGCCGGGGCCCGTCGGCACGGCGAGGCTGGCCTGTCCGCCGCCGATCACGACGATCTGCCGGGCCAGCCGCTCCTTCGGGACGTGGCCCTGGGTGATCTCGCCGATCCCGATCCGGACGGTGCCGCCCTGCTCGCTCGCGCGCCGCCCGAACGTCGGTACCCAGAGGCCGCGAGTGCCGCGGAACTGGGCGGCGATCGCCGCCAGCGGCCGGTCGGCGAGCGGCGCGACCGACTGGGCGCGGCTCGCGAGCCATGCCGCGAACGTTAGCGATGGCAGCGCCGTGCCGCCGGCGTCCGCGACGTAGAGCCGGTCGCGGCGCGTCACTCCGTCGGCCTCCGGTGCAGCGGCCGGCTCGTAACCGACGCCGCGCGCCGCGCTTGCGAAGCGTTCGAGCGGCTGGGCGTTGGCGGCGCCGAGCAGCACGGCGTTGCCGGCGGCGCGCAACGCGCGCTCGAGGTCACCGTCGTGGTCGAGTTCCTGGACCCAAGCCTGCAGGCGCGTGCGCATCTCGGCATCCGGCGACGTTTCGGCGACGTCGAGGAACGTTCGCACGCGCGCCAGGTCCGCGCTGTCGCTTGGCTCGGCGAGGGGCAGGGCGACGACGATCGCGCGGGCCCCGGCCTGCGCGGCGGCGTCGATCGCGCGCGCGGCCTGGCTGCGGAGCCCGCCGGCGTCGGCGGCATTGCCCTCGCTCGCGATCCAGACGACGCCGGCGCCCGCCGGTGCGTTCTCGGCCCGCTGCAATAGGGCGAGCGACAGCCCCTCAAGCGCCGCCGAGGGCCCGGGAGCGAACGCGAGCATGAGCGCGAGGGCCAGCACGACGACCGCGGTCGCGACGGCCAGAGGGCGAAATAACGGGTGTGCGTACATAGAGTTATCGGATCCGGCGTGCAGTCTAGCGGAGCCCGCGCGACCCGTCGCGGGCGCCGGTCACGCTGCGCCCGGCGGGCGCCGTCGGCGTCTGCGACCGGGGTGGCGGCGCGCCGCACCGGGCGGACCGTTCCCCGCGGCCGGCGCCCGGGCGGGCCGCGGCGCGACCCGCACGCAGCGACCGCGTGGCGGGCGGGTGCTGCCGCCCGTCGCCCCCCGCAGCCTGCCTCAGGACCGTGGCGGCGGCCAGATCCGCACGGTCTTGACCGCGTTGTCGCCGACCTGCAGAACTTCGATCGGGTGGCCGGCGAGCTTGAGCGAGGTGCCCGCTTCCGGGATCGTCTCTAGGTACTCGAGAATCAGTCCGTTGACTGTCTTCGGCCCGCCCGTCGGCAGCGACCAGCCGAGCGAGCGATTGAGCGCGCGCACCGTCGTTCCGCCCGTGACGACGAAGCTGCCGTCCTCGTCGGCGCGCACGTCGTGGCGCAGCGCGTACGGCAGCGACGTGAACTCGCCGACGATCTCCTCGAGGATGTCGTCGATCGTCACCAGCCCCTGCACGTCGCCATACTCGTCGACGACGAAGGCGTGCCGGCGGTGGTTCTGCTGGAACGCCGCGAGCTGCTGCGTCAGGGTCGTGCCTTCCTGCACGTAGTAGGCCTCTCGCTGGCGGGCGAGCGCCAGCAGGCCGTCGCGATCCAGCTCGCCGCGCGCCAGCTCGCGCGCGACCCGCTTCAGGTGCAGCACGCCGACGATGTGGTCGAGGTCGCCCTCGTAGACGGGCAGCCGGGTGTGCTGCGCGTCGCGCAGCACCGCCATGATGCGTTCCCAGTCGTCGTGCAGGTCGATGCCGGCAACCTCGCTGCGCGGGATCATGATGTCGTCGACCCGGATTCGCTCCAGGTCGAGGATGCTGACGAGCATCTGCTGGTGCTTGAGCGGGATCAGCGCGCCGGCCTCCGCGACCACCGTGCGCAACTCGTCGGCCGACAGCGAGTGCGAGGCGACCCGTTCGGCGGACACGCCGAGCAGGCGCAGGAGCGCGTTGGTGATGCCGTTGATCAGCAAGACGAGCGGGTAGGTGATCCACAGCAGCGGCCGATAGACGTACGCCGCCGGCAGTGCCAGACGCTCCGCGTGGAGCGCGCCGTAGGTCTTCGGCCCGACCTCGCCGAACAGCAGCAGCAGCAGCGTCACCGCTCCGTTGGTGAGCGCGAGCCAGCGCTCGCCGGCGACCTCCAGCGTCAGCAGCGTGACGATGCTCGCGGCGGCGACGTTGGCGAGTGTGTTGCCGAGCAGGATCACGCCGATCAGCCGGTCCGGGCGCGCCAGCAGCTGCTCGGCGAGCCGGGCACCGGGATGCCCGCGGCTCGCCAGGTGCCGCAGCCGGTAGCGGTTGATGCTCATCAGCGCCGTCTCGGTGCTCGAGAAGAACGCCGACAGCACGATCGAGACCAGGACTCCGGCCAGCGGCAGGCCGAGCGGCACGCGGCTCATTTAGCCCCAGTGGCGCCCGAGCAGGTTCTCGAGCACGAACTTCGAGCCGAAGTACGCGAGCGCCAGGCAGACGAAGCCGGCAATGGTGAACCACAGCGCCTTGCGACCGCGCCACCCGAACCGGTAGCGGCCCCACAGCAGCACGCCGAGCACCAGCCAGGCGCTGATCGCAAGCGTGATCTTGTGGGCCAGGTGCTGCGACATCACGTCGTAGACGAAGAACAGCCCCGTCAGCAGCGCGAGCGTCAGCACCACGAAGCTGCCGCCGACCGCCCGGAACAGCACGCGCTCGAGCGTCTCGATCGGCGGCAACAGCGCGAGCAGGCCGAGCGGCGCGCGGCTGCGCAGGCGGTTGTCGAGCCAGCTGATCAGCACGACGACCACCGCCGCGATCGCGAGCCAGCCGGCGGCGAGCGCCGCGAGGCCGATGTGCGCGGTGATCTCCCACTGCGGCGGGTGGATCTCCTGAAAACCCGCGAACAGCCCGGTGCCCGTCTGCAGCAGCCCCGCGAACACCAACAGCACCGCCGGCAGCGCCGCGGTCCGCATCGACAGCAGCACGACCAGCGTCGTGCAGCCGACCACCCAGCCGACCAGAGAGGCGCCGTCGGTGATTGCGATCGCGAGGCCGTGGCCGGTCTCGATCGCCTCGAACAGGATGAAGGCGTGCGTGGCCACGGCGGCGAACGCGATGAGAGCCGGCAGCAGCGGCACGCGCGGCTCGGGGGCGCTGCGGACAGAGCGCGCGAGCAGCGCCGCCGCCACGACGTACAGCGTCAGCGGCAGGAGCGGCAGCACGATGTGGGAGGTCGCCAAGGCGGCAGGAATCATTGCACAGCGGCCCCGGCGCGGGAAGCGCGCCGCCGCGGCGTGTCCCTATAATGGGGGTGAGGTAGCCCGATGTTCGACCGACTGAGCGACCGGCTGGCCGCGGCGACGGCCGCGCTGACAGGGCGCGGCCGGCTGACCGACGACAACATCACCGACGCACTCCGCCAGGTGCGCATGGCGCTGATCGAGGCCGACGTCGCGGTGCCGGTCGTCAAGTCGTTCATCGACGCGGTCAGGCTGCGCGCGCTCGGCGCCGAGGTGCAGAAGAGCCTGACGCCCGGGCAGGTGTTCATCAAGATTCTTCACGGGGAACTGGTCGCCGTGATGGGCGAGGCTGGTGCCGGCCTCAACCTGCGCGCGGAACCGCCGGTCGTCGTGCTGCTCGCAGGCCTGCAGGGTGCCGGCAAGACGACCACGGCCGCCAAGCTCGCGCGGCTGCTGGCGCAGCAGAAGAAGCGCGTGCTGCTTGCGAGCGTCGACATCTACCGGCCGGCGGCGATCACCCAGCTTGAGCGGCTCGCCGCGCAGGTCGGTGTCGAGTTCCACGCGGTTGCGGCGGGCTGCGCGCCGCTCGCTATGGCTGGCGCGGCGCTCGAGCATGCGCGCCGCGGGCTGTTCGACGTGCTGATCGTCGATACCGCCGGCCGCCTGCACGTCGATGCGGCGATGATGGAGGAGGTGGCCGCAATCGATCGTGCGGTCGGCGCGCACGAGCGTCTGTTCGTGGTCGACAGCATGGCCGGCCAGGACGCGGTCAACGCCGCGCGCGCCTTCAACGCGGCACTCGACCTCACCGGCGTGATCCTGGCCAAGGCGGACGGCGACGCACGCGGCGGCGCGGCACTGTCGGTGCGGCAGGTGACCGGCAAGCCGATCCTGTTCCTCGGCGTCGGCGAGAAGATGGAGGCGCTGGAGGCGTTTCATCCGGAACGGGTCGCCTCCCGGATCCTCGGCATGGGGGACGTGCTCGCGCTCGTCGAGCAGGTCGAGCGCGACGTCGACCGCGTGCAAGCCGACAAGCTCGCCCGCAAGCTGCAGAAGGGCCGCGGCTTCGACTTCAACGACCTCAGGGATCAGATGCTGCAGCTCGAGCGCATGGGCGGCATCGAGTCGCTGCTCGACAAGCTGCCGGGCGCGCTGTCACGGGCGGCCGCGAAGGCGCCGGCCGAGTTCGACGGCAAGCAGGTGCGGCGCCAGATCGCGATCATCAACTCGATGACACCCGGCGAGCGACACGCGCCCGACCTGATCGCCGGGTCACGCAAACGCCGCATCGCGAACGGCGCCGGCGTCCAGGTGCAGGACGTCAACCGCCTGCTGAAGCAGTTCCAGCAGATGCAGAAGGTCATGAAACAGTTCGCGAAAGGCGGCGTCCGGGGCATGATGCGGAGCCTCGGCGGCGGCCGGCCGCCCGGCTACCGGCCCTAGCGGATTCCGAGGGTTTTCAGTAGAATGCGCGGCTCTTTGGCGGGGGCCGGGTGGCCCTCGGCCGCCACCATGCACTTTACGCAGGGATTTCCGACGATGGTCACGATTCGTCTGACGCGCCGCGGCGGGAAGAAGGAACCCTTCTACCACGTCGTCGTTACCGACAGTCGCAAGCGCCAGGGTGGCACGACGCTGGAGCTGGTCGGGATCTTCAATCCGATCGCCCGCGGCAAGGAAACCAAGCTGCGCCTGGACGTCGCGCGCATCGACGCTTGGCTCGCCAAGGGCGCGCTTGCGTCGGAGCGAGTAGCGGCGCTCGTCAAGCAGTACCGCAAGCAGTCGGAGACGGCCGCCGCAGCCTGAGCGGTGGCCCGCGGCCCCGCATGGGAGCGTCCGCGGCCGACCGCATGATCGTCCTCGGGCGGCTGGGCGCGCCGTGGGGGATCAAGGGCTCGATCAAGGTGGATTCGTACACGGACCCGCCGGCCGCCATCCTCCGCTATCCCGTCTGGCACGTGGCGACGGCTGCGGGCGGCTGGGAGACGGTGCAGGTGTTGAGCGGGCGGCCGCACGGCGGCGGACGCGCCATGGTCGTCGAGCTCGACGGGGTCACGAGCCCCGAAGCGGCGCGACAGTATTCGCTCCGAGACGTGGCCCAGCCGCGCTCGGCATTGCCGGAAGCGGCACCCGGCGAGTACTACTGGGAGGACCTGCTCGGCTGCCACGCGGCGACGCCGGACGGAACCGAGCTCGGCGTCGTGAGCCACTTTCTGGAGTTCCCGGCGAGCTCGGTGATGGTGGTCCGGGACGGGGCGCGCGAGCGGTGGGTGCCGCTCGTGCCGCGCCATCTCAAGAAGGTCGATCTCGGCCGGCGGCGCGTGACCGTCGACTGGGATCCGGAGTTTTGAAGCGATGAGCGCGACGGGTGCGCGGCTCGCGGTCGAGGTCGTGACGCTGTTTCCGGAGGCGGTCCGCGCGCAGCTGGCGATCGGCGTGGTCGGGCGTGCGCTCGGGCGCGGTCTGGTGCGGGTGGGAACGGAAGATCCGCGCGAGCACGCGCGCGATGTTCACCGCACGGTGGACGATCGGCCGTACGGCGGCGGTCCGGGCATGGTGCTGAAGGTCGAGCCCCTCGCCACCGCGATCGTGGCGGCGGCGGCGCGGCTGCCGGCGGGATGCCCGAGGATCTTCCTGTCGGCGCAGGGTCGGCCGTTCGACCAGGCCGCGGCCAGGCGGCTCGCGTCGGGCGCGGGTTTCCTGCTACTCGCCGGGCGCTACGAGGGCGTCGACGAGCGGCTGGTGCAGGAGATGATCGACGAGGAGCTGTCGATCGGCGACTACGTGCTGTCCGGCGGGGAACTCGCCGCGCTCGTGGTGATCGACGCGACGGTGCGGCTCGTGCCCGGCGTGCTCGGCGACGACGAGTCGGCTGAGCAGGAGTCGTTCGGCACGCGGCAGGGGTTGCTGGACTGGCCGCACTACACGCGGCCGGAGGAATGGCGCGGACGGCGGGTGCCGGAGGTGCTCCGTGGCGGCGACCACGGCGCGATCCGGCGCTGGCGGCGCAAGCAGGCGCTCGGCCGGACCGGGGATAGACGCCCGGAGCTGTTGGCCGGGATGGAACTGAGCAGTGAGGAGCGGGCGCTCCTCGACGAGTATCGAGAGGAACAAGAGTCATGACCAACAGGATCATCCAGCGAATCGAGCAGCGCCAAACCTCGCGCAAAGTGCCGGATTTCGGCCCGGGCGACACCGTCGTCGTCGAAGTCAAGGTCAAGGAGGGCGACCGCGAGCGCGTCCAGGCCTACGAGGGCGTGGTCATCGCGCGCCGCAACCGCGGCCTCAACTCGTCGTTCACGGTTCGCAAGATCTCGCACGGCGAAGGGGTGGAGCGTGTGTTCCAGACCTACAGCCCGGCGCTCGGCGGCATTACGATCAAGCGTCGCGGCAACGTGCGGCGCGCCAAGCTCTACTACCTGCGCGACCGCTCGGGTAAGTCGGCCCGCATCGAGGAGAAGGTCTGACGCCGCAAGCCGTGGCCGCGCGCCTCGTTCGGGGCCGGCCTCGGCCAGCCCGCCAGGCGCCGCGTACGGCCGGCTCAGCGTCGGTGCCCGCCACCCGATAGACTGAAGGCAAGCGTGCGCGTCCCGCGGCACCGCGGCGGGAGTCATTGTGGGGTTCATCGGCCGCTCGTTCAGGTTCCTGTGGCGCGCCCTCGACGCGTTGCGGCGGGTGCTGCACTTGCTGTTGTTGCTCGCTCTGTTCCTGCTGCTGTTCGTGGCGACGCGCCATCCGCTGCCGATCGTGCCGTCGCGAGCCGCGCTGGTCGTGCGCCCCGAGGGGCGCCTCGTTGAGCAGCTGACCGGCAACCCCTTCGATCGCTCGCTCGGGCTGGTCGCCGGCGACCATGAGCCCGAGACGCTGGTTCGCGACCTGGTGGACGCGATCCGCGGCGCCGCCAGCGACGCCCGGATCAGGGTGCTGGTGCTGGACACGAGCCAGCTCGGCGGCGGCGGGCTGACGAAGCTGCGCGCGGTCGCCGCGGCGGTCGCGGACTTTCGCAAGACCGGCAAGAAGGTGCTGGCCTTCGGCCGCTATGCCGACCAGGACCAGTTCTACCTGATGGCGCAGGCGGACGAGGTGTACCTCGATCCGGCCGGCGCGATCGGTGTGGTCGGCTTCGCGGCTTACGGCCTCTACTTCCGCGACGCGCTCGACCGGCTCGGCGTACAGATCAACGTCTTCAAGGTCGGCACCCACAAGTCCTACACCGAGGCCTTCACGCGCGAGGACATGTCGCCGGAGGACCGCGAGCAGACGGTCGGCTGGCTGCAGCCGCTGTGGCACGCCTACCAGACCGGGGTCGAGCAGGCCCGGCAGCTGCCGGCCGGGACCGTCCAGGCCTATGTGACCGACGCGGCAGCGGCGTTGAGCGCGGCCGGCGGCGATGCGGCGCGGCTCGCCGAGGAGCGGAAGCTCGTGACCGGCCGCAGGACCTGGCTCGAGTTCGAGGCCGAGGTCGAGGGCCTCGTCGGTGAGGACGACAGCACGCATTCTTTCAACGCCATCGGGCACGCCGACTACCTGGCGGCGCTGCATTCGGACTCGCCGCTGAGCCGCCATTTGTCACCCTCGGTGGCGGTGCTGGTTGCAGCCGGCAACATCGTCGAGGGCGCCGCGCCGCCGGGAGAAATCGGCGGCGACACGTTCGTGACACTGTTGCGCAGCGTCCGCCACGACGACGACATCAAGGCCGTGGTGCTGCGAATCGACAGCGGCGGGGGCAGCCTGATGGCGTCGGAGCTGATACGCCAGGAAGTCGCGCAGCTGCGGGCGAGCGGCAGGCCGGTGGTCGCCTCGTTCTCGAGCGTGGCCGCTTCCGGCGGCTACTACATCGCGATGGAGGCGGACCAGATCTGGGCCGAACCCACGACGATCACCGGCTCGATCGGCGTCTTCGGGCTCGTTCCGACCTTCGCCGGCACGCTCGGCAAGGTTGGCGTCGCGAGCGACGGCGTCGCGACCTCGCCGCTCGCCGGCGCGATGCACCTCGAGCGCAGCCTGTCGCCCGAAGCGCGCGACGTGCTGCAGCAGGGAGTCGAGCACGCGTACCGGGATTTCGTGGCCCGGGTCGCGACCGCGCGCCGGCGCAGTCCGGAGGATGTCGAGCAGGTCGCGCAAGGCCGCGTCTGGATCGCCACCGAGGCCCGTGAGCGCGGGCTCATCGACGGCCTCGGCGGCGCCGACGACGCGATCAAGGCCGCCGCGGCGCTCGCGCACCTGGCGCCGGGCAAGTACGGTGTCCGTTGGCGCGAGCAGGAATTGACCTGGCGCGAGCGCCTGGTGCGGGAGCTCCGCAACGACGGCGAGGGTGCCCTGCGCAGGTTCGGGCTGGTGCCGGCGCCGCCGGCCGTGCTCGGCCGCGTGCTCGGCGAAGTGGAACGCGAACTGCGGGCGCTGGCGGGGTTCAACGATCGGCGCCACGTCTACGTCTACTGCGGCTGCGGCCCGCCCTGAGCCGCGTCCGACGCAGGTGCGGCTGACAGTGCGCCTGAATCCGGATGGTCCCTGCGGCCGCGGGCACCGAGCAACACCGCGAGGATGCCCGTCCGGCCGGCGCCGTCCGCAACGGCCGCCCCGGCTCAGGCCCAGTCGAGGATGACCTTGCCGCTCTGCCCCGAGGCCATCGCTTCGAAGCCCTGCCGGTAGTCGTCGACGCCGAGCCGGTGCGTGATCACCGGCGTGATGTCGAGCCCGCTCTGCAGCATGCTCGCCATCTTGTACCAGGTCTCGAACATCTCGCGGCCGTAGACGCCCTTGACGACGAGGCCCTTGAAGATCACCTCGTCCCACTGAATGCCGGTGTCCTTCGGCATGATGCCGAGCATCGCGATGCTGCCGCCGTGATGCATCGTTCGCAGCATCTCGCGGAAGGCGGATGGCACGCCGGACATCTCCATGCCGACGTCGAAGCCTTCCTCCATGCCGAGATCGGCCATCGCCGCGTCGAGGCTTTCGCTGCGGACGTCGAGTGCCCGCGAGGCGCCCATGCGGCGGGCGAGGGCGAGCCGGTACGGGTTGACGTCCGTGATGACGATGTGGCGGGCGCCGGCATGGCGCGCGACGGCGACCGCCATAATGCCGATCGGGCCGGCACCGGTGATCAGCACGTCCTCGCCGACCAGACTGAAGGAGAGCGCCGTGTGAGTGGCGTTGCCGAACGGGTCGAGGATCGACGCGATCTCGTCGGTGATCACCGGCGGCAGCTTGAATACATTGGACGCTGGCAGTGCCATCAGCTCGGCGAAGCAGCCCGGCCGGTTGACGCCGACGCCGACCGTGTTGCGGCACAGGTGCCGGCGTCCCGCGCGGCAGTTGCGGCAGAAACCGCAGGTGATGTGGCCTTCACCCGAGACGCGATCGCCGGTCTTGAGGCCGCGTACCTCGCTGCCGAGCGCGACGAGGTCGCCGCAGTACTCGTGGCCGACGGCCATCGGCACCTTGATCGTGCGCCGCGCCCAGTCGTCCCAGTGCCAGATGTGCATGTCGGTGCCGCAGATCGCGGTCTTGCGCATCCGGATCAGCACGTCGTTCGGGCCGATCGTCGGCTCCGGCACGTCCTGCATCCAGATGCCGGGCTCCGCCTTGGCTTTGACCAGAGCTTTCATCCTCGTGTCCTCAGTGCACGACGCCGAGCTCGCGTCCGGCGACGGCGAAAGCGGCAATCGCCCGCTCGATGTCCGCCTGCGTGTGTGCGGCGCTCATCTGCGTACGGATCCTTGCCTGGCCCTTTGGCACGACCGGGAACGAGAAGCCGATGACGTAGACGTCGAGCGCCAGCAGGCGTTCGGCCATGCGCCCGGCCAGTGTCGCGTCGCCGAGCATCACGGGAATGATCGGGTGCTCACCCGGCACCAGCGTGAAGCCGGCGGCCGTCATGCCGGCGCGAAAGAGCTGCGCGTTGGCCTGCAGCTGGCGCCGCAGCGCAGCGCCGTCCTCCACCAGATCGAGGACCCGCAGCGTGGTCGCGGCGATCACCGGTGGCACGGAATTCGAGAACAGGTACGGCCGCGACCGCTGGCGCAGCCATTCGACGGCGCGCGCGGGGCCTGCGATGTAGCCGCCCGAGGCACCGCCGAGCGCCTTGCCGAGCGTCCCGGTCAGGAAATCGATGCGCCCGGCCACGCCCGCGAGCTCGTGCGTACCGCGGCCATGCGCGCCGATGAAGCCGGTGGCGTGCGAGTCGTCAACGACGACCAGCGCGCGGTGGCGGTCGGCCAGCTCACAGATCCCCGCGAGCGGCGCAAGCGTGCCGTCCATCGAGAACACGCCGTCCGTGACGATCAGGCGCGTGCGCGCATCCGCCGCCTCGCGCAGCCGCGCTTCGAGCTCCCCGAGGTCGCGGTTCGCGTAACGCAGCTTGCGCGCCTTGCACAGCCGGATACCGTCGATGATCGAGGCGTGATTGAGCGCGTCGGAGATCACGGCGTCCGCCTCGCCCAGCAGCGTCTCGAACAGACCGCCGTTGGCGTCGAAGCAGGACGAATACAGGATCACGTCCTCGGTGCCGAGAAACGCCGCGAGCCGCTGCTCGAGCTCGCGGTGCACGGCGTGGGTGCCGCAGATGAAGCGCACCGATGCCATGCCGTAGCCGTAGCGGTCGATGGCGCGATGCGCGGCCTCGCGCACCGCCGGATGGGCGGCGAGGCCGAGGTAGTTATTGGCGCACAGGTTGATGACCTCGCGCCCGTCGCCCATCCGGATGACGGCGTTCTGCGGCGAGCCTAGCAGGCGCTCGGACTTGTAGAGCCCCTGCTCGCGCAGCGCCGCGAGATCAACCTGCAGCCGCTCGTTGAATGCCGTATCCATCCCGGGTGCCCAGCGTCGGAGGCCGGCAAGTATAGGCAATAATCCCGGTCGCGAGTGCCGAGCGCGTCGCCGCCGGGCGCGATCCCGGCGAGCGGGGCGAGCCCCGCCCGGCGGTGGGATACTGGGCGGGTGAGCATGCCCCGCACGCCGCCCGTTGCCGCCGACGTGGTCATCGAGCTCAGCGACCGTCCGGGCCGGCCGATCGTGCTCGTCGAGCGCCGTTTTCCGCCGCCCGGCTGGGCGTTGCCGGGCGGCTTCGTCGAGATCGGCGAAACGGTCGAGGTGGCCGCCGTGCGCGAGGCCCGCGAGGAGACGGGCCTCGCCGTCGCCGGCCTGCGGCTGCTCGGTGTCTACTCGGACCCGCGCCGCGATCCGCGCGGCCACACGGTCAGCGTCGTATTCGTCGCCGAGGCCGACGGCGACCCGGTGGCCGGAGACGACGCCCGCAATGTTGCGATCATCGACCCGCGCAACCCGCCGCCGCTCGCCTTCGACCACGCCCGGATCATTGCCGATTACCTGGCGCGGGGTCGCCGCTGAGGCCTGAGCCTCAACGCTCGTCGATCGGCACCGCCCGCGAGGACTTCACCTCTTCCATGACGACGTAGGTGTGGGTCTGTTCGACGCCCGCCAGCGCGGCGAGGTCCTCGAGAAAACGCCTGTAGCTGCCCATGTCGGCGGTGCGGACCTTGAGCAGGTAGTCGAAGCCGCCCGCGACCATGTGGCACTCCTGCACCGGATCGAGGCCGACGACACCATCGCGGAAGCGGTTGAAGACGTCGGGCGTCGTGCGGTCGAGCTGGACCTCGACGAAGGCGATCAGGCCGAAGCCGAGCCGGCCAGGATCGATGTCGGCTGCGTAGCCGCGGATGAACCCGTCGCGTTCGAGCCGGCGGACGCGTTCGAGGCACGGTGTCGGGCTGAGGTGGACGCGTCGCGCGAGCTCCGCCACCGCCAGGCGGCCGTCAGCCTGCAGCAGGGCCAGCAGGCGGCGATCGATGCGGTCGATGGCCGTGGTCACCCAAGAATGCTCGGCAGTCTTATCATCCAAGTAATTATACATAAATAGACGATTCGGCTACAAGTCTACAACTAAAGTAGACGGATCGCAGGCAGAGGTTTGCCATGACGTCATTTATCCGCCCTTCCGCAGAGCCGCTCGAGGGTCCGGTCGGGGCTGCGATCAACCGCCTGTGGCTGGCCGACGAGGACGCGGTGCTGCGGGAGCTGCTGCCGCTCGCACGCCTTGAGCCCGCCGCGCGCGCCGCGGTCGCCGCGCACGCGACCGCGCTCGTCGAGCAGGTACGTGGCGTGCGCGTCGACACGACCGGAATCGACGCCCTGCTGCGGGAGTACGACCTGAGCTCGCAGGAGGGCGTGATCCTGATGTGCCTCGCGGAGGCGCTGCTCAGGATCCCCGACGCGGTCACCGCCGATCGGCTGATCGCCGACAAGATCACGGCTGGTGACTGGGCCTCCCACCTGACCGATGGCGGTTCGCTATTCGTCAACGCCTCCACCTGGGGGCTGATGCTGACGGGCCGGCTGGTGCAGCCCGACGCTGGTACGCGGCGCGACCCGGCAGGATTCGTTCGCAACCTGGTCGCACGGGTCGGCGAGCCGGTCGTGCGCACGGCGATCCGCCAGACGATGCGTATCCTCGGCCACCAGTTCGTGATGGGCCGCACCATCGAGGAGGCACTGGCCCGCTCGGCCGAAGGCCAGGGCGCCCGCTTCCGCTACTCCTACGACATGCTCGGTGAGTCGGCGCTATCGATGCCGGACGCTGACCGGTACTGCGAGGCCTACCGGCAGGCGGTCGACGCGATCGGTCGGGTCGCGCGCGCGAGCCGCGACGCGGCGCCCGAGGCGCTGCCAAGCATCTCGGTGAAGCTGTCGGCGCTGCATCCGCGCTACGAGTACGCCAACCGCGAGCGCGTCCACCGCGAGCTCGCGCCGCGGCTGATCAGGCTTTGCGGCCGCGCGGCCGCCGCGGGCATTGCGCTCACGGTCGACGCCGAGGAGGCGGACCGGCTCGAGCTGTCGCTCGAGCTGATCGAGCGCGTGCTCGAGGCGCCGGCGCTGGCCGGTTGGCAGGGCTTCGGGCTCGCGGTGCAGGCGTACCAGAAGCGCGCGCCGGATGCGATTCGCTGGCTGGTCGCGCGCACGCGGCGCGCGGGGCGGCGCCTCAACGTGCGCCTCGTCAAGGGCGCCTACTGGGACAGCGAGATCAAGCGCGCCCAGGAGCGCGGCCACCCGGGCTATCCCGTCTACACGCGCAAGCAGTGCACCGACGTCGCCTACCTCGCCTGCGCAAGCCTGCTGCTCGACGCACCGGACGCCATCTACCCGCAGTTCGCCACCCACAATGCGCACACGGTCGCGAGCATCCTGCACTTCGCGCAGAGCCGCGGCCTCCGCTTCGAGTTCCAGCGCCTGCACGGCATGGGCGAGGAGCTTTACGGCATCGTCACCGATCCGGCCGGCGAGGCGGCGCCGTGCCGCGTGTACGCGCCGGTCGGCTCGCACGAGGACCTGCTGCCGTACCTGGTGCGGCGCCTGCTCGAGAACGGCGCCAACACCTCTTTTGTCAACCGCATCGTCGACGCGCGCCTGCCGGCGAGCGAGATCGCCGCCGATCCGGTCGCGTTCGTCGAGCAGCTGGCGACGTTGCCGCACCCGCGCATTCCGCTGCCAGCGCGCATCTTCGGCGCTGAACGTCTCAACTCGACCGGCGTGAACCTGGCGGACGGCGCGGCGCTCGCAGGACTCGCGCAGGGCGCCGCGGCGGCGCTCGGCGCCGATCATACGGCGGCACCCATCCTCGGCGGCCGGCCGCGGCACCCGCCCGCGGCCATCGTCGGGCGCGGCCTGCCGGTCACGAACCCGGCCGACCGTGCCCAGACCGTCGGTCACGTGCTGGCGTCGGACGACGACGACATCGAGCGCGCGCTCGGCGGGGCTGCGGCGGCATTCGATCATTGGGACGCGACCGAGGCCGCGGCGCGGGCCGCGATCCTCGAACGCGCCGCCGACCGCTTCGAGGCGGCACGGGACGAGTTCATCGCACTGCTCGTCTGTGAGGCCGGCAAGACGATCGGCGACGCGGTCGCCGAGCTCCGCGAGGCGATCGACTTTCTGCGCTACTACGCTCAGCGGGCGCGGCTCGAGTTCGGCCGAAGCCTGGCACTGCCCGGGCCGACAGGCGAGAGCAACGAGATCAGGCTCCGTGGCCGCGGCGTGTTCGTCTGCATCAGCCCGTGGAACTTTCCGCTCGCGATCTACACCGGTCAGGTCGCCGCCGCGCTTGCGGCCGGCAACGCCGTGATCGCAAAGCCGGCTGAACAGACGCCGCTGGTCGCGGCGCTCGCGACCCGTCTGCTGCACGCGGCTGGGGTGCCGGGCGAAGCGCTGCAGTTCCTGCCGGGCGACGGCGCGCACGTCGGCGCACGGCTGACGGCCGACCCGCGCGTCGCCGGCGTCGCCTTCACCGGCTCAAACGAGACGGCCGGCCTGATCCAGCGAGCGCTGGCCGCGCGCCCGGGCGCGATCACGACATTGATTGCCGAGACGGGCGGCCAGAACGCGATGATCGTCGACAGCTCGGCCCTGCCGGAGCAGGTCGTCACCGACGCCCTGCAGTCCGCATTCGGCAGTGCCGGCCAGCGCTGCTCGGCGCTGCGCGTGCTGTGCCTGCAGGAGGAGATCGCGGATCGCGTCGAGACGCTGCTCGCGGGCGCGATGCAGCAGCTGACCGTGGGCGATCCGGCGCTGCTCGCGACCGATGTCGGCCCGGTCATCGACGCCGTGGCGCTGGCGCGCCTCGAGGCGCACGCGGCGCGGATCGTCCGTGGCGCACGCTGGTCCTTCCGCCTGCAGCCGGGCACGGCGCAGGGGCGCGGCGACTTCTGCGCGCCGCTGGCCGTCGAGATTCCCTCGCTCGCGGTGCTCGAGCACGAAGTGTTCGGCCCCGTGCTGCACGTGCTGCGCTGGCGGGCACGCGACCTGGACGGCCTGGTGGACGCGATCAACGGCACGGGCTACGGGCTGACTCTAGGCGTGCACACGCGCATCGATTCGACGGTCGCGCGCGTCCGCGCCCGCGCTCGCGTCGGCAATCTGTACGTCAACCGCAACATGATCGGCGCCGTGGTCGGCGTGCAGCCATTCGGCGGCAACGGGCTGTCCGGCACCGGGCCGAAGGCGGGCGGTCCGCACTATCTGCACCGCTTCGCGACCGAGCAGACCGTGACGGTGAATACGGCGGCGGTCGGCGGCAACGCGAGCCTGCTAGCGCTCGCCGGCTGAGGCCGGTCAGCGGCGCGGCCCGCCGTCGTCGGGCCAGCGCAGCTGCAGGCACTCGAACTGGCCGGCGTCGAGCTCGGCCCAGCTGCCGAGGTCGGCCTGCAGCGTGCACAGTCCTGCGGGCGGGAAGTCGGAGATCGCATCGTCGCCGGAGAGCCAGCGCGCAAGCCGGCTGACACCGGGGTTATGGCCCACCAGCAGCACGTGGCGGCGTGCCGCCGGCACGGCCCGCAGGATTGCCGCGAGCGCCGCGCGCTCGGCGAGGTAGAGGCGGTCGTCGTGGCGGATCTTCGGCAGCGGAAAGCCGAGCGCGCGCGCGAATTCCTTGGCCGTGCTCAGCGTGCGCGCCGCCGGGCTAGTGAGGATGTGATCGGGCCTCACTCCGAGCGCGTGGGCGAGTTCGGCCATCTGTTCGGCCTCGCGCCGGCCGCGCTTGTCCAGGCGCCGCTCGAAGTCCTCGCCGTCGCCGTCCTGCTTCTCGGCATGGCCGTGGCGGAGGATCGTGATCTGCTTCATCGGCCAGGCTCGGGGCGAGTCAGCGGACGCCGAGCAGGATGCGTCCGGAGCGTATCGCGACCGGAAAGATGGCGACCGGCTCGTAGGCGGGCGGCGACAAGGCGGCGCCGGTGCGCAGGCAGAAGCGCGCGCCGTGGCGCGGGCAGACGACCTCGTGGCCTTCAACGGCGCCGTCGGCAAGCGGGTTGCCGTCGTGCGTGCAGACGTCCTCGATCGCGTACAGCTCGCCGCCGACGTTGTAGACGGCGACGAAGCGGCCTTCGACCTCGTAGACCGCGTGCCCGCCGGGCACGAGCTCGGCGGCTGCCGCGACGTCGTGCCAGGTGACGCCTGAGTCCGGGTCCGCGCTGCTCATCACATCATTCCGGTCTGCAGGCGCGCCGCCTCGGACATCATCTCGCGGCTCCACGGCGGGTCGAAGACAAGCTCGACGTCCGCGCTGGTCAGCGTCGGCACCTGCGTCAGCTTGTCCTTGACGTCCTGCACCAGCACCTCGCCCATGCCGCAGCCGGGCGCCGTCAGGGTGAGCCGCACGGCGGCGGCGCGGTTGCCGTCCGGCTGGCGGCTGATCTCGCAGGCGTAGACGAGGCCTAGGTCGACGATATTGACCGGAATCTCCGGGTCGTAGCAGGTCCGCAGCTGCTCCCATGCGAGCCGCTCGACGTCCGCGTCGGTCGCATCGGGCGGCAAGTGGATAGCGGCCGGCAGTTCGCGGCCGATCGCATCCGCGTCGGCGCCGGCGATCCGGAACAGGTTGCCCTCGACGGCGACGGTGAAGCTGCCGCCGAGCGCCTGCGTGACATAGCCGACGCTGCCGACGCGCAGCTTGACCTCGACGCCGGCCGGCACCAGCACGGCCTTTACCTCGCGCGTGACGACAAACGGTTCCTGGTCGCGATGCCGCATGAGTGTGCCCGGGTGCGGCGTCTATTCGGTGGAGACCGGCGTCGGATCGCCGGCGAGCGCCGCGTTCAGGGTGTGCCAGCAGAGGCTCGCGCACTTGACCCGCGCCGGGAACTCGCGCACGCCGCCGAGCGCGGCGAGCTTGCCAAGTTCCGGCGGCGTGGCCGCGTCGGCATCGGTCAGCAGCGCGTGCACCAGGCCAAAGAGATGCTCGGCCTCGGCGCGGCTCTTGCCCTTGACGGCCTCCGTCATCAGCGAGGCCGACGCCACCGAAATCGCGCAGCCGCTGCCTTCGAACCGCAGCTCGCCGATCCGGTCGCCGTCGAGCGTCGCGTAGACGACCAGCTGGTCGCCGCACAGCGGGTTGTAGCCCGGCGCGGCCCGCGCCGGCGGCTCGAGCCGGCCGAAGTTCCGCGGCCGCCGGTTGTGGTCGAGGATCACGTCGCGGTACAGGTCCTTCAGGTCCATCGCGGCGCGGCTCAGCGGAACATGGCGCGCGCCGCTGCCACCGCGGCGGCCAGCCGGTCGACCTCGGCACGCGTGTTGTAGAGCGCGAACGAGGCGCGGGCCGTCGCCGGCACGCCGAAGAACTCCATCACCGGCATCGCGCAGTGGTGCCCGGTGCGGATGGCAATGCCGGCCTGGTCGAGAATCGTGCCGAGGTCGTGCGGGTGGACGCCGTCGACGACGAACGATACGAGGCTTGCCTTGTGGCGCGCCGTGCCGATGATCTTCAGGCCGTCAATCCGCTCGAGCCGCTCGGTCGCGTACTGCAGCAGCTCGCGCTCCCACGCAGCGATGCGGTCGAGACCGACGCCGTCGACGTAGTCGATCGCAGCGGCGAGCCCGATTGCGCCCGAGATGTGCGGCGTGCCGGCCTCGAACTTGAACGGCAGCCGGTTGTAGGTCGTGCCGGCGAAGCTGACCGACAGGATCATGTCGCCGCCGCCCTGCCACGGCGGCATTGCGGCGAGCAGCGACTCGCGGCCGTAGAGCACGCCAATGCCGTCCGGCCCGTACAGCTTGTGCCCGGAGAACGCGTAGAAGTCGCAGTCGAGCGCCTCCACGTCGACCTTGAAATGCGGCACCGCCTGGGCGCCGTCGAGCAGCACCGGTACGCCCTGCGCGTGCGCCGCGGTCACGATCTCGGCCACTGGCAGCACCGTGCCGAGCGCGTTCGAGACATGCGCCGCCGCCACCAGCCGCGTGCGCGGCGAGAGCAGCGACCGGAACGCGTCGAGGTCGAGCTCGCCGCGGCGGTCGATCGGCGCCACCGTGAGGACGGCGCCGGTCGCCTCGCACGCCATCTGCCACGGGACGATGTTGGCATGATGCTCGAGCCAGGTGATCAGGATCTCGTCGCCCGGTCCGACCCGCGGCCGGACGAAGGACTGCGCGACCAGGTTGATCGCCTCGGTCGTTCCGCGCGTGAAGACGATTTCGCGACTTGAGCGCGCATTCAAGAAGCGTCGCACACGCTCGCGTGCCGCCTCGAACGCGTCGGTCGCGCGCTGCGACAGGGTGTGCACACCGCGGTGCACGTTCGCGTGCATCTCCTCGGCGTAGCGGCGCTCGGCGTCGATGACGGCGCGCGGCCGCTGGCTAGACGCGCCGTTGTCGAGATAAGCGAGCGGCTGGCCATTGATCCGCTGCCCGAGCACCGGAAAGTCGCCGCGCAGCCGGGCGACATCGAGGGGCAGCGCGCCTGCGCTCACGGCGCTCACGCGAGGAATTCGCGGATCAGGGCTGCGGCCGGCAGCCGGCCAAGCACGCGCGCCTCGACGGCGCGCCGCAGCGCCTCGGGCGCCAGCAGGCCGAGTACCTCGCCGAGGAACGCGTACGTCAGCAGCGCGCGGGCGGTGTCGCGGTCGAGGCCGCGGGTCAGCAGGTAAAACAGCACCTGCTCGTCGAGCGCGCCGGTGGTCGCCCCGTGGCTGCACTTGACGTCGTCAGTTTCGATCTGCAGCTGCGGGCGCGTGTCGACTGCGGCCTCGCGGCCGAGCAGCAGGTTGCGGCTCGACTGCCGCGACTCCGTGCCGGCGGCCCCCGGGTGCACGATGACCTTGCCATCGTAGCTGCCGCGAGCGCGGTCGGTCGCGACACCGCGGTAGGACTGGTCGCTGCGCGTGCCGGGCGCGCGGTGCTCGATCAGCGTCCGGACGTGATGCTCGCGGCGACCGTCGGCGAGGAACAGCCCGGCGAGCTCGGCCGAAGCGCCGTGGCCGGCGAGCGCCACCCGCAGGTCGAGTCGCGCGACCTGGCCGCCGAGCGCGACCAGACGGTGGCGGTAGCGGGCGTCCGCGGCGAGCGTGACCTTGGCATCGTCGAGCAACACCGTGTGCGCGCCCGCGAGCTGGAAGCAGCTGTGCGTGAGACGCGCCCCGGGACCGAGGCGGAGGTCCGAAGCGAGCGCGACGAATGCTTCGGCGTCGTCGGCCGCGACGTGGTACTCGATCAAATCGAGCGCGCTGCCGGCGCCGAGCTCGACCTCGGTACGCGGGTAGGCGCCGCCGCCGGTTGCGACGTAGACGATCTGCAGCGGACCCGCGACGGCCGTGTCGGGCGCCACCGCGAGCACAGCGCCGTCAACTGCGAAGCAGGCGTTCAGCAGCCGGATGCGGACGTCGATGGCGGAAGGATCGGGCCCGGTGAGCGCGGGACCGAGCAGCGCGGGCTGCCCGCGCTCGATGAGCGCGGCGAACGGCGTCAGCGTGACGCCGGCCGGCAGGGCGCCGGCGGACAGCCCGGGATGGAAGCGGCCGTCGACGAAGACGAGCCGGGGCCCGGCGACCGGCGGCAAGACGTCGAGCGCCACCGTGCCTAGCGGTCGCGGCAGCGCCGGGACCAGCGTGCGCTTACCGAGGATCCGCAGGTTGGTGTACTTCCAGGCGTCGTCGCGCGGCGTCGGCAGCCCGAGTGCCAGCAGTCGCTCGAGGGCGCGCGCGCGCCACTCGGCCCAGCCCGGGCCGCCCGGCAGCGCGTCCTGCGCGCGCGCGAGCGCCGCGAGCGGCGTCGCCTGCTCGGCCGAAGCGCTCATGCCGCGGCCGCCCCCTCGCGCAGCCAGTCGTAGCCGCGGCGTTCGAGCTCGAGCGCGAGGCTGCGGTCCCCGGAGCGCAGGATCCGGCCGCCGACCAGTACGTGCACGTGATCCGGCACGATGTGGTCGAGCAGGCGCTGGTAATGCGTGACCAGCACGACCGCGCGGTCGTCGCGCCGCAGGCTGTTGACGCCGTGGCCGACCACCTTTAGCGCGTCGATGTCGAGACCCGAGTCGGTCTCGTCGAGGATCGCGAGCACGGGCTCAAGCACGGTCATCTGCAGGATCTCATTGCGCTTCTTTTCGCCGCCGGAGAACCCTTCATTGACACCGCGGCTCAGCAGCGCCTCGTCTATCTGCATCAGCTTCATCTTGTCGCGCACGAGCGCAAGGAACTCGAAGGCGTCGACCTCGGGCAGTTGCTGCTGGCGGCGACGCGCGTTGAGGGCGGCCTTCAGCAGGTAGACGTTGTTGACGCCGGGGATCTCGACCGGATACTGGAAGCCGAGGAACAGGCCGCGCCGGGCGCGCTCCTCGGCGGGCAGCGCGAGCAGGTCCTCGCCGAGGAAGCGCGCCGAGCCGCCTCTGATCTCGTAGTCGCTGCGGCCGGCCAGCACCTGCGACAGCGTGCTCTTGCCGGCCCCGTTCGGGCCCATGATCGCGTGCGTCTCGCCGGCGCGGACAGTGAGGTCGAGGCCGTCCAGAATCCGTCGACCTTGCACGTCGACCGTGAGACCGCGGATCTCGAGCAGGATGTCGCCCTTGCTGATGTTGCTCATGGTCTGTCCGCCGCTCGCTGTCACCCGACCGCGCCTTCCAGGCTCACGGCCAGCAGGTTCTGCGCCTCGACCGCGAATTCCATCGGCAGCTCCTTGAAGACGGTCTTGCAGAACCCGCTGACCACCATGTTGACCGCATCCTCGGCTGAGAGTCCGCGGCTGCGCAGGTAGAAGAGCTGGTCCTCGCCGATCTTCGAAGTGGTCGCCTCGTGCTCGACGGTCGCGGTCGGGTTCCTGACCTCGACGGACGGGAAGGTGTTCGCGCCGCAGCGGGCGCCCATCAGGAGCGAGTCGCACTGCGTGTAGTTGCGCGCGCCGTCGGCGGACGGCAGAACCTTGACGAGCCCGCGATAGCTGTTCTGGGCGTGACCGGCCGAGATGCCCTTCGACACGATCGTGCTGCGCGTGTTGCGCCCGATGTGGATCATCTTGGTGCCGGTGTCGGCCTGCTGGTAGTGGTTGGTGACCGCGACCGAGTAGAACTCGCCGACCGAGTTGTCGCCCCGCAGCACGCAGCTCGGATATTTCCACGTGATCGCCGAGCCGGTCTCCACCTGCGTCCACGAGATCCGCGCGTTCTGGCCGCGGCACTCGCCGCGCTTGGTGACGAAGTTATAAATGCCGCCGACACCGTGTTCGTCGCCCGGGTACCAGTTCTGCACCGTCGAGTACTTGATCGTGGCGTCGGTCTCGGCGATCAGCTCGACGACGGCGGCGTGCAGCTGGTTCTCGTCCCGCATCGGCGCGGTGCAGCCCTCGAGGTAGCTGACGTGGCTACCCTCGTCGGCGATGATCAGCGTGCGCTCGAACTGGCCGGTCTTGGCGGCGTTGATGCGGAAGTACGTGGACAGCTCCATCGGGCAGCGGACACCCTTCGGCAGGTACACGAACGAGCCGTCCGTGAACACCGCCGAATTGAGCGCCGCGAAGAAGTTGTCGTGCGGCGGCACGACGCTGCCGAGGTAGCGCTCGAGCAGAGCGGGGTGATCGCGGACCGCGTCCGAGAACGGGCAGAAGATCACACCGGCCTCGGCGAGACGGGCCTTGAAGGTGGTCGCAACCGAGACACTGTCGAAGACGGCGTCGACGGCAACGCCCGCGAGCCGTGCGCGCTCGTGCAGCGGTACGCCGAGCTTCTCGTAGGTCGCAAGCAGCTTCGGGTCGACGTCGGCGAGGCTCTTCGGCCCGTCGCTGCTGGTCTTGGGCGCCGAGTAGTAGGAGATCGCCTGGTAGTCGATCGGCGTGTAGCGAACGTGCGCCCAACGCGGCTCGTGCATCGACAGCCAGTGGCGGTACGCCTTCAGGCGCCAGTCGAGCAGGAAGGCCGGCTCGCCTTTCTTGCGCGAGATCAGCCGGATCACGTCCTCGTCGAGGCCCGGCGGCACCGTGTCAGAGTCGATGACGGTGACGAAACCGTGCCGGTATTTCTGGCCGACCAGCTGGTCGAGGTCCGGAGGCGTGCTGGACATTGTCTCGCTCAACTCCGGACCCGCAGCCCGGGCCGGCTGCCGAGCACGACTGCAAGGTCGGCGGCGGGCGCCGCGTTCGCTTCGCGGCCGATCAGCTGGGTCAGCTTGACGTCGCCGAGCGCTCGCCGGATGGCGACGTTGACGCGCTGCCAGCTGCGCCCGACACGGCACGAGGGCTCGAGCCCGCACTGGCCGGGGTGGCTCGCGCACTCGGTCAGGCCGAGCGGCCCTTCGACCGCGTCGATGATGTCGACGGCGCTGATCGCTGCGGCGGGGCGAGCGAGCGTGTAGCCGCCGCGTGCGCCGCGCGTCGAGGCCACCAGCCCGCCGCGCTGCAGGCCCTTCAGCACCTTGCTGGCCGTGGGCAGGCCGATGCCGGTAAGCTCCGCGAGTTCGACGGCCGTGTGCTGGCCTGCGCCTTCCTCGGCGAGGCGGGCAAGGATCACGGTCGCGTAGTCGGTCAGCTTGCTGATCCGGAGCATGGGTGGAAGTCTCTCTGCATTCAGGACCATTTTAGTCCTATTAGGGCGTGGAGCCAAGCCAACGGTTGGTCGCGGCGCCGGGCCTGTTTCTCGTTCCGTTATCATCGGGAACTTGGGTGCCCCCGCCCGGTCCGTCACGGTGGCTGCTGCGCCCCTGCAGGAGTGGCTTCATGAATCGCACGGTCCTCACCAGCGTCGCCCGCGCCATGGTCAGCCCTGGCCGTGGCCTGCTGGCCGCCGATGAGAGCACCGGCACCATCAAGAAGCGTTTTGACCAGATCGGTGTCGAGTCGACCGAGGAGAACCGCCGCGCGTACCGCGAGCTGCTGTTCACGGCTCCGGGCCTCGCCGAGTCCATTTCCGGCGTCATCCTCTACGACGAGACGCTGCGGCAGGCGGCCAGGAGCGGCGAGCGCTTCGCCGACCTGCTGAGCCGGCAGGGCATCGTGCCGGGCATCAAGGTCGATGGCGGCACCAAGTCGCTGCCGAACTTCCCCGGCGAGCTCGTCACCGACGGCCTGGACGGGCTCGCCGCGCGCCTGGCGGAGTACCACAAGCTCGGCGCCGGCTTTGCCAAGTGGCGCGCGGTCATCGACATCGGCGCCGGCATCCCGAGTCGCACCTGCATCGAGTCGAACGCAGACCTGCTCGCGCGCTACGCCGCGCTCTGCCAGGAGGCGGCCATCGTGCCGATCGTGGAGCCGGAAGTGCTGATGGACGGCGGGCACACGATCGAGCGCTGCGAGGAAGTCACCGACGCCGTGCTCGCGGAAGTGTTCGCTCGCCTTGCGGCACACCGCGTCTATTTCGAGGGCATGGTGCTGAAGCCCAACATGGTCGTTGCCGGCGCGAAGTGCGCGGAGCGCGCGTCAGCCGAACAGGTCGCCGAGGCGACGCTGCGCTGCCTGCGGCGTCGCGTGCCGGCCGCCGTGCCGGGCATCGCGTTCCTGTCCGGCGGCCAGAGCGAGGCAGAGGCGACGCTGCACCTCGACCTGATCAATCGCGCGGGCACGCAGCCGTGGGCGCTGTCGTTCAGCTACGGCCGCGCACTGCAGGCAAGTGCGCTGACCGCCTGGCGGGGTGTCACTGCCAACGTCGCGGCCGCGCAGCGCGAGTTCGCGAAGCGCGCGCGCCTGAACGGCCTCGCGTCGCTCGGCAAGTACGAGCCGACGCTCGAGAAGCAGGCGGCCTGAGGCCGCGCCCCGTCGCATGACGTCCGTCACGCACCCGGTCGCGCGGGCCGGCACCGGCCCGCTCGCGCACCTCGTCGACGTCGCCTACGCGGTTGGCGGCAGGCCGGTCTTCGACGGCCTCAATATCTCGATCGCGCGCGGCTCCGTAACCGCGATCATGGGGCCGTCCGGCACCGGCAAGACGACGCTGCTCAGGCTGATCACCGGCCAGATCCGTCCCGGTCGCGGGCGCGTCGAGGTGGCGGGCGAGGACCTGGCGGCGCTCGATACCGACGGCCTGTACCGGCTGCGTCGGCGCATGGGGATGCTGTTCCAGAACGGCGCGCTGCTGACGGATCTCGACGTCTACGAAAACGTCGCCTTCCCGCTGCGCGAGCACACCCAGCTGCCGGAGTGCCTGATCGCGCGCACCGTGCTGATGAAGCTGCAGGCGGTGGGCCTGCGCGGCGCGGCGCGCCTGATGCCGGCGGAACTGTCGGGCGGCATGTCGCGACGGGTCGCACTCGCGCGCGCGATCGTCATGGACCCGGAGATCCTGATCTACGACGAGCCCTTTGCCGGCCTCGATCCGATCGCGCTCGGCGTCGTCCTGCGGCTGATCCGCGAGACCAACGACGCGCTCGGCCTGACGAGCATCGTCGTCTCGCACGACGTGCACGTGATCGGCCAGCTGGCCGACCACACCTACCTGCTGTCGTCCGGCAAGGTCGTGGCGGAGGGTTCTCCCGCCGAGCTCGAGCGCGACCCGGCGCCCGTCGTCCACCAGTTCATGGCGGGCGAAGCCGACGGGCCGGTGCCGTTCCACTACCCGGCGCCGGATTACGCCGCCCAGCTGCTCGGTGCCGAGGTGCCGGCATGAGCGTGGCCGGCGAGCTGCTGCTGTCCGGCCGAGAGCTGCTGCAGAAGTGGGGACGGTTCACGCTCTTCACCGCGCGCCTGCTCGCCGTCTCGCCGCGCGCGCTCGGCCGGTTCCGGCTGGTCGTCGCCCAGGTCTACAACGCCGGGGCGTTGTCGCTCGTGATCATCATGCTGTCGGGCCTGTTCGTCGGCATGGTGCTCGGCCTGCAGGGTTACGACCTGCTGCGCCGCTTCGGCTCGACGGAAGCGCTCGGTACGGCGGCGGCGCTCGGCCTGCTGCGCGAGCTCGGACCGGTCGTCACGGCGCTCCTGTTCGCGGGCCGCGCCGGCACCGCGCTCGCCTCCGAGATCGGCCTGATGAGCGCGACCGACCAGCTGTCGGCGATGGAGATGATGGCCGTCGACCCGGTGCGGCGCGTCTGCGCGCCGCGCTTCATCGGCGGGGTGATCGCGATGCCGCTGCTCGCGGCGATCTTCAGCACGATCGGCATCTTCGGCGCGCAGCTGGTCGGGGTCACTCTGATGGGCGTGGACTCCGGCCAGTTCTGGTCGCAGATGCGCGGCTCGGTCGAGCTCGCCGACGTCGTCGAGGGGATCATCAAGAGCATCGCCTTCGGTTTCGCCTGCAGCGCGATAGCCGTCTACGAGGGTTACCACGCGGTGCCGACCGCGGAGGGCGTCGGGCGCGCCACCACGCGCACCGTCGTGACCTCCTCGGTGGCGGTGCTGGCGCTCGATTACACGCTGACGGCGATGCTGCTGTGAGCGGAGGAGAGAAAGGATGAGCAACCGACATGCGACGATTGAGCTGAGCACGGGCCTGTTCGTACTGCTCGGCTTCGCGGCACTGCTGTTCATGGTCACGCAGATCACGGCGCGCGGCCTGGTGCTGCACGAGAATACCTACCGGCTGGTCGCCCGCTTCGACAACGTCGGCAGCCTCAAGATCGGCGCGCCCGTGTCGATGGGCGGCGTCTCGGTCGGCCGCGTCGAGGCCATCGACTACGACTCCAAGGCCTACAAGGCCGTCGCGCGGCTGGCGATCCAGGCACGTTTCGACCGGATCCCGAACGACAGCGACGTCGCGATCTTCACCGCCGGGCTGCTCGGCGGCCAGTATGTCGGCATCACGCCCGGCGGCGCTGAAACCTTCTTCAAGGACGGTGATCAGGTCGATCTGACCCAGAGCGCCGTCGTGCTCGAGAACCTGATCAGCAAGTTCCTGTTCGACAAGGCCGGGCAGGAAGCCAAGAAGCCCGAAGGAGCCGCCAAGTGAAGCGAGTCATGATTCCCGTTGCGATCGCTGGACTGCTGCTCGCGGGCCTCGCGTTCGTGCCATTGAAGGACAGCCTCGTAGTCAGTCTGGCACGCGCCGACAGCGCCGCCGCCCCGCAGGGCGCACAGGAGACGATGGAGGGGGTGGCCAAGCGCATCTTTGAGGCGCTCGACGCCAACCGCGCGGCCATCAGGAAGGACCCGAGCAAAGTCTATCCGCTGATCGACACGCTGCTGCTGCCGCACTTCGACACCGAGTACGCCGCGCAGCAGGTGCTGGCCCAGAACTATCGCACCGCGACGCCGGAACAGCGCAAGCGCTTCGTCGACGCGCTCTATCACGCGCTCTTGCGCACGTACGGCAACGCGATCGTCGACTTCACCGCCGACCGCATGAAGATTCTGCCGTTTCGCGGCGACGCCGCCGCGGACCGCGCGGTCGTGCGCACGATCGTGACGCGGCTGAGCGGATCGACCGTGCCGGTCGACTACCAGATGCGCAAGACCGCCGCCGGCTGGAAGGCGTTCGACGTCGTCATCGAGGGCATCTCCTACGTCCACAACTACCGCAGTGACCTCGGCGCCGAGATCGAGAAGAAGGGGCTCGAGGAGGTGATCGTGCGTCTCTCGAAGCAGGGGCTCGAGAACAATCTGCCCGCCGACAAGGCGGGCGCAGCGAAACGCTGAGGGCCGGACCGTGGCCGAGCAGCTCCCGGCAACCTTTGAGCTCAGCGGCGGCAGCGGCCGCTACCGGCTCTCCGGCGTCGCTGGCTTCAGCAATGGTCGGGCGCTGCTGCAGCGGGGCAGCGACGCGTTCCGCGGCCAGGCGGCGGTCGAGGTCGACCTGTCCGGTCTGACTTCGACCGACAGCGCCGGGCTCGCGGTGTTGCTGACCTGGGTGCAGCGCGCGCGCGCGAACGGCCAGCAGCTGCGCTTCGACGGCCTGCCGCCGCAACTGGCGGCAATCGCTCGCGTCTGTGGCGTCGAGGCGATGCTGGCTGCGGCCGCCGGGCCGTGACCGCGCGCGCGGCCGCGGGGGCCGTCAGTGCGGCGGCGCCGCGCCCGGCGCCTCGGGGGCCGGCGACGCCTCGCTCGGCGGCTCCAGCGTGTCGTCGTAGATTTCCTCGGGCAATACCCCTTCGTGCACCAGGTAGTAGCGGCGCGCGAGGTAGGCGTCGCGGATGAAGGCATAGGGATCGAACGCCTGCTGCACCGCGTTGTCGGTTGACAGCAGTTCGGTGCGGCGGTCCAGCAGCCCGAGGCCGACGATCCCGTACTCGACCTTGGCCGAAGAGGCGTAGGTCTCGGGGCTCATGTAGTGGTCGACGATCAGCTTGCTCGGCGCATCGCGCATGTCCGACGGACCGAACAACGGAATCTCGATGAACGGCCCGGGCGGCACGCCCCAGCGGCCAAGCGTCAGGCCAAAGCCATTCTCGTGGCTGGCCAGACCCCACTTGGTTGCCGGATCGAACAGCCCGCCGACGCCGACCACGGTGTTGACCACGAGGCGCGCCGTGTCGCTGCAGGCGTCCTTCAGTTTGCCCTGCAGCGCGTCGTTGATGATGACCTTCGGGGACTCGAGGTTCTCGAGGAAGTTGCTGACCGCGCCGCGCGCGAATGTCGGCACGACTTTCTGGTAAGCCTTGGCGGCCGGGCGCGCGACCATGCGGTCGAGTGCGTCGTTGAATGCGTAGGTGGCGCGGTTGACGTGCTCGAACGGGTCCTTATTCTTCTCGGCGGCGACCGCCTGGCCGTCCGCGAGCGCGGCTGCGCACAGCAGCAGAGCCGCCGTCCGCAGCGCGCGGCAAGTTGTGTCGAGTCGGTGCGGGGGCGGGTGTGGCATGCCGGCTTCCACCAGGGCGACCCAGTGTAGCAACACCGGGGCCACGATCACCGTCGAGTTCCCTCGGGGTCGCGCGGCAGCGGATCGCCGCGATCGACGGCGGCCTGCAGCCGCGGCGGCAGGTATTCCTTCAGTTCGTCGATCCGTGCCTTGAAGCGGCTGCGCTGCACCGGCGTCAGATTCGGCATCGCGAGCGCCTGGCGCAGCGTGTCGATGGCCAGCGTCAGGTCGCCGCTCATGACGTGGTACTCGGCCATGTAGTAAGTCGCCTCGGCCGCCTCGCCGGCGGCGCTTGCGGCGAGCGCGATGAAGCGCACCTGGTCCTGGCTCGGCGGCACCGCGTTGAACAGGTCGAGCAGCACGGCGTGCGCTAGCCGGGCGTCGTTGGCGCGCATCAGCGTCTCGGCGTAGCGGACCGTCACCGGCACGTTGCGCGGGAACAGGTCCATCGCGCGCGCAAGCACCTCCCGCGAGCCGCGAACGTCGCCGCTCGCAAGCAGCGCCTGGCCGAGCGCCGAGTGGTACTCGATCGTGTCCGGGTGGCGCGCCACCAGGTCGCGCAGCAGCGGCACGCCCTCGGACGGCGCGTCCGCCTGCATCAGCGCGAGCGCGCGGCCGTAATAGCGGTAGTCGGCGACGTTGCCCTCGGCCGAGCTCGCATCGGCGTACACGTCGCGCGGATTGGTGTCGGACCCGAGCGTCATGACGTGGATCCGCTCGCGGGCGAGCCGGTAGCCGGTCGTGTCGACCGGCCGCACCAGCGGGAACTGGCTGGCGCGGCTCTTCGCCTCGGCGACCCGCGCGCTGGTCACGGGGTGGGTCTGCAGGAACTCGAGGATCTTGGCGTTCTGGCCCGAGCCGCCGATGCGCCGGCTGAGCGTCTCGAAGAAGCTGCCCATCGCGTATGGGTCGTAGCCGGCGGACGCCATCACCGAGATACCGACCCGGTCGGCCTCGAACTCGTTTTCGCGGGAATAGTTGAGCTGCTGCTGGATCGCGGCGTTTTGGCCCGCCACGACCCCGGCCATGCCGACGTTCGAATTGCCGGACATCGCGCCGACCAGGATCGCCGCCAGCATCGCGGCGGTCGAGATCAGGCTCGCGTGGCTCGCGGCCTGCATGCTGCGCACCATGTGCCGCTGCGTCACGTGCGAGATCTCATGCGCCAGCACGCCGGCGAGTTCGCTCTCGCTCGCGCTCGCGAGGATCAGTCCGGCATTCACGCCGACGAAGCCGCCCGGCAGCGCGAAAGCGTTGATGCCGGGATCCTTGACGACGAAGAACGTGAACTTCGTGTTTCCTTCCTGAGCGTGGCTCGCGATGCGCGCGCCGAGCGACTGCACGTACTCGCTGATCTCGGGATCCTCGAGGATCTGGCCCGAGTCGCGCAGGCCCTTCACCACCATCGCGCCGATCCGGTACTCGTCGCTGCCCGTGAGCACGGCGTCGGCCGGCGAGCCGATGTCCGGCAGCTCGGATCCGGGTCCGGAACCGGACGGTCGCGCCGCCGCGGCCGCGCCCACGCCGAGCATGGCGGCCAGCGCGAGGCACGCGATGCGGCGGAGCAGGGGGAATGTGGCGGGCATCGTGCTGACTTGGGACCGCGGCCTGCGGGGTTGGTTCCGTGGCCGGCTAGAGGCTGTCGGAGGCGAAATCGGCGAGCCGCGAGCGTTCGCCGCGTACCAGCGTCAGGTGCCCGGAATGCGGCCAGCCGCGGAAGCGGTTGACGACGTAGGTCAGCCCGGAGCTGGTTTCGGTCAGGTACGGCGTGTCGATCTGCGCGATGTTGCCGAGGCAGACCAGTTTGGTGCCGGGACCGGCCCGCGTCACCAGTGCCTTCATCTGCTTCGGCGTCAGGTTCTGGGCCTCGTCGAGGATGATGAAGCGGTTCAGGAAGGTCCGGCCGCGCATGAAGTTCAGCGAGCGGATCTTGATGCGGCTGCGCAGCAGGTCGTTGGTGGCGGCGCGCGCCCAGTTGCCGCCTTCCTGGCCCTGCGTCAGTACCTCGAGGTTGTCCATCAGCGCGCCCATCCACGGCTCCATCTTTTCTTCCTCGGTACCCGGCAGGAAGCCGATGTCCTCGCCGAGCGGAATCGTCACCCGCGTCATGACGATCTCGTTGAAGCGGCGATTGTCGAGCGTCTGGGCAAGGCCGGCGGCGAGCGCCAGCAGCGTCTTGCCGGTGCCGGCCGGACCGAGCACGGTGACGAAGTCGATCTCCGGGTCCATCAGCAGATTGAGCGCGAAGTTCTGCTCGCGGTTGCGGGCCGTCACGCCCCAGACGTTGTGCCGCTCGCTGCGAAAGTCCTGCACCAGCTCGAGCACCGCCTCGTCGCCGGCGACGCTGCGGACGGTCGCTTCAACGCCGGTCGGCGTGTCCTCGTACAGGAACAGGTTCGGGTGCCACTCGCGCACGGCCGGACCGTGCAGCTTGTAGAAGGTGCGGGCGTGCTCCTTCCAGGACTGCATGTCCTTGCCGTGGCGCTCCCAGAAATCGCCGGCGAGCGCTTGCGTGCCGGTATACAGCAGGTCCGCGTCTTCGATGGTCTGGTCGCTGAAGTAGTCCTCGGCGTGCACGCCGAGAATCGCGGCCTTGATCCGCAGGTTGATGTCCTTCGACACCAGCGTGACCTCGGCTTCGGCGTCGGCGCGCTTGAGCGCGAGCGCCTGACCGAGGATGGCATTGTCGGCGCCGTGCCCGGGCAGCTCTGGCAGGCCGGAGTCGAGGTTCCTCGTCTGGAAGAACAGGCGTCCCGACGGCGGGCGCTTGCCGTTGCCGCCGTTGAGCGCGTTCGGCAGCACCAGTCCGCGGTCGATCTCCTCCTTGGTCGCGCCCTGCATCAGCTCGTCGAGGAAACGGCTCACCTGGCGTACGTTGCGCGCCGCCTCGGATAATCCCTTCTTGCCGGCGTCGAGTTCCTCGAGCACGATCATCGGGATGTAGACGTCGTGTTCCTCGAAGCGAAAGATCGCGGTCGGGTCGTGCATCAGCACGTTGGTGTCGAGTACGAACAGGCGCCGCTTGGCGCGTCCGGTACGGGTCATCGGCACGGCCCTACAGCGCGAGCGCCGCGGCGAGGACCTCGGCCGCGTGACCGTTGACCTTGACCTTGCGCCACTCGTGGCGCAGAACGGCCCTGGCGTCGAGCAGGAAAGTGCTGCGCTCCACGCCCAGGTACCGGCGGCCGTACAGGCTCTTCTCCTTGATCACGTCGAACAGCTTGCAGGCCCGCTGCTCCGGATCCGCCAGCAGCGTGAACGGGAACTTGTACTTGGCCGCAAACTTCTCGTGCGAGGCGACCGTGTCCGGCGAAACGCCGACCACGGCCGTGCGCGCCTTGCGGAACTCGAGGTGCAGGTCGCGGAAGGCCTCGCCCTCGCGGGTGCAGCCCGAGGTGTTGTCACGCGGGTAGAAGTAGATGACGAGGGCGCGGCCGGCCGCGTCCTGCAACCGCCAGCGGCCGGCGGTCGAGTCGAGCGCGAAGTCCGCGATCTTCCTGCCGATGGATGGTGCCGCCATGTGCGTTCCGCGCCTTCAACTCTTGATCGGTTCGAGGATGGCGTCGAGGTTCAGGTGGTCGCAGAAATCCATGAACTCCTCGCGCAGCACGCCGAGGTGGATCCGGCTCGGCACGTTGATGACGAGTCGGAGCGAGAACATCGGCGCGCCGGTGTGGGCCGCCGCGTAGCTGCGTGTGTCGAGCTCGCCGATGTCGATGCCGCGGGCCGAGAAGAAGCCCGACACGCTCGAGACGATGCCGGACTGGTCGAGGCAGACGATGTCAACGGAGTAGGGCAGCATGTCGCCGCGCACCGGACGCTGCTCGGTGCGACGCACCTGCACCGAGATCTCGCCGGTGTCGCCGAGCTTCTTGATCTCGGTCTCGATCTTGGCGAGCGAGTGCCAGTTGCCGGACACCAGCACGGCCATCACGAACTCGGAGCCGAGAGCCGACATCCGGCTCTCGACAATGTTGCCGCCGCAGTCGGCGATCACGCGCGTCAGGTCATGGACCATGCCGGTGCGGTCGCTGCCGACCGCAGAGAGGGCGAGAAGCTGCTTCATCCGGGGAGCGGGGCTCAGCGAGGGAGGGTAAACTCACATTCTACCCCGGCCGGACCGGCGTAGGGAAACCGGCCACGACGACTTGGCTTGCGTGCGCCGCCACCCGCTCAGTACCATCGCCGCCCCACCCGCGCGAGGGCCGAATGTATCAGGGCAGCATTGTCGCTGTTGTCACGCCGATGACCGACACCGGCGAGGTCGACTTCGCGGCGTGGGAGCGGCTCATCGACTGGCACCTGGCCGAGGGCAGCGACGGCATCGTCGTCTGCGGCACGACCGGCGAGTCGCCGACCGTGACGCTCGGCGAGGCGGCGGAACTGACGCGGCGGGCGACGGCGCGGGTGCGCGGCCGAATTCCGGTCGTGGCCGGCAGTGGCACCAACGACACCTCGCGCAGCATCGAGCGCACGCGTGAGCTGGTCGCCGCCGGCGCCGATGCCGTGCTCGTGGTCACGCCGTACTACAACAAGCCGACGCAGGAAGGCCTGCTGCAGCACTTCACGGCGATCGCCGACGATGCCGGAGTGCCGGTCATCCTGTACAACGTGCCGTCGCGCACCGGTGTCGACCTGCTGCCCGAGACCGCGCGGCGCCTCGCTCAGCATCCGCGCATCGTCTCGCTCAAGGAGGCTACCGGAAACGCGGTGCGCCTCGCGGAGCTGCGCGAGAGTTGCGGCGAGGAGCTCGAGATCCTGTCGGGTGACGACCCGACCGCCGCGGAGTGGATGCTCGCCGGGGCGGTCGGCGTCATCTCGGTGACTGCCAACGTCGCGCCGCGAGCAATGCACGAGCTCGCGACCGCCGCTCTCGCGGGTGACGCGGCGCGCGCGCGCGAGCTCGACCGGCGGCTGGAGCCGCTGCATCGGAGCCTGTTCGTCGAAGCGAATCCGATTCCGGCCAAGTGGGCCGTCCAGCAGCTCGGCCTGATCAAGGCCGGCATCCGTCTGCCGCTGACGCCTCTGTCGGCGGCCGGCCAGATCTCGGTGCGCGAGGCCATGCGCGCCGCGGGGGTTCCATGCGCTTGACCATCCTCGTTCCGATCATCCTTGCGCTCGCCGGTCTCAGCGGCTGCCGTTCCTGGCGCGAGGATTCGTGCAACGGGCCGAAGCCGTACCAATCGGCGGGCAGTGTGCCGCCGCTGGCCGCCCCCGCGGGAGTCACGGCCCCGAACACCCGCAACGCGCTCAAGATCCCGGAACCGAGTGGCGCCGCGCCGGCGGCAAAGAACCGCTGCCTCGAACAGCCGCCGCGGTTCTACGACGACAGCGGCAAGCCGGCGACCGCCCCGAAGGCATTGCCGCCGAAGGCCGCGGCCGGCGACGCGTCGCCGCCGACCGCGCCCGCCGCAGGCTCGCCGGCCACGCCGCCGCCACCGCAATAGACGCGCGCCGCGTTTGCCTCGTGCCGCCGGCGCGGTTACGCTTCCGAGCCCCCGGAGAGGTGGCCGAGCGGTCGAAGGCGCTGGACTGGAATTCCAGTAATACCCAAAAGGTATTCGTGGGTTCGAATCCCACCCTCTCCGCCAGCTCCCCGCCGCGTGGCCCGTGGAGCGCCGGCCGGCGCGAGAATTGACGCTCGCGGAACCCCCGTGTAACGTCGCGCGGCTTCGGCGATCCCCGCATCCGGCCCGCGCGATCCTGACCGCTGGCCCTCCTCAATGGCAGACGATTCCCATGGTGGCCCGCGTCGGTTCCTCCGCGACGATCAGCCGTAAACCCCGTCAGGCCCGGAAGGGAGCAGCGGTAGCGGTGCAATCGGGTGCCGGAGGGGTGCTGGCGCGGGTCGCCACCCCAGACCCGGCGCCGGCCAGGACGCGCCCGTGAGCTACCTCGTCCTCGCCCGCAAGTGGCGGCCGCGTTTCTTCAGCGAGCTGGTCGGCCAGCAGCACGTCGTCCGTGCGCTGGAGAACGCGCTCGACTCGGGTCGCGTCCACCATGCGTTCCTGTTCACGGGCACGCGCGGGGTCGGCAAGACCACGATCGCGCGGCTGCTCGCCAAGTCCCTCAACTGCGAGACCGGCGTCTCGGCGCGCCCCTGTGGCATCTGCGCGGCCTGCCGCGAGATCGACGAGGGTCGCTTCGTCGATCTGATCGAGGTCGACGCTGCCTCGCGCACCAAGGTCGAGGACACTCGCGAGCTTCTGGAGAACGTCCAATACGCGCCGGCGCGCGGACGCTACAAGGTCTACCTCGTGGACGAGGTGCACATGCTGTCGGGGCACTCGTTCAACGCGCTGCTGAAGACGCTCGAGGAACCACCGCCGCACGTCAAGTTCCTGCTGGCGACCACCGACCCGCAGAAGTTGCCGATCACGGTCGTCTCGCGCTGCCTGCAGTTCCACCTGAAGCGCCTGCCGCCGGCGCTGATCGTCGAGCGCCTGGCGACGATTCTCGCCGCCGAGCAGATCACCACCGAGTCTGCCGCCCTGCCTTTGCTGGCGCGCGCCGCCGACGGCAGCCTGCGTGACGCGCTATCGCTGCTAGACCAGGCGCTCGCCTTCGGCGCCGGCCGAATCGGCGAGGCGGACGTGCGCACGATGCTCGGCACGATCGACCGCAGCCACGTCGTGCAGCTGGCCGAGTGCCTGGCCGCTGGCGATGCCGCGGCGCTGCTCGCCGTGCTTGCCGCGCTCGATTCCCAGGCGCCGGACTACGACCAGGTGCTGGCCGAGCTGGCCGCGTTGCTCGAGCGACTCGCGCTCGAGCAACTGGTGCCGGCGAGCGGCGGCGAGTCTGGCTTCGACGCCGCGATGCTGTCCTCGCTTGCGACCCGCATCACGCCCGAGGACCTGCAGCTCTACTTCCAGATCGCGCTGCTCGGCCGGCGCGACCTGCCGCTCGCGCCGGAGCCGCGCGTGGGCTTCGAAATGACGATGCTGAGGATGCTCGCATTCCGCCCGTTGCCGCCGGGCGCGGGCGAAGCGCCGGCCCCCGGCCGGATGGCGACGGCCGCGGTAGCGCGGCCGCTCGGCGCGGCCCCGGCGGCCACCCCGCCGCCGGCGCCGCCGCGCGACGCCGAGGAGTGGGCGCGGCTGGTCACCGCGCTCGACCTCAGCGGCGCGGCCCGCCAGCTCGCAGCCCACTGCGTTTGGGTCGGTCTGCACGACCAGGTCGTACGGCTCGCGCTCGACCGCCGCAACGACGCGCTGCGGACGCCGCAGACCGAGGAACGCCTGGTTCAGGCGCTGCGCAGCCATTTCGGGGCGCAGCTGCGGGTCGTGATCGAGAGCGGCGAGACCGTCGCGGCGGCAGCGCCCCCGGCCGCGACGCCGGCACGGCTCGAGGCGCGTGCGGCCGAGGCGGAGCTGGCCGCCGCCCGGGCCGTGCTCGAGGCCGACCCGAACGTGCGCGCGCTGCGCGAGCGCTTCAGCGCCAGCGTCGTCGCCGACACGATCAAACCCAGCCGTTGAGTGCGAGGAACCGCTGATGAAAGGTGGAATCGGCAACCTGATGCGGCAGGCGCAGCAGATGCAGGAGAACCTGCAGAAGGCGCAGGCGGAGCTCGGTGCGCTCAGCGTGACCGGCGAATCCGGCGGCGGGCTCGTCAAGGTCTGCATGAACGGCAGGCACGAGGTGGAACGGGTGACGCTCGAGCCGGCGCTCGCTGTCGACGACCGGGAACTGCTCGAGGACCTCGTGACCGCGGCGATCAACGACGCGGTACGCAAGGTGGAGGCGGCGACCCAGCAGAAGTTCGCCGGCATGATGGGCGGCCTGCAGCTGCCGCCCGGCTTCAAGCCGCCGTTCTGATCGCGTGCAGTATTCCCCGGCGCTGGCGCAGCTGATCGCCGCACTGAAGCGGCTGCCGGGCGTCGGCGCGAAGACCGCGCAGCGCATGGCCTTCCACCTGCTCGAGCGCGACCGCGAGGTGGCGCTCGAGCTCAGCCACGCGCTCAGCGCCGCTGCCACGACGATCGGCCATTGCCGTCGCTGCCGCATGCTCTCCGATGCCGAGCTGTGCCCGATCTGCGCGAACCCGTTGCGCGACGCGTCACTCGTCTGCGTCGTCGAGTCGCCGGCCGACGTCGCCGCGGTCGAGCACTCGGGCGGCTTCCGCGGCCGCTACTTCGTCCTGATGGGTCACCTGTCGCCGCTCGACGGCATCGGCCCCGCCGAACTGGGGGTCGCCGGCCTCGAGGCGCTGCTCGACGAGGGCGGCGTCCGCGAGCTGATTCTCGCGACCAATCCGACGGTCGAGGGCGACGCGACGGCGCATTTCCTGGCCGAGCTCGCGACGCGCCGCGGCGTGCGCGCGAGCCGGATCGCGCACGGCGTGCCGGTCGGCGGCGAGCTCGAGTACGTCGACGGCGGCACGCTTGCGCACGCGCTCGCGGGACGCCAGACCATTACCTGACCGGTGGACGGGGGCGCGCGCCGCGGCGTTCCGGGAAGCGCGCCTCGAACTCGCGGGCCAGGGTGACGAGGCGGCGATAGCTGTCGAAGCGGCGGCGGCGGATCGTGCCGGCGGCGACGCCCGCGCGCACCGCGCAGCCGGGCTCTGCATCGTGCACGCAGTCCTGGAAGCGGCAGCCGCCGGCCGCCGCCTGCAGCTCGACGAACCCCGACGCGATGGTGCGCACCGCCGGCAGCGGCGGGGCGTAGTCGCGCACGCCCGGGGAGTCGATCAGGTCGCCGCCGCTCGCAAGCCTGTGCAGCACCGCGTGCGTGGTCGTGTGCCGCCCCTCGTCGGTAGCGCGCGAGATTTCCTGCGTCACTGCGAGCGCCTCCGGCGCGAGCACGTTCAGCAGGCTCGACTTGCCGGTGCCCGACTGCCCGACCAGCACGCTGACCGCCGCCGCAAGGCGCGCGGCCAGCGCCGCGACGCCGGGCCCGGTGCGCGCGGAGCAGCGGATCACCGGATAGCCGAGAGCTTCATAGCTCTCGAGCTCGGCCTCGGGCGCGATGCCGAGCTCGCTCTTGTTGAACACGACCAGCGCCGCGAGACCGGCCCACGCCGCGCCGGCCAGGTAACGATCGACGATGAACCAGTCCGGCGCCGGCAGCGGCGCGGCGACGGCGACCAGCTGGGTCAGGTTCGCTACGACGGCCTCGGCGCGGCCGTTCCCCGCGAGACGCTCGAGTGTGCGGCGTCGCGGCAGGATTTCCCAGACGAGGCCGGTGTCGTCGCCGGCTTGCGGCGGAGAGTAGCGCACGTCGTCGCCGCAGACTGCGGCCAGGCGCCGGCCGTGGAGACGGCAGGCGCTGCGACGGCCGGCGCGGTCCTCGACCTCGAGCCGGCGGCCATGGCTCGCCACCACGCGTCCATCCAGCAGCTCGACCGGGACCTCCGGCGCGGATGCCGCGCGCGCCACTCAGGCACTCTGCCCGAGCGCCGCGATGCGCAGCAGCGCCGGCGGGTGCGAGTCGTGCCAGGCCGAGTACAACGGGTCGGGCGTCAGTGTTGAGGCGTTGTCACGGTAGAGTTTGACGAGCGCGGCAGCGAGCGCGTCGCCGTTCGCGTGCGCGACCGCGAAGCGGTCGGCCTGGTATTCATGGCGGCGCGACCACCAGCTGCCGAGCGGCGCGAGCGGAAATGCCACGACCGGCACGACCAGCGCGAAGAGCGCGAGCGCCGCGTGCGCCGACGGTATCGGCACGCCTAGCGCGCTGTAGAAGGTGGGCTCGGCGGCCGCAAGGCCGAGCAGCCAGAACCCCACCAGCGCCGCCGCGCAGCTGAGCAGCAGGCGCTGCCGGACGTGATGCAGCCGGAAGTGGCCGAGCTCGTGTGCGAGCACGGCCTCGACCTCGGCTGGCAGCAGCCGCTCGACCAGCGTGTCGAACAGCACGATGCGCTTGTGGCGGCCGATGCCGGTGAAGTAGGCGTTGCCATGCGCCGAGCGCCGCGAGCCGTCCATGACGAAGACGCCGTCGCTGGCGAAGCCGCAGCGCGCGAGTACCGCGACCACGGCGTCGCGGAGCGGTCCCGGCTCGAGCGGCCGGAAGCGGTTGAAGAGCGGCGCGATGAAGCGCGGCCACAGCAGACTGACGGCGAGTCCGCAAACGACCCAGATCGCCCATGCGTACAGCCACCAGCGCGGCCCGGCGGCGCGCAGCAGAGCGAGCAGCACCGTGAGCAACGGCAGCCCGAGCAACGCGCTGAGGGCGGCCGATCGCGCGAGATCCGCCGCGTACAGTGCCGGCGTCGTACGATTGAAACCGAAGCGGGCCTCGATGTGAAAGGTGCGCCGGAGGTCGAACGGCAGGCCGGCGGCCGCCATCGCGATCGAGAGCGCCGCGAGGGTCACGACGCCGTGCGCCAACGGCGGCAGGCCGAGGCGACCGCAGGCCGCGTCGAGCGCGGCGAAGCCGCCACCCCGCGTCACCACCACCAGCAGCAGCGCCCCGCAGACGAGTTCCAGGCGCGCGAGCCGCAGCAGCGCGCCCGTGTAGCTGGCGGCGCGCGCGTGTTCCGCGGCCGAGATGCTGGCGGCGAACGGTGCCGGCACCTGGTCGCGGTGCCGCTCGAGAGCGGCGAGCTGGCGCGTCGCGAGCCACCAGCGCACGGCGACCATGGTGGCGAGCGCGCCCAGAAACAGGTTCGTCAGGCTCTGCATTGCGGGTCCGGCCGAGGTGGCGGCACTCTAGCCTCTGCTAGAATCACCGGCAACCGAGCCCATGCCGCAGCACCCCGACAACCTCGCCTGGATCGACCTCGAGATGACCGGGCTCCAGCCGGACTCGGACCGCATCATCGAGATTGCGACGGTCGTGACCGATCGCGACCTGAACGTGCTCGCCGAGGGTCCGGTGCTCGCCGTGCACCAGCGCGAGGAGGCGCTGGCGCAGATGGACGCCTGGAACCAGAGCACGCATGGTGCCAGCGGCCTGATCGCCCGTGTCCGGGCGAGCCAGGTCGACGAGGCTGAGGCGGAGCGTCGCACGCTCGCGTTCCTCGGCGAATGGCTGGCCGCCGGCACCTCGCCTATGTGCGGCAACGGCATCTGCCAGGACCGGCGCTTTCTGGCGCGCTCGATGCCGGCACTAGAGAAATTCTTTCACTACCGCAATCTCGACGTCAGCACGCTCAAGGAGCTGGCACGTCGCTGGGCGCCGCACGTGCTGGCCGGTGTCAACAAGAGCACCACCCACCAGGCGCTCGACGACGTCCGCGAGTCCATCCAGGAACTGCGCCACTACCGCGCGACGTTCATCGTGCCCGGGCCGTGACGACGCTGCCCCGCGGGCGGCTGCTCGCGCTGCTCCTGCCGATCGCCTGCGTCGGCCTGTTTGCCCGTGTCTACTACACGCCGGACGAGCCACGCGAGGCGAGCATGGTGGTCGCGATGGCGAGCCAGGCGGACCGTGCGTTACCGACGCTGGCGGGCCGGCCGTTCGCTGAGAAGCCGCCACTGCTGTACTGGCTCGGCGGCGGTGCGGTTGCCGCGCTCGGTGCCGCGCCCGCCGTGGCGCGCGTGCCGAATCTCGCGTATTTCCTGCTCGCCGCACTCGCGATCGGCACGCTCGCGGCGCGCGCTGCGGGCCCGGCGGCCGGCTTTGCGGCCGGTTTCGCCGCGGCGACGATGCTGCAGCTCTACCAGGCGCTGGTCTGGCTCGCGACCGACGCGCCGCTCGTGGCGGGCGTCGCGCTCGCCCTCTGCGGCGCCTACGTGGGGCTCGTCAGCCACGAGCGCCGCGCGCGTCTCGGCGGCTACCTTGCGATGCACGCGGGGCTTGCGATCGCGTTCTTCGCGAAGGGCCTGGCCGGCTGGATGGTGCCGGCGCTGGCCTTGCTGACCGTCATCGCCCTGGAGCGGCGCTGGCTGGAACTCGTGCGCGTCGAGTTTTGGGCGGGCGCGCCGCTGCTGCTGCTCGCGATCGGAGCGTGGGTCTGGGCGGTCGCGGCAACCGCGGGCGGCGCGGCGCTGAAAGTGCTCTTCTGGTACAACCTCGTCGGCCGCGCGGTCGCTCTCGACGTGCCGGCCGAGGTGGCCTACGCCGCCGGCCACGCGAACTCGCCGGCGAAATACCTGCTCGAGCTGCCCCTGTACCTGCTGCCGTGGACCGTGCTCGCGGTCGCGGCACTGCGTCGCGCGCGCCGCGGCCTGCGCCTCGCGGGCGAGACCGGCACGGCGTGGCGACTCGCGCTCGGGGCGATCGGGCCGCCGACGGTGCTGTTGTCCCTCGCGGCGACTGCGCGCGGCGTCTACTACGCGCCATCCGCGCTCGGCTTCGCGCTGCTGCTCGGGCTCTACGTCGGCTGCGCGGGCGCCGCGGGCGACCGCTTCGACCGGCTCGCCTGGCGCCTCACCGGTGCGACGATCGCGCTGCTGGCCGTGGTCCTCGGCCTGCTCGCGGTCGTACTCGCGTGGGCGCCCGCGGCGCGCACGCCGGCCGGCCTCGCAACCGGATGCCTCGCGCTCGCCGCGGCCGCGGCGGCCGTTTACCTCGCGCTGACGCCGCGCCTCGCGGCCGCGGCGGCGCTGCCGCGGTTCGCCCTCGCGACCGCACTGCTGCTGTCAATCGCGCTCCTGCCCTCGTACCTGCGGCTGAACGGCTGGCTGAGCCTCGAGGTGACCGCGGCGCGGATCGAGGCCGCGGCTGGCAACGCGCCGCTCATCCTTCTCGATCCGGACGAGACCACCGTCGCGCTCGCGGAGCTCTACCTGCCGGCTGCACGGCTGCAGGCGATGATCGCGCGCGGCCAGCCCGATGCGCCGGGCCGCGTCCGGCAGGCGCTCGCAGGCGGCGCGCGATTGCTGTGGCTCGTTCCGGACCGCGCGCGCTGGACGGTCCCCGACTGGCTCGCCTACCTCGGTTACCGGCCGGGCCAGGCGGCGGTACCTGCGCCGATTCCGCCCGCAGAGCTCGGCGCACTCAGGCTTGAGTGCCTGATCGTGCGGCCGGGCGGTCGCACCTACGGGGTGCTCGCGGCCGCCGGTGCGGCGCCGGCGACCGGCGCAGCCTGCCGTTGATCGCCGCCGCGGCCCCGAATCACGGACTCGCCGGGCGACGGTGACGGCGCGCGTCTGGCAGGTCGGTGCGCCTGCCATGCCGGCCTACGGTCGCGAGCGGCGACCCGCCCGCAGGCAGCCTCCTCGCTAGCCGGGCGTCGCGCCGGCCAGGAACAGCCAGGTCTCGAGCACGGTGTCCGGGTTCAGCGAGATGCTGTCGATGCCCTGATCGACCAGCCAGCGCGCGAACTCCGGGTGATCGGACGGCCCCTGGCCGCAGATGCCGACGTACTTGTGCCGGGCCTTGCAGGCCTGGATCGCGAGCGTGAGCATCCGCTTCACGGCCGGGTCGCGCTCATCGAAGTGCTTGGCGACGGTGCCGGAATCCCGATCGAGGCCGAGTACCAGCTGCGTCATGTCGTTCGAGCCGATCGACATGCCGTCGAAGTACTCCAGGTAGTCGTCGGCAAGCAGCGCGTTGGTCGGCAGCTCGCACATCATGATGACTTCGAGGCCGTTGACGCCGCGGCCGAGACCGTTCGCCGCCAGCAGCCCGGTGACCTGCTCCGCCTCGCGCACGGTGCGCACGAAGGGCACCATGACCTGCACGTTGACGAGGCCCATGTCGTCGCGCACGCGCTTCAACGCGCGGCACTCGAGCTCGAAGCACGGCCGGAACCTCTCGTCGACGTAGCGCGCCGCGCCCCTGAAGCCGAGCATCGGGTTTTCCTCGTGCGGCTCGTAGGCGCGGCCGCCGATCAGGTTCGCATACTCGTTCGACTTGAAGTCCGACAGTCGCACGATGACCGGCTCCGGCGCGAACGCGGCGGCGATCTGAGACACGCCCTCGGTGAGCTTGTCGACGAAGAAGGACACCGGGTCGGCGTAGCCCGCCATCTGGCGGCGGATCGTCTGCTGCAGGGCCGGCTCGAGTCGCTCGAATTCGAGCAGCGCGCGCGGGTGCACACCGATCATGCGGTTGATGATGAACTCGAGGCGCGCCAGGCCGACGCCACGGTTCGGGATGCCGGCGAAGTCGAAGGCTCGATCGGGGTTGCCGACGTTCATCATGATGCGCACCGGCGCCGGCGGCAGTGCGTCGTGCTCGATCTGGCGCTTCTCGAAGTCGAGCTGGCCGGCGTAGACGAAGCCGGTGTCGCCCTCGGCGCAGGAGACGGTCACGTCGCTGCCCTCCGGGATCGTCGCGGTCGCGTCGCCGCAGCCGACGACCGCCGGGATGCCGAGCTCGCGCGCGATGATCGCTGCATGGCAGGTACGCCCGCCGCGATTGGTGACGATGGCGGAGGCGCGCTTCATGACCGGCTCCCAGTCGGGATCGGTCATGTCGGCGACCAGCACGTCGCCGGCCTGCACGCGCGACATCTCGCGGGCCTCGCGCACCAGGCGCGCGGGCCCGGTGCCGATGCGGCTGCCGATCGCGCGACCGGTGGCGACCACCTGCGAGCGGTTCTTGAGCGTGAAGCGCTGGATCGTGCGCCCGGTGCGGCTCTGCACGGTCTCGGGCCGGGCCTGCAGTACGTACAGTTCGCCGCTCTCGCCGTCCTTGCCCCACTCGATGTCCATCGGGCAGCGGTAGTGGTCCTCAATCAACAGCGCCTGGCGGGCGAGCGCCGCGACGTCGGCGTCGCTGATCGAGAAGCGCGCGCTGTCGGCCGGCTCGACATCGACGGTCGCGACCCGGCGACCGCCGGCCGCACCGTCCGCTGGCGCATACACCATCTTGATCGCCTTGCTGCCGAGGCTGCGGCGCAGGATCGCCGGCCGGCCGGCGCGCAGTCCCGCCTTGTAGACGTAGAACTCGTCCGGGTTGACGGCGCCCTGGACGACGGTCTCGCCGAGGCCGTAGGAGGCGGTGATCAGCACGACGCCGCGGAAGCCGGAGTCGGTATCGAGCGTGAACATGACCCCGCTCGCGCCGAGATCGCTCCGGACCATGTGCTGGATGCCGACCGACAGCGCCACCTGGCCGTGGCCGAAGCCCTGGTGGACCCGGTAGGCAATCGCCCGGTCGTTGAACAGCGAGGCGTACACCTCGTGCATCGCCGTGAGCAACGCCGCGCGCCCGCGGACGTTGAGGAAGGTCTCCTGCTGCCCGGCGAACGACGCCTCGGGCAGGTCCTCGGCCGTGGCCGAGGAGCGTACGGCGACCGCGATGGCCTCACCGCCCATGCGCGTCCAGGCCGCGAGCACCGCCTGCTCGACTGCGGCCGGGAATGGGGTCGCGAGGATCCACTCGCGGATCCGGGCGCCGGTGGCGGCCAGCCTGTCGATGTCGTCGACGTCGAGCGCGTCGAGCGCGGCCGCGATGCGCGCGGCGAGCCCGTCCTGCTCAAGGAACTCACGGAAGGCGTCGGCCGTCGTCGCAAATCCGCCCGGCACCTTGATGCCGGCGCGGGCGAGGTTGCCGATCATCTCGCCGATGGAGGCGTTCTTGCCGCCGACGCGCTCGACGTCGTGCATCCCCAGTTGCTCGAAAGGGACGGTGTACCTGTCCATGCCCAGATCCCCGGCTTGCCGCGATGACGGCGCGCGGATTGTGCCGCAAACGCCCGCCCGCTGTCCGCAGGCCGCGCCCGACTGGGCGGTCGGCCGCGAGGGTACACTGCGTCCGGGTCCCGCCCCTGGAGCGCGCGTGCCGAAGCGAACGGTGTTCTTCGTCTCCGACCAGACCGGCGTCACCGCCGAAACGATGGGCCACAGCCTGCTGACGCAGTTCGCGGGATTGCAGTTCCGCACCGTGACGCTGCCCTTCATCGCGACCATCGAGAAGGCGGCCGAGGCGCGGGCGCGGATCGACGCCGCCGGTGCCGCCGACGGCCAGCCGGCGATCGTCTTCAGCACGCTCGTCAAGGACGAGCTGCGCGACGCGGTCAAGGCGGCGGACGCCGTGTTCCTCGACTTCTTCGACGCCTTCATGGGGCCGCTCGAGGCGACGCTCGGCGTCAAGAGCTCGCACGCCGAAGGGCGCGCGCACGGCATGGCGGACAGCGAGGCCTACACGGCGCGCATCAACGCCACCAACTTCGCGCTCGCCAATGACGATGGCGCTCAGACGCGCGACTATGCCAAGGCCGATGTCGTCCTGGTGGGCGTGTCGCGCTCCGGCAAGACGCCGACCTGCCTCTACATGGCGCTGCAGTACGGCATCTACGCCGCCAACTATCCGCTCACCGACGACGACCTGGAAGCGCCGCGCCTGCCCGCGGTGCTGGTCGCCTGCCAGTCGAAGCTGCACGGCCTGACGATCGAGCCGGAGCGGCTGCAGCAGATCCGCAACGAGCGCCGGCCCAACAGCCGCTACGCCGCCCTGCAGCAGGTTGCGTTCGAGGTGCGCCAGGCGGAGGCGCTGTTCCAGCGTGCCGGCATCCCGTACCTCGACACCACGCACTGCTCGGTCGAGGAGATCGGCAGCCGCATCATGCAGCATACCGGCATCGAGCGACGCCTTCGGCCCTGAGCGGGGCGTGATGCAGTTCGCATGCCAGCGGCGCGGGCGTGCGCGCCTTCTCAGTCGTGACAGCGGCGCGAGACCGGTAAAATCCCTGTGTTATATTCGGGCCATGCTCGGTGACGACCTCTGTGCAGTGTCTTGGCGCGCGCGGCCCGGCAGTTTCGTCGGGCTGATGACACTGTATGAGAGCAATTTCATCCGCCTCGGCTGGCTGGTGGGCGACGTGCGCCGGCTCGCGCCCGAGCAGCGCTCGCGCGTCACCGACGACTGCGAGCTCAAGCTCACGCTGCTCGAGCGTGGCCCGTACACCACGATGCTGCAGCTGACCTACGCATTCGAGCCGGCGGCGGGCGCCGGCGCCGGGCCCGACGCGCCCGACCTCGCCGTGCGCGTCTACCACGATGCGCGGGTCGCCGAGGCGCACGCATTCGGAGTCGGCGCATCCAGGCTTGGCGGCCGCGCGCCCGCCGACGGCGGCGACCTGGGATCGCGCTGGGCGCGCAACGTCATGCTGAACAAGTGGCTCGAGTACTGCGTCGACCGCGGCCACCGCTTCGGGCCAGCGGTGCGTTGATGTCACGGAGCGCGCCCGGTGTGCCCGCGGCCCGCACGATGAGCATCGGCGACAAAATATCCTCGTGGACGCAGCCGCGCGGCGTCGCAAAGCGCAGCAGCGACGAGCAGGAGCGCCTGCTCAAGCTCTACTGGAACCGCGCCGAGCTCAAGAAGGAGCTCGGCAGCCTCGACGACCAGCTACACCAGTTGCAGGACCGCCTGAAGCAGCAGGAAGCGTCGACCCAGCGGGCCATCGATGAGCGCAACGCGCTCGAGACGCTGCTCGGCAACCCGGAGCTCGGCGCGGGCGCGCTGGTGCACTTCCAGCTGCGCGGCCTGTGGCGCGTCTGTCACGTGCAGGTGCAGCAGTTCGGCGCCGACCTCCGCCGCCAGCAGCAGGATCGCGAGCGCAAGCGCGCGATGGCCGAGTTCCAGCAGGAACGGCTGGCGCGTACGCGGCTCTCGACCGAGCGGCTAGCCGAGGCAAGCCAGGCGCTCGACGTCGAGGAACGGCAACTGGCCACCGTCCGGCAGCAGCTCGCCGCCGCGCAGGGGCTGTGGCACTACTTTGCGCGGCGCCGGCTCCGCGAGCAGCACACGCGACAGAGCGCCCGCACGCTGCAGGCGCGCGGCCGCCTCGACGACATGCGCGAGGCGCAGCGCACCGTCGAGAAGCAGCCGCTGCCGGAGTTCGGCGGCCTGTCGCTCGAGGGACGGCGCGCGATCAACATCGCGGTGATCGCCTACGCGCAGATGCTGTACGCGATGCTGGCGCCATCCGGCTTGGCCGAGCGCGCGCGGCTGGCGCGCGCACACACCGTCCACGAGAGCAACTACGGCGCGCGCTCCGACTGCGAGGCGCTGATGGTCGAGATCGCCGCGGCCGCGGCGCTGGTCGGGTCGAAGGCGGACTTCTTCGCCGAGATCCGGGCGCGCACCGACGAGCTGCGGCGCGCCGCGAACTACCGCCAGCCGGCCGATCCGGTGCCGGAGCCGGGTTCGCTGCCGCCGGCGCTGCGCGGCGCGGCCGGCAGCGGGCGCGAGGCGAACGTGCTGTCGGACGACTACTGGGACGTCTACGCGGTGCTGCTGACCTGAAGACGGCGGCCGGCGGCCTAGCGGGCCTCGGGTGCCGGATGCACTTGCGACAGGCGTGCCGCGCCCGCCTGCAGCAGCTGCAGGTCGGTGACGATCTGCGCCGACTCCTCCAGGTTGGCGTCGGGCTCGGTCTCGGCGTTCACTTCCTCGAGCGACCGGAGCGCCGGCTGGCCATGCGCGCTGCGGCGCGTGTTGATGCGCGCGAGCCGCTCCGAGTCCTGCTGCTCGCGCTCCGTCTTGCGCAGCGCGAGGTTGAGCGACACCGTCTTCTCGAGCCGCAACTGCTCGAGCGCCTCGGCGTCGCCGACGAGAGCCCGGAGATCGGGATCGGTGCGCATGCGCAGGCCGTGCGCCTGCGTCAAAGACTCGATGGAGGTGCGCAGCGAGTGGTCGGGCTCGAATTCAGCCGGGCGTATCTGGTCCCACGGCAGAGCGCTGTCGCGCGTCGACTCGCCGACCTCGGCGGTGCTGATCATCGAGGGCAGAGCGATCTCCGGCAGCACGCCGCGGTTCTGCACGCTGTCGCCGGTGACCCGGTAGTACTTGCCGATCGTCACCGTCAGCTCGCCGAAGCCGGCATGCGGGCCGAGCGCCCAATGGTCGAGAGGGTAGAGGTTCTGCACCGTGCCCTTACCGTAGGTCTGCTGGCCGACGATCACGCCGCGGCCATAGTCCTGTATCGCGGCGGCGAAGATCTCGGAGGCGGAGGCGCTTGTGCGATCGACCAGCACGACCAGCGGGCCGTCCCAGATCTCGGCGGACTCCGGGTCCGGCAGGACGTCGATGCGCCCGCCCGTGTTGCGAAGCTGCACCACCGGACCCTGGTGGATGAACAGGCCGACGAGGCCGGTGGCCTCGGACAGGTGGCCGCCGCCGTTGCCGCGCAGGTCCATGACCAGGCTTTCGACCTTCTCCTTCTTCAGCTCGCCGATCAGCCGCGCGACGTCGCGCGTCGTGCTGCGGTAATCATTGTCGCCGCCGACCTTGGCCTCGTAGTCCTGGTAGAAGCTCGGCACGTCGATGACGCCGATCTTGTACTCGCGCTCACCGCGCTTGACCGTGCGCACCTTCTTCTGCGCCGCCTTGGCTTCGAGCGTAACCTTGTTGCGCACGAACTCGACCGGCGACTCCTTCGCGCCGGGGTTTGCACCTGCCGGCAGCACCGAGAGCCGCACCGTGGTGCCGGCGGGGCCGCGAATCAGCTCGACGACGTCGTCGAGTCGCCAGCCGATGACGTCGACCATCTCGCCCTTCTTGCCCTGCGCGACCGCGTTGATCCGGTCATTGGCCTTGATCTGCCCGCCGACCGCGGCCGGGCCTCCGGCGATCACTTCCATCACCGTGACATGGTCGTCGACCACTTGCAGCGACGCGCCGATGCCCTCGTACGACAGCTTCATGGCAATGTTGTATTCCTCGCTCGAACGCGGCGAGAGGTAGTTCGAATGCGGGTCATAAACGTGCGCGTAGGCGTTCATGAAGCTCTCGAACACGTCGTCCGCCGAGACCTGGTCAATGCGCTTCAGCACCCGCTGGTAGCGCTGCTTGAGCAGCTCGCGCGCCTCGGGCCAGGTCTTGTTGGCGAGCATCAGCGACAGCGCGTCGTTCTTGACCCGCTTGCGCCAAAGGTCGTCCTGCTCGGCCTGCGAAGCGAGCCACGGCGCCTTGGTGCGGTCGAAGGAGAAGGACTCGCCGATCGTGAAATCCGGCTGGTCGTCGAGTTGCGCGAGGGCGGCGCGGACCTCGGCACGGTTGCGCTCCTGGAAGCGCGCGAAGATCACGAAGGCGGGATCGACGTTGCCGGAGCGGATCGCCTCGCCCAGCTTGAAGCGGTACTGCTCGAGCTCGGTGAGGTCGCTGCGCAGGAAGTAGCTGCGATTGGTGTCGAGGGACTCGATGTAGCGGTCGAACACCTGCGAGGACATGTTGTCGTCGAGCACGGCCTGGCGGTAGTGCCAGCGCTCGATCGTGCCGCCGACCAGCCGCGCGACCTTGCGGTGGCGCTCGCTCGGCTGCAGCGGCCCGTCGCCGGCGGCGTGCGCAGCGGGGACGGCCGCCGGGACGGTGCCGGAGGAGCCGGTGAACAGGATGCCGACCAGGGCGAGCGTCGGCAGCGCGATCGCGAGGCGCGCAGCGAGGCCCGGGCGCGGCCGGGTTGGGGGTAACGGGGTATCTGTCATGGGGGGTTAGACTAGCCGCCGGAGGCGGGTCGGCGGCGCGGCCTGCGTCGCGAATCGGAAGTGTTTCATGGCATTGAGCCTAGTGACCGCGGGCGCCGGGATCAAGTGCGGTGACGGGGGGGCTGGCGATGTCGCCATTGGCCGTGCTGACGGGGATCATACTGGGGTCGGCGGTGACCATTGCAATCGGTCTCGCCATGGTGATCGTGGTCTTCCTGTCGGTGTCCGGCGACTACCCCACGCTCGGGCGCGAGTATGGCCACCTGCTGCGGAGCTTTCTGCTGTTCCTCGGGCTCTCGTTCGTGTCCGGCTACGCGTTCATGGGCACGCTCCGCCAGGCGCGCTGGCTATGGGTCGCCCAGGGCGGTACCTGGCTCGCGGTCGCCGCGCTCGGCTTCTACTATTGGCCCCGTTGACGTTCCGGGAGTTCCCGATGGCGCACGCTATTCCGCCGATCTACCGGCTGGTCGGCCTCCTGCTGCTGGTCGCGGCCGCCGCCCCGGCCGCGCCACCGGACGGGTCCGCAGTGGTGAGCGAAGCGGCCTTCCGCCGCGCGGTCGAACTGCTCGCCTCCGACGAGTTTGCAGGCCGCAAGCCCGGCCAGGCCGGCGAGCGCAAGACGCTCGATTACCTCGAGCGCGAGTTTCGCGCGCTCGGTCTGCAGCCGGTCGGCGCCGCGGGCTACCGCCAGCAGGTCCCGCTCGTGGAGATTACGGCCGATCCGGGCGCGGTGCTGACGGTGCACTCGGGGCGTGGCGACGCGGCCTTCGCCTACGCGGACGACATGATGGTCTGGACCAAGCGCGTGGTGCCGGAATCGCGCCTCACGGCGAGCCCGCTGGTCTTCGTCGGTCACGGCATCGTCGCCCCCGAGTTCGGCTGGAATGACTACGCCGGCGTCGACATGCGCGGCAAGACCGCCGTGGTGCTGGTCAACGACCCGGGTTACCGCGACCCTGCGCTCTTTCGCGGCCGCAAGATGACCTACTACGGACGGTGGACCTACAAATTCGAGGAGGCGATGCGGCAAGGGGCTGCCGGTGCCCTGATCGTCCACCAGGCCGGGCCGGCGGCCTACGGCTGGGAGGTCGTGCGCAACAGCAACAACGGCGCGCAGCTCGAGGAAGACGCCGCCGACCATCACCTCGGCCGGATTGCCGTTGAGGGCTGGGTGTCATTGTCCGCCGCGGAGCGGATCTGCGCGCTGGCCGGCAAGGATTTCGCGGCGCTCGAGCACGCCGCGACGACACCCGGGTTTCGGCCCGTGTCGCTCGACGCCGCGGCGGACCTGACCGTGCGGAACACCATCCACCGTACCGTTTCCGCGAACGTTGTCGGCATGGTCAAGGGGCGGACGCACCCGGACGAGTTCATCATCTACACGGCCCACTGGGACCATTTCGGGCGCCAGCCGGGCGCCGCAGGCGAGCCGGATCTGATTTACCACGGCGCGGTCGACAACGCCTCTGGCGTCGCCGGGATCATGCAGATCGCGAACGCTTTCGTGCATGCCGGCAAGGCCCCGGAACGCTCGGTGCTGTTCATCGCGCCGACCGGCGAGGAGCAGGGGCTGGTCGGCTCGGCATTCTACGCGGCGCACCCGCTTGTGCCGCTCTCCCGCACCGTGGCGACGATCAACATCGACGAGATGAAACCGTTCGGCCGGACACGCGACATCGAGGTCGTCGGCTTCGGCGCGTCGGACCTCGAGGACGACCTGAAGGAGGCCGCGGCCGGCCAGCAGCGGGTCATCACCCCGGACCACGAGCCCGAAAAGGGCTATTACTACCGTTCCGACCACTTCAACCTGGCAAAGCGGGGCGTACCGGCGCTCTACACCGCGAGCGGCACCGACTCGCGCACCCATCCGGCCGGCTGGGGCGCCGCGCAGGTCGAGGACTTCACCGCCCACCGCTACCACAAGCCGACCGACAGCTACGACCCCGCCTGGGACGTCAGCGGCGCGCTCGAGGACATCAAGCTGCTGTATGCGGTCGGCAACAAGGTCGCGAACGAGCGTCGCTGGCCGGCGTGGTATCCGGGCAACGAGTTCCGCGCGATCCGCGAGCAGAGCCTGAAGGCTGCGTCCCCGTGACTACTGCGGCGCGTCCGCCGGTCGGCCGCAGGGCGTGACTGTGTTATGTCATATCGGGGCCGGCGGCCGGCGAGGTCGCGGTGAGGCCGCCACCGCGGCGCGTCAGCCGCGCGCCCGGCGCAGCGGCCGGGTCAAGAGGCGGATTCCCAGCAGCGCCGCGTAGGGTCCAAGCAAGAGCAGCAACGCGCCGGGCGAGAGCCGGATGAAGTCGCCGTACAGCTTGCCGAGGAAGGCCGGCAGTCCGCCCTCGTAGGGCCCGAGCGTCGCGGCGCCGGCGAAGTAGACGAGGAACGGCAGCAGCACGATGCCGAAGGCGGCGGCCACGGCGAACAGCCGCAGCTCGCGCCGGATCAACGCGCGTCGGGCCGGGTCGAATGGCTCGCGATCGCCGTGCTCGGGGACTGTCATTCGCGGCGGGGCCTTGGCAGTGGCTGCCTATAATGGCGGGCCGCCGGCGCCGCGACAACCGCCAGGGCCGGTCACCGCGCCGGCGTGTATGGGCAGGTGATCCGAGACGGAGACGAGCATGACCAGCGAAGGCGGCGAATTGCGGGCGGCGGTCATCGGGGTCGGTTACCTCGGGCGCTTCCACGCCCAGAAATGGGCCACCCTGCCGCAGTGCCGGCTGGTCGCGGTCGCCGACCCCGGCGACGCGCGGCACGCGGTCGCCGCCGAACTCGGCGTCGAGGCGGTGGCCGACTGGCGCGAGCTGATCGGGCGGGTCGACGCGGTCTCGATCGCCACCCCGACTCCGCTGCACCATTCCATCGCGCTCGGCTGCCTCGAGGAGGGCATCCACGTACTGGTCGAGAAGCCGATCACGACCACCGTCGCGGAGGCGCGCGACCTGATCCGCAGCGCCGCGGCACGCGGCCGTGTGCTGCAGGTCGGTCACCTCGAGCGCTTCAACTCGGCGGTCCTCGCGCTCGAGGGGCTGGTCACCTCGCCGCGTTTCATCGACTCCGCCCGGCTCGCGCCGTTTCGCAGCCGCGGCACCGACGTCAGCGTCGTGCTCGACCTGATGATCCATGACATCGACCTGATCCAGAGCATCGTCCGCTCGCCGCTGGTGGACGTTGACGCGATCGGCGCTTCGGTGTTCTCGGACGAGCTGGACATCGCCAATGCGCGGCTCCGGTTCGCCTCCGGCTGTGTCGCCAACGTCACCGCCAGCCGCGTCAGCCTCAAGGTCGAGCGCAAGCTGCGGCTGTTCGAGGACGAGGCCTACCTGTCGCTCGACTTGCAGCAGAAGGTCCTGACCGTGATCCGCAAGGGCGCGACGCCCTCCGCCGGCGACCTGCCGCAGGTCGCGATCGACGAACGCTCCTACGAGCAAGGCGATGCGCTGCGGGCCGAAATCGCGGCGTTCGCCGCGTCGATCCGCGGCGGCCAGCCGCCGGTGGTCGGTGGCAGCGAGGGGCTCGCCGCGCTCGAGACGGCAACTCGCATCGCGACGCTGGTGAGCGGCGCGCGCCACTGACCGAGGCGCGCTCAGCCGCCGAGCCGCTCGAGCAGTTCCCGCACCAGCGCCTCGTGCTCGGGTGCCGGCGGCAGATAGCCGGCGAGCGCCGCGCGGCTGCCCGCGGCGTCGCCCGCGTCGGCACGCCCGTACGCCAGGCACAGCCGGTCGAGCCGCGCTGCGCTCGCCTGGCGGCGGCCGATCTCGGCGCACAACGCGTCGGCCCGCGTGCGGTCGCCGGCGCGACGCACTGCGACCGACAACAGGTTGCGGAGGTCCGCCTCCTCGCTCGACAGACCGCCGGGCGCGGCCGGATCGATGCGCGCGAGCAGCGCCGGCAGCCCCGCGAGCGCCTGCTCGTAGGCCTGAGCGGCTTCCGCCGGCTGGCCGAGGGCGAGCCGTGCCGCGCCGAGGTCCCGGGCGGCAGGCACCGACGACGGGTCGCGAGCGAGTTCGAGCCGCGCGAACGCCGCGAGTGCGGCAGGGCGCCCGCTCGCGAGCAGCAGGTCGCGATATTCGCGGCGTCCGCGGCCGGGCTCGAGCTGCATCGCGCGGAACAGCGCCGCGAGCGCCGCGTCGACTCGTCCACGCTCGGCCTCGACACGACCGAGCACGAACCAGCCGCTCGCGGCGCTCGGGAAATTTCGAAACAGCACCACCGGCCACGCCGCGCCCGGCCGCTCCGCCAGGAACGTCGTGAACTCGGCGGCCGCGGTGTCGAGGTGCCCTTCGCGCCACTGGTCGCGCGCGTCGAGATACAGGCCGAGCAGGCGCGACTGCCGGTCGCGGGCCCAGTAGAGGCCGAAGGCGCACAGGTGTATCACCAGCAGCACGGCCAGCAGCAGTATCGCGAAACGGCGACGGCCCGGGGTCATCGGCGCACGGCCGGCGCTCAGAGCCGCCCGGCGTCGACGGCCGCGAAGAAATGCCGGCGGCACAGCGGCACGTAGCGCTCGTTACCGCCGATCTCGATCTGCGCGCCCTGCTGCTCGACGCGTCCGGCCGAATCCACCCGCACCACCATCGTCGCCTTGCGGCCGCAGTGGCAGATCGTCTTGATCTCGACGATGTCGTCGGCCCAGCCGAGCAGCTGGGCACTACCGGCGAACAGCTCGCCGCGGAAATCGGTGCGCAGCCCGTAGCAGAGCACGGGCACGTCGATCTCGTCCGCGAGCCGGGCCAGCGAGCGCACCTGGTCGCGACCGAGGAACTGGGCCTCGTCGATCAGCACGCAGTCGAGCCGCAGTGACGCCCGCTCGGCCAGTGCCTCGGCGCGAAAGTCGGTCCGGGGGTCGAAGCGCCGCGCGCTGCTGCTGATGCCGATACGGGAGTGGACGCGGCCACCGCCGCGGTGGTCGACCTCGGCCGTGTAGACGAGCGGCCGCATGCCGCGCTCGCAATAGTTGTGGTTCGCCTGCAGTAGCGCGGTCGACTTGCCCGCGTTCATCGTCGAGTAGAAGAAGGTGAGCTTCGCCATCGCCTCAGGATGCCACGATGCCGGCGATCGCGCCGGTCATGCAGGACGCGAGCGTGGCGCCGAGCAGCGAGCGGAGCGCGAGCTCGTTGAGGTCAGTACGCCGTTCGGGCGCCATGGCCGCGATGCCGCTTACCTGGATGCCCATGCTGGCGAAGTTCGCGAAGCCGCAGAGCGCGTAAATGGTCACCAGCCGGGTGCGGTCCGAGAGCGCGGCGGGACCGAGCTCGGCAAGCTTCAGGTAGGCGATGAACTCGTTGAGGACCGTCTTGATGCCGAGCAGGCTGCCGGCGACGGTGGCCTCCGACCACGGGATCCCCATCAGCCAGGCGAGCGGCGCAAACAGCCATCCGGCCAGCCGCTCGAGCGACAGCGGCGCACCGGCGACCGGTGGCAGAGCGCCGACCGCGAGATTGACGAGCGCGACCAAGGCGATCAGGACTATCAGTATCGCGATGACGTTCACCCAGATGCGCAGGCCGTCGCTCGTGCCGCGGGTGACTGCATCCATCGTGCTGCTGTAGATCCGGCCGGGCGCCGGGTGCTCGGCGGAGTCCGACTCCTCCGGCAGCATCACGTGCGCGTACAGGATCGACGCCGGGATCGACATCAGCGACTTCGTCAGCAGCTGCGACAGCATGTTGTCGACGTGGCTGGCGAGCATGGCCGCGTACACGACCATCATCGAGCCCGCGATCATCGCCATGCCGGCCGTCATCAGCAGCAGGAGCTCGTGCCGCGTCATGCGCGCGAGGTAGGGCCTGACCAGCAGCGGTGCCTCGACCTGGCCGACGAACACGTTTGCGGTGACGGCAAAGCCAGCAGGCCCGGTCGTGCCGAGCGTGCGCCGGAAGATCCAGGCGATGGCTTGGATCACGGCCGGCAGGATGCGCCAATACCAGAGCACCGCCGACAGTGCCGACACCACCAGAATGATCGGGACCACCTGGAAGGCAAACACGGCAAGCCCCTCGGCGTGCGACACCGCGAACGGCGGCGGCCCGCCGCCAACGTAGCCGAAGACGAACGCGGTCCCGTGGCGGGTCGCCGCCGACAGCGCCGCGACCGCGACGTTCAGCAGGCCGAGCGCGCGCGTGATCGGCGGCACGCGCAACAGCACGAAGCAGATCGCGAACTGCAGCGCCACGGCGCCGAGCACGATCCGCCAGCGGATCGCGCCGATCCGCGAGCTGAACGGCAGCGCCAGCAGCACGAACGCGCCGATGCCGGCGACGGCCTGAAGGTCGAGGATCCAGTTCATCTGCGCTTCACGGCCGCCCCAGGTACAGGTACATCGATATGAAACCGCCGGAGGCGAGTCCCGTGCCGAGGTACACCGGACCGAAGGGCGAGTCGGCCGCGATGAACACGGAGCCGCCGTAGATCCGGCTCGGGATGCGCACGTCGAACAGGCGCGCGACGTCGGCGCCCTCGAGCGACAACCCGCCGTAGAGCGCGGGCAGCAATGCCGAGGAGCGGGCGAAGCGCTGCCGGTAGACCGCCCGCAGCGACGTCACCCGGTCGCTCAGCACCTGGTCGCGCCGGTAGCCCGACAGGTTCTGGAAGCCGCCGAGCGTGAACGCCTCGTCCAGCGGCAGGCCGCCGCCGAGCGCCGTGTCGTAGCGAGCGGCAACCAGCAGGCTCCAGCGCTGGCTGCCGAAGGCCTGCTCGGCCCCGAGCGACAGCCGATCGTAGGCCTGCTCGCCGCCGAGCATGCGACGTGCGAAGCGGGCATCGGCCGTCAGCAGGAATCCGCGGCGCGGGAAGTCGAGGCTGTCGAGGCGGTCGAGCACGAGCGCGGCGCGCCAGGCCGCGGCCAGCTGGTGGAAGTCGGGCAGCAGCGGCGTACCGACCATGCGCGCGGCGCTCGAGCGGCCGTACTCGACGCCGGCCCGCAGCTCGGCCGCGTCGCCGAGTGCCTCGACCAGATCGAGCGAGGCCCGGCTCCGTCGCAGCCGGTAGCTTGCAATCGCCTCGCCGTCGACGTAAACGCTGCGCAGACGGTCGTCGACCTCGAGACCCGGCGCCAGCACGGTGCGGCGATCGATCGAGAGCGGCACGCGCAGCTCCGAGCCGAGCGCGTTGGTACGCCCGACGCTCGCCCGGTTGCGCAGCTCGAGCCCGCGGCCGTCGAGCCAGGTCATGCGCTGGTCGACTGCCAGCAGGAAGTCGCTGTCGCCGGCGAAATCCGAGCTCAGCTCCGCGCCCGCGTGCAGGTAGTCGGGACCCCAGGACTTCTCGCGCGGTGCAAGCGTCAGCGTCGTGCTGCCCGGCGCGCTGTCGAGGTCCCCCATGACCGTCTGGAAGTCGTCGGTCGCGAGCAGCGCCGCGATCGCGCGGTCAGCCCGGCGCGGGTCCGGGTCGGGGCCGAGCAGCTCGGCGACCGCGGCCGGCGGCACGCGCTTCAGCGTCGTGGTGTCGACCACGAATTGGTCGTAGCGCGGCGCGACGCGCACGCGCCGCTGACGCTCGCGCCAGGCGCTGTACTCGGGCTCGGCCACGGCGAACCCGGCGAGCTCGCCTGCAGCGCGGCGTGCGGCCTGCTCGCCCGCCGGTATCTGCTCGACGCCGTGCGCGAAGTCGGTGGCCTCGAACGCACCGAGATCGGGCGCGATCAGGACGTCGCCGTGGCGGAGGGTCGCGAGCGAGGCATCGACGTTCTGCGCGGTGAGGATGTTCAGCATCTGCTCGGCGGCGTTCAGCAGCGAGGTGATGCCCTCGCGGCGCAGGAACGGCGAGCCGACGTTGACGACGATCACTCGGCTGGCGCCGAGCTCGCGGGCGACGTCGATGCCGACGTTTCGTACCAGGCCGCCGTCGACCAGCAGCCGGTCGTCGATCTCGACCGGCGCGAACGCGCCCGGAACCGACATGCTGGCGCGGATCGCGGCCGCCAGGTCGCCGTGATCGAGCGCTACGAGCTGGCCGTTCTCGAAGTCCGTCGCCAGCGCCCGGTAGGGAATCGGCAGGTCGTCGAACGGCCCGCGGCGGGCCGGCGAGACGAGCGCCTGCAGGAAGAACTGCAGGTGCTGGCCGGCGACGACGCCGCGCGGCAGCACGAGCTCGGTGCCGCGCAGCCCGAGCTCGGCGCTGCCGAAGTGGTCACGGTCGAGTTCCTTGGCGTACAGCGATCGCTGGCCGCGCGCCGGCTGGTCCGACAGGAGCTGCTGCCAGTCGGCGCCACGCATCGCCGCCTCGATCTCGGCGGGCGAGGCGCCCGAGGCATAGGCGCCGCCGATGATGGCGCCGGCGCTCGTGCCGACGACGCAGTCGATCGGCACGCGCAGTTCCTCGAGAACCTTGAGCACGCCGATGTGGGCAATGCCGCGGGCGCCGCCGCCCGAGAGCACGAGGCACACCTTGGCGCGGGGCGGCGCGGCGTCCGTCTGCGCGGCGTCGGTCGGCGCGGCGCGCACGGCGGCGGCTGCCGTCGAAAGCGCGATCGCCACGCAGGCGAGCGCGCGCAGTGTCGGGCGTCGGGGCGCCAGCCGCACCGGCTCAGCTCCCGTCGCCGGCGTCGAGCAAGAACCGGTGCAGCATCCGGTGCAGCAGCGGCGCGAACAGGATGCCGGCGGCGATCAGCAGCACGAGTCCGCAGTACAGCGCGTAGCAGCCGGCGAAAACCTTGGCCGCGTCCGAGTGCAGCGCATCGACCGGCCCCATGCCGCCCATCAGCATCGATGCGTTCAGGAACGCATCCACCCAGCCGAGTCCCGCCAGCGCGTGATAGCCGACCACGCCCACCGCGAGCGAGCCGCCGACGACGATCGCCGCGAACGCCAGGTGCGCGAGCTGCCGGCCGGCAAACGCGCGCCGGGTTGCGAGCGAATGGTTACGTCTCTCGTACATCGCGGCTGCTCCTCGGCGCCGGCGGGGGCGGATAGCATCTCACGGGACCACGACGTCGATCGCGGCCGGCAGGATCCACGCGGTCACGGGCGTGTGGCCGAGCAGCTGGCCGTCGGCCTCGACCCGCGCCGGCACGTCGGTGGCGATCGCCACGCGTGCGCTCTGCCGCCAGCGCACCGCGGGATCGCGCAGCACGCCGCCGGAATAGATGCGCGGCAGCCGCGCGAGGGCGGCCAGCGCCCCGAGATGGTCGATCGTGACGACGTCGAGCAAGCCGTCGGCGGGCAGGGCGCGCGGCGCGAACTGCATGCCGCCGCCGCAGTAGCGGCCGAGCGCGGCGAAGGCGACGAACAGCTGCGCTTCGCGCGACCAGCCGTCGGCCTCGACGCGGACGCGGGGCGCCCGGTAACGAACCAGCCCCGCCGCCAGCGCCGCCAGGTAGGCGAGCGCGCGCGGCCCGCGCGGCGACAGGCGCTCGATCACGTAGGCGTCGTAGCCGACGCCCGCGACGTTGAGGAAATGGCGCCGCTCGCGCCCGGCCACGCCCGCGAACTCGACCACGCCGACGTCGTGCCCGAGCAGGCGCGGCGCGGCCAGCAGTGCCGCCAGCTGCCACGCCCGGCGCGGTATGCCGCGACCGCGGGCCCAGTCGTTGCCGGTGCCGAACGGCGCGACGGCGAGTGTGGCGCGCCGCCCTCCTGGCAGGAGGCCGTTCAGCACTTCGTGCAGCGTGCCATCGCCGCCGACCGCCAGCAGGCGGTCGTGGCCCCGTCGCAGGCCGTCGGCCGCGAGCGAGGTCGCCTCGCCGGGCGCCCGCGTCACGACGAGCTCGAAGCGCACGCGATGTGCCCGGAGCGCCGCGGCGAGCGCCGGCCAGCGCCGGCCGGCCAGCCCGCCGCGCGCGGCCGGGTTCAGAATCGCGAGCCAGGGGCTCGCATCGTCCGGCTCGCTCACGCGCGGTCCTCCCAGCACGATGCGGGCCAGCCAAGTGCGGTCGCAACCGTGGCGAAGTCGGTCGGCGGAACCGCGGTGATCGACAGAGGCCTGCCGTCTGCCGGGTGCCGGAATCCTATCTGCCAGGCATGCAGCAGCAGCCGGCCGCAGGCGAAGCGCTCGCGGAACAGGCGGTTGTGGCGACCCTGGCCATAGGTGGTGTCGCCGATGATCGGGTGACTCGCGTGTTTCAGGTGCCGGCGCAGCTGGTGTCGCCGGCCGCTCGCCGGCGCGAGCGCGACGAGCGCGTAGCGAGCCGCCGGGTAGCGATCGACCCGGACCGCGAGCTCGGTGGTGGCAAGCGTCGCGAGCGCCGTGACGGCACTCTGCGCTCCGTGGCCCACGGCCGTGCCGTCGGCCGCGAGGCGTCGCAGTGGATGGTCGATGCTGCAGGCCGCCGGCGGCCAGCCGCGCACGATCGCCAGGTAGCGCTTCGCGACGGCCCCGGCTTCGAACGCGGCGCCGAGTGCGCTGCGGATCTCGGCCGAGAGCGCGAACAACAGCACGCCTGAGGTCGCGCGGTCGAGCCGGTGGGCCGGGTAGACGGTGCGCCCGAGCTGGTCGCGCAGTCGCTGCACGGCGAACTCCCGTGCCCGGCCGGCGAGCGGCGTCCGGTGCACCAGCAGCCCGGCCGGCTTCGCAATCGCGACCAGGAAGTCGTCGGCGTAGAGGATCTCCAGTGCCGGATCGCGGCATACTGCCGGCCGTGGGGATGGCGGGAGGGGCGGGTCCAGATGTCGACCAAGAGAGCGGGCCGGGTCGGGAGCGGCGGTGGCAGGGTCGGGCCGGATCCATTCACGCGCGTCCGACGGCTCGCCGAGCGCGGCGTCTACGAGCGCGATGCGATCGACGCGATCCTCGATGCCGGCACGCACTGCCACGTCGCGCACGTCGTCGATGGCCGCCCGGTCGCCACGCCGACGCTGCACTGGCGCATCGGCGAACGCGTTTACTGGCACGGCTCGGTCGCCAGCCGGCTGCTGCGCACCAACGCCATCGGCGGCGAGGTCTGTCTGACCGTGACGCTCTTCGACGGCTGGGTGCTGGCGCGCTCGGCGTTCAACCATAGTGCCAACTATCGCTCCGTCATGTGCTTTGGTCGACCGGAACCGATCACCGACGCGGCGGACAAGCTCCGCCTGCTCGAAGCATTCGCGGAGCACTGGTTTCCCGGTCGCTGGGCGGCGCTGCGGCCCGTCACCCGCAAGGAGCTGAACGCTACGCTCGTGATGTCGATGCCGCTCGACCGGGCGGCCGCCAAGATCCGCAACGGCGGCACCGGCGATCCGGCCCGCGACGTGCCATGGCCGGTCTGGGCGGGCGTGATACCGCTGCAGACGCGGCTTGCTACGCCAGTCCCCGAGCCTGGTCTCCTGCGTGGACTGCCCCGTGTCCGGGTCGTGCCGCCCGGCGGCCCCAAGCCCCCGCGCCGCCGCGGCCGGGCCTGAGCACGCTCCGGACGGCGCGCATCCTGGAGCCCGGTCCGACGCCGGACTCCTCCGCCAGGCGCCGCCACGGCTGATCGCAGTCACCCACCGCATGATAAGTTGGCGCGGATCCCGCGGCCGGAGGGGAGGGCGGATGACCGAGCGTGCAGTGGCCGGCCGGTACCGGCGAGCCTGCGCCCCGATCCTGCTCGCCGGCTGCGCACTCGCCGCGGCCTGCGCGCCAGCGCGAGCACCGCCGCCCGACGTCGAGAGCGACCCGGGCCCGCCGCGTCGTGGCGGGACGCTGACGATGGTCGGCAACTCCGACATCGACCACCTGCTGACGACCAGCGGCTACGTGACCTCGTCGCTGGTGCTGTTCCAGACTTTTGCGCGCGAGCTGGTGGCCTACCCGCCACTGCCGGACTACGAGGCGCGGACACAGGTGGCGGCGGATCTGGCCGTCGAGCTGCCGACGCGCGCCAACGGTGGCATCAGCGCCGACGGTCGCGTGTACCGGCTGCGGCTGCGCAGCGGCGTACGCTGGACCTCGACGCCGCCGCGACCGGTGACCGCGCAGGACTTCGTGCGCGCATTCAAGCTGTTCTGCAATCCGGTGAGCCCGGTCGGCTCGCCGTCCTACTACACGACGACGATCGCTGGCATGGCGGACTTCTGCGACCGGTTCAGCAAGTCACCAGCGACGGTCGACGCCATCCGCCGCTTCGTCCGGGTGAACGAACTCGACGGTGTGCATGCCCTCGACGACCGGACGATCGAGTTCCGGCTGCTGACGCCGGCCGCCGATTTTCTGAACCTGCTGGCGATGTCGTTCGCGGCACCGGTGCCCGAGGAGTACCTCGACTACCTGCCGGACAGCCCCGAGTTCCGCCGCCACACGCTGTCGAACGGTCCGTACCGGATCGTGCGCTACGTGCAGAATCGCGAGATCGCGCTCGAGCGCAACCCGGTCTGGGATCCGGCGACGGACCCGATCCGGGCGGCGTACGTCGACCGGATCGACATCAAGCTCGGCATCGACGACGAGCTGACGCAGCTGCAGCTCGAGGCGGGCACCGCCGACCTCGGCTTCGACGTCGCAATGCTGGCCGCGAGCCAGGCCTCGCTGCGTGCGATCGGCGATCCGCGCGTGCGGGTGATCCCGGACGCCGACCACTACGATTCCATGCACTACCTGGTGGTCAACTTCGCGGGGCCGAACAACGCCGGCGCGCTCCGCGAGCCCGGGGTGCGCGAGGCGCTCGCGCTCGCGGTAGACAAGCATGCGCTGATGCAGCTGTCCGGCGGTCCCGGCATGTCGCGGCCGCTGCGGCAGGCGGTCGCCAGCACGGTGTCGGGCTACCGGCCCGACGCCGACCGCTTCGTCACGCCCGGTGACCGGGGCGATCCGGCGGCGGCGCGCCGGCTGCTCGCCGCGGCGGGCCACGCCGACGGTCTCCGGCTGCGGCTCGTCTACCAGACGAACGGCCGGTACCCGATCGAGGCGCAGTCGGTGCAGGCGAGCCTGCGCCGCGCGGGAGTCGAGGTCGAGCTCAGGCCGTACACCGGCGCCGAGTTCTGGGGCCGGCTGATGCCGGATCTGCACAATGCAGAGCGCGGCGAGTGGGACCTGAGCCTGTCCGGCTGGGTGCCCGACTGGTTCGGCAGCAACAACGGCCGCTCGGTCATCGTGCCGCTGTTCGACGGCCGCCGGGTGGGCGGCCTGTCGCAGAATTTCGGCGGCTACAACAGCCTTCGCTCGAACGCGGCGATCGACCGGGCGCTGACCGCCGCGAGCCTCGAGGCCGCGGAGAGCGCCTGGGCAGATGCCGCCGGGCAGGTGATGGCTGACGTCGCCATCATCCCGCTGATCGAGCGCAAGTCGGCCCACATGCTGGGCTCGCGCGTCCGCCACTGCAGCTGGTCGATCCTCGGTGACCAGTGCGACCTGACCCAGGTCTGGCTCGCCGACGCGCCGCTCGCCGCGCCGCGCTCGCAGCCGTGATGCCCGCGCCTGCCGCTGCCGGGGTCCGCCTGCTCGACGTCCGCGATCTCGCGGTGTCCTTCCGGACGCCGGACGGGATCGTCGAGGCGGTGCGCGGGCTGTCGTTCGGCCTCGATCCGGGCCGCACGCTCGGGCTGGTCGGCGAGTCGGGCTCTGGCAAGAGCGTCGCCACGGCGGCGCTCGTCGGCCTCGCGCCCGGCGCACAGGTCACGGGCCTCGCGCTCTATCTCGGCCGCGACCTGCTGACGTTGCCGGCCGAGGAGCTGCGCGCGGTGCGCGGGCGCGGTGTGGCGATGATCTTCCAGAGCCCGATGACGAGCCTGCATCCGCTCTACCCGGTCGGCTGGCAGATCGTCGAGATGATCCGTGCCCACGAGCCGGTGCCGACACGGCAGGCGCGCGCGCGCGCGATCGAGCTGCTCGGACACGTCGGCATCCCGCGCGCCGAGCGGCGGGTCGACGATTATCCGCACCAGTACTCGGGCGGAATGCTGCAGCGGGCGATGATCGCGATGGCGATCGCCCTGCGGCCGCGCATCCTGGTGGCGGACGAGCCGACCACGGCGCTCGATGTCTCCGTGCAGGCGCAGATCCTGCGCTTGCTCGCCGGGCTGCAGCGCGAGCTCGGCATGGCGATGATCCTGATCACGCACGATCTCGGCGTCGCCGCCGAGACCGCCGACGAGATGCTCGTGATGTACGCGGGGCGGGCGCTCGAGCAGGCGACGACGCCGGACCTGTTCGCGCGTCCGTCCCACCCGTACACGCGCGCGCTGCTGCGCTCGCGGCCGCGACTCGACGCCGCGGTCGCACGGCTGACTCCGGTGCCGGGGCAGCCGCCAAGCCTGATCGCGCTGCCCGCCGGCTGTCCGTTCCGCCCGCGTTGCGCCGAGGCGGTTGAGCGCTGCGCAAAGACGCCGCCGCTGGTGGCGATTGGGGGGGACGAGGGCCACGACGCAGCCTGCTGGCTGGTCGGGGAGGGTACCGCATGAGCGCGGCTGCCGCGCCCGCTGCTGCACCTCCCGACCCGCTGCTGGTGCGCGTGACCGGCGTCGTCAAGGAGTTCGCGACGCGCTCGGCGTCGCCGTTCCGGCGCGAGCGCTTGCAGGCGGTCGCAGGCGTCAGCTTCGGGCTCCGTCGCGGCGAGACCCTCGGTCTCGTCGGCGAGACCGGCTGCGGCAAGTCGACGCTGGCGCGCTGTATCGTGCGGCTCCACGAGCTGACCGCCGGCGAGCTGCTGTTCGACGGCGCCGACCTGTCGCGGGCGACCCAAAGCGAGCTGCGGCCGTTCCGGCGCCGGATGCAGATGGTCTTCCAGGACCCGTACGGCTCGCTGAACCCCCGCCGCCGCGTCGGCTCGATCATCGGCGACCCGTTTGCAATCCACGACGTGGCCGCGGGCCGCGAACGGATGCGGCTGGTTCAGGTGCTGATGGATCTCGTCGGCCTCAACCCGGAACACTACAACCGCTTCCCGGCGGAGTTCTCCGGAGGCCAGCGCCAGCGCATCGCGATTGCGCGCGCGCTCGCGCTCAGGCCGGAACTGGTCGTCTGCGACGAGCCGGTCTCGGCGCTCGACGTCTCGATCCAGGCCCAGATCCTCAACCTGCTCGTCGACCTGCAGCGCGAGCTCGGCCTGACGTACCTGTTCATCTCGCACGATCTCGCGGTGGTCCGCCACGTCAGCGACCGTGTCGCCGTCATGTACCTCGGCAGAATCGTCGAGCTCGCGCCGGCCGGCCTTCTGTACGCGAGTGCCCGCCACCCGTACACCGCCGCACTGCTGGCCGCGGTGCCGGCGTTCGAGCCCGGGGCGCGGAGCCGCCGCGCGCCGCTGGTCCTCGCCGGCGACCCGCCGTCGCCACTCGAAGCGCTGCGCGGCTGCCGGTTCCATGCGCGCTGCCCGCGGGCGCAGGCACGGTGCCGCGCCGAGGAACCCGCGCTCGAGTCGAGGGTGGGCGACGACCCCGGGCACCTGACCGCGTGTCACTTCCCGCTCGCCGACGGCGAAGCGCCGGGACCCGCGACCGGGAGCGGCGCGTGACGCCGGTCGCCCCGATCCGGCCCCGCGGGCCGTGGCGGCTGGCCAGCGAACGCATCGGCCGCGACCGCGCCGCGATCGCCGCGATCGCCACGATTCTGCTGGCGGCGCTGGTCGCGGTCGCGGCGCCGTTGTTCGCGGCCCTCACGGGCCACGGGCCGGCCGAGCAGTTCATCGAGACCGGGCTCTCGTCCAACGGCATTCCGGTCGGGCCCGGCCACGAGTTCTGGCTCGGCTGCGATGGGCTCGGCCGCGACGTGCTGGTGCGGGTCGTGTACGGGGCCCGCATCTCGCTGCTGGTCGGCGTGCTCGCGAGCCTGCTCGCGGTGGTCTGTGGCGCGGTCGTCGGCGTCTCGGCGGCATGGTACGGCGGCACCCTCGATGCGTTGCTGTCGCGCCTGATGGACGCGGTGCTGTCGCTGCCGTACCTGCTACTCGCGCTCGCGCTGGCGGCGCTCGTCGGACCCAGCACCGGCATCAGCGTAGTGGTGATCGCGTTCTTCAACTGGGCCGCCGTGGGTCGCGTGCTGCGGGGCGAGGTATTGGCCATCCGCGAGCGCGAGTACGTCCAGGCCGCGCGCGCGCTCGGCGCCGGCCATGCGCGAATCATGTTCGTCGAGATACTGCCGGTCGTGGCGCCGACCGCAATCGTCTATGCGACGCTGCTGATCCCCTCGTCAATAGGCTTCGAGGCGACGCTGTCGTTCCTCGGGCTCGGTGTGCCGCCGCCGACGCCGTCGTGGGGCAACATGCTCGCCGACGCGATGGCCTACTACAAGGTTGCGTGGTGGCTGCTGCTCTTCCCCGGCGCGGCGCTGCTCGCGATCACGCTGGCGTTCAATGTGCTCGGCGACAGCGTGCGGGACGTGTTCGATCCGCGCTTCGAGCGGTCGGTCGCGCGGGCTCGCGGAGGCGCGGCGTGATCGGCCTGGTGCTGCGCCGGGCCGGCGGGGGCGCGCTGGTCGTCTGGCTGGTGGCGAGCGCGGTGTTCGTCTGCTACTTCGCGGTGCCGCACGACGTCGCGCGGCTGATCGCGGGCAAGCAGGCGAGCGAGCGGACGGTCGCTGCGGTGCGCGCCCGGCTCGAGCTCGACCGCCCGGTCGCCGTGCAGTACCTGCACTTCATGGGCCGGCTGGCGCGCGGTGACCTCGGCGTGTCGTTCGTGACGCAGGACTCCGTCCGCGCCGTGATCGTCCGTGACCTGCCGGTCACGGCCTCGCTCGCGCTCGGCGCTGCGGCGCTGTGGCTGTCGGCCGGTCTCCTTGCAGGCGTGGTCGCGGCGACCCGGCCGCGCTCGCGCCTCGACCGGGCGATCACGACGGTGGCGTTGTTCTTCTACTCGATGCCGCCGTTCCTGCTCGGGCAGCTGCTGCTGTTCTTCTGCTTCTACCGCCTCTATCTCGCCGGCGTCGAGCTCTTTCCGCCGGGCTCGTACGTGCCGCTCACCGAATCCCCGCTGCAGTGGGCGCGCTTCCTGGCGCTGCCGTGGCTGACGATCGCGCTCGCCAATGGTGCGACCTATGCCCGCCTGACGCGGAGCGCGATGCTGGACGCGTTCGGCGAGGACTACATACGGACGGCGCGCTCGAAGGGCATCAGCGAGCGCCGGGTCGTGCTCCGGCACGCACTTCGCAGTTCGCTCGCGCCCATCGTGACGCAGTTCGGCATCGACCTCGGCACGCTGCTCGGCGGGGCGATCGTCACCGAAGTCGTGTTCGGGCTGCCCGGGCTCGGCCGCGAGGTCGTGCAGGCCATCACGAGGCAGGACCTGCCGGTCATCATCGGCGTGACGATCTTCGGCTCCGCGCTGGTCGTGACCGCGAACGTGGCCGTCGACCTGTGCTACGCGTTGCTCGACCCGCGGCTGCGGCGCCGCTGACTCTGCGCGGCCCGCGCCGGCCGCGTGACCGGCCCGGGACCGCTAGTCGCTTGCCGCCGCCGGAATACCGGTCAGCGCATCCAGATGTCGGGACTTCCGAACTGCATCAGCAAGTAGTACGTCGCGGTCGTCGGCCTTGTCCCGGGAGCGCGGCCGGCCGGTACCTGAAATCCACTACTACGACGAGCAGCGCGAGCTGCAGGAATGCGGTTCGTGGAACGAGCTGACGGATGGCCGGTGGCAGCGGTGCAGTTTGTGAGGGAGCGGGCCCGATCGCGTTGGGAGGCCGATAATCGACGCACGCGGTCGGCGCAGACGGCGGCGGCGCAGCGCGTCGTCAGACTTCGGGTCGCCGCAACGGTGCGGCGAGGTAGCAACCAAATTCCTTCGGGAAGTCCACCGACACGCGGGCGTGAACCCGGCCTTGCCGGTCCAGGAATTCCGCGTGGTCTTCCAGCGGGACGACCGCCCCGTGCCAGACGTTTGGATGGATGTACAGGCCGCGGCCGCCCTCGCACCAGAAGGAGACAAAGCGCGCCGGAGTCACGTCGTCGCCGGGCAGCGCCAGCGGCACGACGAAGCTCTGGCCGTGAAGCGGGTAGAACAGTTGACCGCCGTCGGGGTGGTAGTTGGCGCGCCAGATCAGGGCGCGGTGGCGTTCGGTCCCAGAGCCGTCGATCGCGGCCTCCTCGGGCCAGTTGCTCCAGCCGAACAGATAATTGTCCCCGACTGCGTTGTTGCGCGCGTACAGCGTCTCGCCCCGCCACCAGAACTCGAACACGCCCTCGGCAACGCCGCCCTGGTCACCGGAATTCGAGTCGACCGGGCGCGGGCCGCGGGCGGGCCAACGGACGATTTCGATCGGGAATCCGTGCGGGTCGTCGACGACGCAGCCGTAGCCCTTGAGGCTGTCGTCGCTGGCGGGAACCAGCGGCGTCTCGTGAATTCGCCGCACGCCGGTCGTCGGCACGTAGGAGAGGTGTCCCGCGTCGAATTCCATGATCGCTGATCCCCCTGCGGCCCGGTCGAAGACGCTCTCGTGCAGCCAGACGCCGTCGGCCACGGCGGTTGGGCGCGTCGCGTGACCCCTGCACCCGCGCGTCCCCCCTCTCGCAAACGACCGGCGTCGGCAGGCATTGAACCAGAGAAAAGCCAGCCGCAACAATCCCGCGACGGATCCCGCGCCCACGGCTCCGGCGCGCGAAGCCACCCGACCGGCAGTGGCCCGTCCTCGGGGCGACCCGCCCGGGCGGCGGACACGTGGGCGCGTGGTCTGCCGGCGGCGTGGCGACCGTCACCGCCGGCCGGGCCGCGCCGGTCTTGCCGAAGGATGTCCGTTGCCGGTGCGCACGGCGCCAGGCCGCGGCCAGCAGCGACGGCGTGATGCGGGGCGGCGCCGTTCTCAACTATCATGATTCGCGTCGGTGTCTCCTCGAAACGCGAGGTCCTCATGAAAACGTCGTTTCTGCTGTCGATCGTCGTCGCGGTGCTCCTCGGCTGCCCGGTCCAGGGCGCGGCGCAGGAGAAAGGCGGGGCCGAGACGAACGCACCGGGGTCGCGGCCAGCTAAGCACTATTCACTGCCGGCGACGCCGGAGAACGTGCAGTGGGGCTGGTACGACGCCAATGAGAAGCCCCGGCTGACGATCCACTCCGGCGACACGGTCTCGATCGAAACAGTTTCTCATTCGCTCGGCCAGATCAAGCCCGGCGTCGAGATGGGAACGATCGTGAAGCTGCGCAAGGAAAATCCCGGCGGCGGCCCGCACTCCATCACCGGGCCCATTTACGTCGCCGAGGCGGAGCCGGGCGACACGATGGAGATCCAGTTCCTGAAAATCATTCCCAAGGAGGACGCCTTCAACTTCAACCTGCCGGGCGCGGAGTTCCCCTCGGTCGGCCTGCTGGCGGCGCAGTTTCCGGAGGGATTTGTCCGTTTCTACAAGCTCGACCTCGCCCGGATGGAGACCGTCTTCAAGCCGGGCGTCGTCATCGACGTGAAGCCGTTTCCGGGGACGTTTGCCGTCGGCGTGGACCCCAACGAACCGGCCGAGAAGGCCGGGCCGCCGATACGCGATGCGAAGGGACGCACCAGTACTCTGCGTCCCTGGAAAAACGGCTCGAACATGGACCTGAACGAGCTGCAGGCGGGATCAACGTTGTACGTGCCCGTCTTTCTCAAGGGCGGCCTGATCTGGACGGGCGATTCCCACTGCCGCCAGGGCAACGGCGAGGTGAACCTGACGGCACTCGAGTGCGCATTCAAGGAGATCGAGATTCGCGCGATCGTGCGCAAGGACCTGAAGACGGAATGGCCGTGGGCCGAGACCAGGACGCACTGGATCTTCATGGGCTACGACGAGGACCTCAACCAGGCGATGAAGATCGCAGTCGAACAGACCGTCCGCTGGCTCGCCGCGCAGCAGATCGTCCCGATGAGCCGCGAAGAGGCGTACTCGCTCGCGTCAATCGTGGGGGATTGCCGCGTCACGCAGGTCGTCGACATCCGCAAGGGCGTGCACTGCATGATTCCCAAGGCGGTCTTCGTCCACTACAAGCCGGCCGCTCATTGAAGGACGGCCGCCGTGACTGCGGCCGCGAGCGGAGTTCAACGGCAGAGTTCGCGGGCCCGGTGGCCGCGCGAACCTCAAGGCGGTCCCAGGACCTAGCAGCACTGTTTCACTCGATCGAGTACGACCGCAGCTGCTCGGGAATCCGGAGAACGATTGGGATGGCGGCGCAGTCACGCCCGGTCGAGGTCCAGGGCCGCAGGCTCACCGCCGTGCCGAGGCGCCGCCGGCAGCCATCAGCCGGCGGCCGAAGCGAAACAGCGGCCAGCCGGCGAGCAAGATCGCAATTCCGGTAAGCGCCAGGCGAGTTTCGGCCACCAGAACGCTTGCTGCGACGCCAAGCAGACACAGCACGTAAATGGCCGGCAGCACCGGATAACCGGGCATCGAGAAACGGGTCTCGGCAAACGGCCGGCGCCGCAGCACGAACACGGTCGAGGCCACGACGGCAATCGTGATGGCGTCGGTAAAGATCACGTAATTGAGAAGTTTCTCAAAGGAGCCAAGCAGAAACGCCGGCACCAGCATCGTTGCGGCGAAGAACAGCAGGCCCGTCTCCTGCACCTGCGTCGTCGCGTTGACACGCAGAAACGCCCGCGGCAGGACGCCGTCGAGCGCCATCGCGTGGAAGCTGCGCGGCATCTGCAGAATCGTCGCGTTGACAAAGCCCGCGGCGGAGACAAACACGGCGAGGGACACCGCGACTTCACCGGCGGGCCCGAAGATCGCACGCGACAGCGTCGCGGCGACCAATTTGGAGCCCGCGACGCCGGCGGTGCCGAGGACCCGCTGGTAAGCGAGATTGAGCAGCAGGTAGAGCGCAACGACCGTCAGCATGCCGGCCGTGATCGCGAGTGGAAAACGTCGGCGCGCGTCCTTGAGGTCGGCGCCGAGGTTCATCGTCATCTGATAGCCGCCGTAGGCGTAGAAGCACGGAATGAGCGCCGCGGCGAGGCGCGGCAACCACGGGGTCAGCGGCGCCGGGACTGCTGCTGTCGGACCGGCGTGCGGGGTGAGAAGGAGCGCAACAGCCGCGAGCCCGGCAATCATCGCGATCTTGACCGCCGACAGCAGGTTCTGCGCGCGCGCACCCGAGCGGATGCCGCGGTAGTTGAGCAGCAGCAGGACGAGCATCGTCGCGACGGCGATCGCGAGCGCGGCGTGCGGCGCCGGCAATCCCGCCGGCAGCAGCACCGGCGCGAGGTAGTCGGCGCCGATGAACGCGACGCCCGCAGCGCCGGCGCCCTGCATCAGGGCCTGCGCCCAGTTCAGCATGAACGCGAGGGTCGGGTGATAACAGTCCGCGACCACGCCGTAGTAGCCGCCGGCCCGTGGGTGTCGCGATCCGATCTCCGCGAACGTGAGAGCGCCGATCAGGCTGACGACGCCGGCCGTCGCCCAGGCGGTGAAAAACAGCGCCGTGCTTCCCGCGGCGCCGGCGACGATCGCCGGTGTCCGGAAAATCCCGATGCCGACGACCAGACTGAACACGACCATCGCAGTGTCGAAGGTCGAAAGCCGTGGCTCGATGCGGCTGCCGTCATCCGCCATGCATCGCCTCGACCAGCAGGCGCGCGAGTTTCTCGAACTGCACGATGTCGTTGTACAGCTGGGCCGAGATCCGCAGCAGCGGCGCCGGATGCGAATACAGCCACGTGCGCACGCCGCGTTCACGGAACCAGCCGCCGAGTCGGTCGCTGTCGAGGCTGGCCGCCGGCGACCCGGGCTCGGCCAGGGACAGGGGGATCGAGGCCATCGAAGCGATCATCGTGTCCGGGGCGGGCGCGTCCAGGCCGAGCGAAGCGCACAGAAGAACGCGCGCGCGCAGCGCGAGCGCGCGGTTGGTCGCCATCACCTCCGGCCAGCCTCCCGGAAGCAGCGCGCCCATGAAGCGGATGGCCTCCGGAATGCACAACCACGGCGTCGGGTCACAGGTACCGGTCCAGTCGAACTCGGCATGAAAGCCGCTCCCGTAGCCATGGCTGATCACCAGCGGGTGGACGTCCCGCTGCCGGTCGCGGCGGACGTGAAGGAAGGCTGCTCCCTTTGGAGCGCACATCCACTTGTGCGCGTTGCCGGTGTAGTACGCGGCGCCCAATTCGCCGAGCGCAAGCGGCACCTGGCCCGGCGCATGGGCTCCATCGACGAGCGTCTCGACGCCCCGCGCGCGCAGCGCCGCGACCAGGCGTGCCACTGGCAGGACGAGCGCCGTTGGGCTCGTAATGTGGTCGATCAGAGCGAGCCGGGTGTTCCGCGAGACGCAGGCGAGAATCGCGGTCACAACCTCCTCATCGTCGCGTAGCGGAAACGGGACGGTCGCGACTACCACGCGCGCCCCGGTGCGCGCGGCCACGTACTCGGCCGCCTTGCGGCACGCCGCGTAGGTGTGGTTCGTGACGAGCAACTCGTCGCCAGGCCCGAAGTTGAGCGAGCGCAGCACCGCGTTGACGCCGGCGGTCGCGTTGGTCACAAAGGCGAGATCCACGGGATCGGCGCCGAGGAATACGGCCAGCGGCTTCCGAGCCGCGTCGAGACGGTTCTGAAGTTGGGTCGCGAGGAAGTCCACTGGCTCCCGTTCCATCTCCGCGCGCAGCGCCGCCTGCTCCGCCAGGACGGCCTTCGGGCAGGCGCCGAAGGACCCGTGGTTGAGGTGTGTGATCGTCGGGTCGAGGGGCCAGAGCGAGGAGAAGTCTCGGTACACGGCGCCGCGATGCTAGCATGTGCGCCAAGACAACACCGGCGGCGCAGATGTCTGTGCCGCTGGAACTCGTCACGCGCGGGACCGCACCGGGCAGCACCCTTGTCAGCGCCGAACTCGACGACGCTATTGCGGGTAAGCGTGCGTCAACCGGGAGCATTGCGGCGGCGCGGAGCACGCATGTAGAGACCGTGCGTGCGGACAGCTCGGTACTCGTCGCCGGCGGCGAGAACCAGTTCGTATGCGACCCGAATGTCTGCTCCCCACGACGCGTCCACCGCAAGCGTCCAGGCAATCGATCCTGCAACGGGGCTGTTCGCGGTCGTGGACTTTCTGCAGCTGCCGCGCGGCGGGCTCGCCGCCGCATTGCCGCCGAGCGCAGTGTTGATCACGGGAGGGAAGGTCCTGCGACGCGGCGGCCATCACCAGCGGTACAACGTGTGCGCCACAGCCGCCGCGGGATCGGCATTGCGGGCGCAATGACGGCCCGGAGCGCCGATTTCCTTCAGGCGCCCGCGGGTCCACGGAGGTCTTCGCAAACCCCTGAAGTGGTGGAGGCGGGGGGAATTGAACCCCCGTCCGCAAGTGCTACGCGCCAGGACCTACATGCTTATCCGGTCTACTGTTCTCACGCCGGGCTACCCGATCGGCAGGGAAAACCCGATGCCAGCTCCGTCCTTTTTAACGCGGTACTACCCGAAACACGCGCACCACGCGATCCTGTGATTGCGACCCTGTCTCGACCCGCACAGGCACGGAGAGGAGCAGAGTAGGCGGGGCTTAAGCCGCCAGAGCGTAGCTGTTGTCGTTCGCAGCTAGAATTTGCAAATGGTTTAACGAGGAACCTGCACCTCGGCATGCACCTGGAGTTTCACGACCCACGTCGAAACCGGTCGCCCCCAAATCACCGGTCGATCATACGCGAAGTCGCCCTTGGCCGCCCGTACGGACTTCACGTCCCTCAATTGGGGTAGATTGGCAATTCAGCGACGCCCCGATCCACGCGGGCCGGAGTGCCCACGATGATCACGCGCATCGAGACCGGCCCGCGCATGTCACAGGCCGTGCTGCACGGCGAGACCGTCTATGTAGCAGGACAGGTGGCGCGCGACGCGTCGGCCGACGTGGCCGGCCAGACACGCCAGGTGCTCGAGGCGATCGACCGGCTGCTGCTGCGCGCCGGCACCGACAAGACCCGGATCCTCTCGGCGACCGTCTACCTCGCCGACATCGCGACCTTCGCCGAGATGAACGCGGTCTGGGAAGCGTGGGTCGCGAAGGGGCAGGCGCCTGCGCGCGCGACGGTCGAGGCCCGGCTCGCGCTTCCTGCCTACAAGGTCGAGATTGTCATCATCGCCGCGCTTCCCTGACGCGAACCTCAGCGATTGCGCGCGCGGAGCGCGCGTCCCTTCTCCCGCTGCCAGTCGCGGTCCTTCTCGCTGGCGCGCTTGTCGTGCTGCTTCTTGCCGCGCGCGAGCCCGATCTCGAGCTTGGCACGGCCGTCCTTCCAGTACATCGCGAGCGGGATCAGCGTGTATCCCTTGCGCTCGACGGCGCCAACCAGGTGGTCGATCTGGCGGCGCCTGAGCAGGAGCTTGCGCGTCCGGGTCGGGTCCGCGAGAACGTGGGTCGAGGCCGAGTTCAACGGCGCGATGTGGCTGCCGAGCAGGAACGCCTCGTCATCCTTGAGCAGCACGTAGCCCTCGGCGAGCTGCAGCCGGCCGGCGCGCAGCGACTTGACCTCCCAGCCGAGCAGGGCGAGTCCGGCCTCGTAGCGCTCGTCGATGAAAAACTCATGGCGCGCGCGCCGGTTGAGCGCGATCGTGTCCGCGTGAGAGTCCTTGTCGGCATCGGCCATCGTTGCTGCGCCCCGCTGCGGACCGCCATTCTAGACTCGTTGTCGCCGGACGGCCGCGCCGCCACAATGAGTCCCCGGCCCGCCGTTCGCTGAGCCACCGCCCGATGCGCGAAGTCCGCCGCAGCGCGCTCGTCTCGCACACGCCCGAGCAGATGTACGCGCTCGTCAATGACGTCCGGCGTTACCCCGAGTTCCTGAAGTGGTGCCCGCGGACGACGGTCGAGGCAGAGACCACCGAGTCGCTGACGGCGACGGTGCACATGGAGCGTCGCGGCATCAGGAGCCGGGTCAAGACGATCAACAGCATGCGGCCCGGCGAGCGCATCGACATGCGGCTCGGCGACGGTCCGTTCAGGACCTTTGCGGGCCACTGGCAGTTCCTGCCGATCCGGTCGCGGGGACCGGACGGGCAGCCGGGCGAGGTCAAGGGCTGCCGGGTCGAGCTCGAGGTGCGCTTCGAGTTCCGCAACGTCGCGCTCGGCGCGCTGTTCGGGTCGCTCTTTGAGGCGACGTGGGATTCGCTGGTCGACTCGTTCGTCCAGCGGGCGCGCGAGATCTACCCGTGAACTCGCCGGGGCTCCGGGTGGCGGTCGTATGGGCCGAGCGCGAGCGGCAGATCCTGATCGAGCTGGAGGTTCCGCCAGGCACGACCGCCGCCGCGGCGGTGACGCTGTCCGGGATCCGCGAGCGATGCCCGGCTATCGCCCGCGATGCGCCACTTGGCGTCTTTGGACGGCTCGTGCCGCCCGGCCACCGGCTCGAGGACGGCGATCGCGTCGAGCTGTACCGGCCGCTGCCGCAGGATCCGAAAGTGACCCGCCGCCAGCTCGCACGCCAAGGCAGGACGATGGGCCGGCCGGGCGGGCACGGCGATCAGTAGCCCGTCTAGGCGCCCGGTGACGCCGGCAGCTTCGGGTCCTTGAACTCACCGGCCGGCCGTTCGACCCGGGCGACCTTTTCCTCGGCGAAGTACACCGTCACCAGCCGCCGCTCGACCTTGCGGGTCTTCCCGAGCTTGAAGAAGTAGAGGTAGTCCCACCGATCCGGGTGGAACGAGTCGGCGATCATCGGCGTACCGAGCAGGTACCGCACCTGGCTGCGGGTCATGCCGACCGTGACCTGGTCGATCGCCTTCGCCTCGAGGTAGTTGCCCTGCGATATGTTCACTCGGTAGACGCAGCCGCCGGTGGCGAGGGCGACGGACAGGCAGAGGAGCAGGCTCGGGAGGGCAACGCGAATGCGCATCGGTCAGGCTCGTAGCGGATGGCCGCTATGGTGCGGCCCGACGTGGGGTGGATAATGGCGGCGGATCATACCGGAACGCCGGGGAGTGCAGCGTGGAAAGCCAGGACCTTCGTCGTGCCGGACTGAAAGTGACGACGCCACGACTCAAGATCCTTGAGATCCTGGCGACTTCCGCGACCCGGCACCAGAGCGCCGAGGACATCTACAAGCGGCTGCTCGAGTCGGGCCAGGACACAGGGCTAGCAACCGTCTACCGGGTGCTGACGCAGTTCGAGGCGGCCGGCCTCGTCACGCGCCACCACTTCGAGGGCGGGACTGCGGTTTTTGAGCTGAACCGGGGCGAGCATCACGACCACGTCGTCTGCCTGGACTGCGGCAGGGTCGAGGAGTTCAGCGACGACGAGATCGAGGCGCTGCAGTCGGCGGCGGCGGGCCGGCTGGGCTTCGAGGTCGCGGATCACGCGCTAATCATCTACGGCCACTGCCGCCGCGCGAACTGCCCGAACCGCAAGCCGCGCGGAGCCTGAACGCCGTCAGCGGCGGCGCTTGCGTGCCGCGGGCGCAGCAGCCGTTTCCGGGCGCGCGAGCATCTGGCGCGCGTGCTCGCGCGCACTTGCAGTCACCTCCACGCCGGCCAGCATGCGCGCCAGCTCCTCGACCCGCTCCTCCCGGCCGAGCACCGTCAGCACCGTGCGGCTGGTGCGACCGTCCGAGAGCTTCGCCACGCGCACCTGGTGGTCCGCCTGGCTCGCGACCTGGGGCAGGTGCGTGACGCAGAGCACCTGCCCGCGGCGTGCGAGCAGCGCCAGCTCGCGGCCGACCATCGCGGCGACGGCGCCGCCGACGCCGGCGTCGATCTCGTCGAAAATCATGCAGGCAGGCCCGCCGAGCTCGCGCGTGGCGGCGACCTGCACCGCGAGACTGATGCGCGACAGCTCGCCGCCGGAGGCGACCTTCGCGATCGGCTTCGGCGGCTGGCCGGGGTTGGTACTGACCAGGAACTCGATGCCGTCAACGCCGGCCGGGTCGACCGAGGGTGCCGCGGGCGCCGAGACCTCGACGTCGAAGCGGCCGCCGGGCATGCCGAGGCCTTGCATCAGTTGGCTCACCGCGGCGGCGAGTGCCTTGGCCGCCGTGCGTCGCGCCGCCGACAGCGCCGCCGCGGCCCGCTCGTAGTCGGCGAGCAGCAGGGCGCGTCTTGCCTCCAGCTCGCCCCGCGTAGTCTCCGCCCGTTCGAGCACCCCAAGCTCGGTCCGCAGCACCGCGAGCTGGCCGGGCAGCTCGCCGACCCCGAGCCGGTGCTTGCGCGCCAGCTGCTCAATTGACGCGATCCGGCTTTCAACCAGCTCCTGCCGCCCCGGATCGACGTCCTGCGACTCGAGGTAAGCGCTGAGCTCGCGACCGGCCTCCTGGAGCGGAATCAATGCTTCGCCGAGCAGCTCCCCGGTGGCCCGCAGGCGCGGGTCGAGCTCGATCGCGGCCTTGAGGGCGGCCGCGGCACGGCCGGTGAGCGCGTACGCATCCTGGCCGTCGCCGTCGTAGAGCAGGCCGAGCGCGAGCTGTGCGGCCTCGGCCAGCCGGCCGCGGTTGGCGAGCCGCTGCGCTTCCGCCTGCAGCAGCGCGGGCTCGTCCGGTCCGAGCGCGAGCGCGTCGAGTTCCTGGACCTGGTAACGCAGCAGGTCGAGCCGCGAGTCGCGTTCGAGCGCTGCGCTCTTCAGGGTCCGCAGTTCCTGGTCGAGCGCCTTGACCCCGCGCGCGGCGACCGCGACCGGGACCAGCAGCGCCTCGTGGCCGCCGTGCAGGTCGAGCAGGGAGCGCTGCGTCGCGCGGCGGGTCAGCGTCAGGAATTCCTGCTGCCCGTGGATGTCGAGCAGCAGCTCGCCGAGCGCGCGCACCTGGCCGAGCGGCTGCGGTTGGCCGCTGACGAAGGCGCGCGAGCGCCCGTCGGCACCGACCACACGCCGCAGCGTCACCTCGCCGTCGTGTTCGAGGGCCAGCTCGTCGAGCCATTCACGGGCCGCGGCGTTGCCGTCGATCGCGAACGTGGCCGTGATCTCGGCGCGCTCGGCGCCGTGCCTCACGATGTCGGCGCCGGCGCGCGCGCCGAGCGCGACCATGACCGCGTCGACCAGGATCGATTTGCCAGCGCCGGTTTCGCCGGTGAGCGCGGTCAGCCCGCTGTCGAGCTCGAGCTCGGCTGCGGCGATGATCGCGAAGTCCGCGATCTGCAGATGCGTCAGCATTCAGCCTTCCAGGTGCGCGTGCCGGGCACCACGGCCCCAGTGCAGCTTCGAGCGCAGGATCCGGAAGTAGTCGTAGCCCGGCGGATGCAGCAGCGTCACGCTCGTTGCGGCGGGCTCGACGACCAGCTTGCCGTTCAGGGGAAGGTCCCCGAGCACTATGCCGTCGCAGGTCACCTGGGCGCGCACCGGTGCCTTCGCGACCAGGTGCACCTCCACCACGGAGCGGCGGCTGACGACGATCGGCCGGTCGGAGAGGGTGTGCGGCGAGATCGGCGCGAGCACGAGCGCCTCGAGGTTCGGCGTCATGATCGGGCCGCCGCACGAGAGTGCGTACGCGGTCGAGCCCGTCGCGGAGGCGATCACCAGGCCGTCGCCGCCGTGCGCGTTGACGAAATGGCCGTCGATCCAGGTCTCGAAGTCGAGCATCCGGCCGGTTTCCTGCTTGGTCACCACCACGTCGTTGAGGGCCCGGCCCGAGCGCCCGTTGCGGCTGCCCTCGACCAGCCGCGCGCTGAGCGCGTGGCGGACGTCGCGGCTGTAGCGGCCATCGAGTACGTCGCCGAAGCGCTCCAGCATCTCGCTAGCGCTGATGTCGGCGAGGAACCCGAGCCGGCCGCGATTGATGCCGAGGAGCGGCACGTCGCTGCCCTCGGCGAGCCTGGCCGCATACAGGAGCGTGCCATCGCCGCCGACCGCGACCAGCAGCTCGGCTCGTGCGGCGAGTTGGGACTCCGGTAGCCGGCTCGCGCCGGTCGCCAGGTTCGGCGGTCCGTTCGCGTCGACCAGCACCTCGACGCCGCGGGCGGCGGCGTGACCGGCGAGCGCCAGCATAGCGTCCGCGACCAGCGGATCCGCGAACCGTCCGATCAGCGCAATGGTCTTGAAGCGTGCATGCATGCGGCGAGCGGCAACTTAGCATGGGGCCTCGCCCCGCCACAGTCGATCGCCGCCTAAGCCCGCGATGAGCGCATGATGTCAATGGATGAGCGTTGGCTGGCCGTCGGCCCGCACCCGCATGGCGGGTGCCTTGACACCCCGCGCGAGTGCTCGCTAGATTCGCGGTAGCAGCGAGGAAAGTCTTTGTCGTACAGGGGCTTAATTGACTCGGGCGGCGAGGGCCGTGAGGCCGCGGGCGGCGCGGTAGCGCTGTCGGAGCGCGCCCAGCGGCTGCTGACGGCGCTGGTCGAGGCGTACATCCGCGACGGCCAGCCGGTGGGCTCGCGGACGCTGACGCGTGAGTCGGGGCTCTCCGTCAGTGCTGCGACCGTCCGCAACGTCATGGCAGACCTGGAGCAATGCGGCTTCGTGAGCTCGCCGCACACCTCGGCCGGGCGCATCCCGACCGACAAGGGCTACCGCTTCTTCGTCGACGCGTTCTTGAAGCTGCGCGCCAACAGCGACGTCGACCACGACCTGTCGCGGACCCTCGAGCGGCGGCTCGTCGAGCGCAGTGACGATCCGAAGGTGCTGGTGGCGTCGGCCTCGCAGTTGCTGTCGTATTTCACGCGGCTGGCGGGCGTCGTGACGGTGCCGCGCCAGGCGCATGCGGCGGTGACCCAGATCGAGTTCCTGGCGCTGACCGAGAACCGCGTGCTCGCGATCCTGGTCGTCAATGGCCGCGAGGTCCAGAACCGCATCCTCCAGGTCGAGCGACCGTTCCCGGCGGAGGAGCTGCGGCGCGCAGCCAACTACCTGAACGAGCAGCTGTCGGGCCGGGAACTCGCCGACGTCCGCAGCCACCTGCTCGCCCAGCTGCAGCAGACGCGCGTCTCGATGAACAGACTCATGCTGGACGCGATCGGCATGGCCCAGCAGATGTTCGCGGGCAGCGATGCCGAGTCGGCGCCGGTGGACATGGTGATCGCGGGCGAGACCAACCTGATGGGCTTCGCCGAGCTCTCCGACGTCGAGAAGCTGCGGCGCCTGTTCGACGCCTTCAACGAGAAGCGCGACATCCTGCACCTGCTCGATCAGTGCCTGCGTGCCGACCGGGTCCAGATCTTCATCGGCCACGAGTCGGGCTACCGGATCCTCGACGACTGCAGCGTCGTGACGGCGCCCTACACCGTCGACAATGAAGTGGTCGGAGTATTGGGCGTCATCGGGCCGACCCGGATGGCCTACGAGAGGGTGATCCCGATTGTCGACCTCACCGCGCGGCTGCTCGGCTCCGCACTGAACCAGTCGCGCTGACAGCGCCGTCCGGGCCCGGACCGGCACTCCGCCCGCCGCTCCCTAAGCCCTTGAATTGCGGCCGGCGAGCCTCCATCCTCCGCGCGGGCCCGGCACCGCAGGCGTGCCTTGGCGGAGATCCCTGATGACCGAACGCGATGCCTCCCGGAACCCGGCGGCCGATCCCGATGCGACCACCGTGCTCGACCCCAGTACTCTGCCGGCGCAGCCCTCCGGTCCCGAGGCCGAGCTCGAGGTGGCCCGCGCCAAGGCCGAACAGCACTACAACCAGTACCTGCGCACTCTCGCCGAGTTCGAGAACTTCAGGAAACGCGCCGCGCGCGACCTCGAGGGTGCGCAGCGCTATGCGGTGGAGCGCTTCGCCCAGGACCTGCTGCCGGCGGTCGACGGGTTCGAGCTCGCGGTCGCGAACGCGGCGAGTGCCGACCTGAGGAGCATGGTCGAGGGCCAGGCCGCAACACGGCGGCTGTTGCTCAAGGCCTTCGAGACGGCCGGCATCAGTGCTTTCGACCCGACCGGGGAGCCGTTCAACCCGGAGCGGCACGAGGCGATGGTGGCGCAGCCGACGGCGACCCGGCCGCCCGGCACCGTGCTCGAGACGGTCCAGAAGGGCTACCTGCTGCACGGTCGGGTGCTGCGCCCCGCCCGGGTCGTGGTCGCGAAGGCGGCGGACGCTTGAGAAGCGGCACGCCGGCCTCATTAAGACAGTCAGTATTCCGTATCCGTTCGAGGAGCAGAGGATCATGGCCAAAGTCATCGGTATCGACCTCGGCACGACCAACTCGTGCGTCGCGGTCATGGAGGGCGGCAAGCCCAAGGTGATCGAGAACAGCGAGGGCGATCGCACCACGCCGTCGATCGTCGCCTTCACTAAGGACGACGAGGTGCTCGTCGGGCAGTCGGCCAAGCGTCAGGCCGTCACGAATCCGCACAACACGCTGTACGCGGTGAAGCGCCTGATCGGCCGCAAGTTCGCCGACGACGTCGTGCAGAAGGACCTCGACCTGGTGCCGTTCAAGATCGTCAAGGCCGACAACGGCGACGCCTGGGTCGAGGCGCAGGGAAAGCCGATGGCGCCGCCCGAAGTCTCGGCGCGCGTGCTCATGAAGATGAAAAAGACGGCCGAGGACTACCTCGGTGAGACCGTCACGGAGGCGGTGATCACGGTACCCGCCTACTTCAACGATTCGCAGCGTCAGGCGACCAAGGACGCCGGCCGGATCGCCGGCCTAAACGTCAAGCGCATCATCAACGAGCCGACGGCGGCCGCGCTCGCGTACGGCCTCGACAAGGCCGGCGGCGACCGCAAGATCGCGGTCTACGACCTGGGCGGGGGCACCTTCGACGTCTCCATCATCGAGATCGCCGCGGTCGACAGCGAGCGCCAGTTCGAGGTGCTCTCGACCAACGGCGACACCTTCCTCGGCGGCGAGGACTTCGACCGGCGGGTGATCGACTTCATCGCCGACGAGTTCCGCAAGGAGTCTGGCGTCGACGTGCGCAAGGACCCGCTCGCGATGCAGCGCCTCAAGGAGGCGGCCGAGAAGACCAAGATCGAGTTGAGCTCGAGCCAGCAGACCGACATCAACCTGCCGTACATCACTGCGGATGCGTCGGGGCCGAAGCACCTCAACGTCAAGCTGACGCGCGCCAAGCTCGAGTCGCTGGTCGAGGACCTGGTGCGCCGGACCATCGAACCATGCCGGATCGCGGTCAAGGACGCGGGTCTCGCGCTGGCCGACATCGCCGAGGTGATCCTGGTCGGTGGCCAGACGCGCATGCCGATGGTGCAGAAGGCCGTCAAGGACTTCTTCGGCAAGGAGCCCCGCAAGGACGTCAACGCCGACGAGGCGGTGGCGGTCGGCGCGGCGATCCAGGCCGGCGTGCTGTCGGGCGAGGTCAAGGACGTGCTGCTGCTCGACGTGACACCGCTGTCGCTTGGAATCGAGACGCTCGGCGGCGTCATGACCAAGCTGATCGAGAAGAACACGACGATCCCGACCAAAGCGACGCAGGTGTTCTCGACTGCGGACGACAGCCAGCCGGCGGTCACGATCCACGTGCTGCAGGGCGAGCGCGAGCGCTCGGGCGACAACAAGTCGCTCGGCCGCTTCGACCTGTCGGACATCCCGCCGGCGCCGCGCGGCATGCCGCAGATCGAGGTCACCTTCGACATCGACGCGAACGGCATCCTGCACGTGTCGGCCAAGGACAAGGGCACGGGCAAGGAGCAGAAGATCGTCATCAAGGCCTCGTCCGGGCTCGCCGAGGACGAGATCAAGCGGATGGTGCAGGACGCCGAGGCGCACGCCGCCGAAGACAAGAAGTTCCGTGAGCTGGTCGACGCCCGCAACCGCGCCGACGCGCTGGTGCACCAGGTCGACAAGTCGCTGCAGGACCTCGGCGACAAGGTGCCGGGCGAGGATCGTGCGAAGATCGAGTCGGCGCTCGGCGACCTGAAGAAGGCGATGGCGGCGGACCAGAAGGACGCAATCGAGCTCAAGGCACAGGCGCTCTCCGGGGCCGCGGCCGACGTGCTGCAGCGGGCGGCTGGCGGCGGCGCCGAGGCGGCCGCCGGCGCGGGCGGGCCGGGCGCGGCCGGCACGAAGCCGAAGGACGACGTGCTCGATGCCGAGTTCGAGGAAGTGAAGGACAAGGACCGCAAGGCCTGATCGCCCGCACGAGCGGCGGCGAGCGGCATTGAGGACGCGCCGGCCGGGACCCGCGGGGCCCCGGCGGCGCGTCCGTGCGTGAGGGTGCATGGGGAAGCGCGACTACTACCAGGTCCTCGAGGTCGCCCGGACCGCGGGCGAGGCCGACATCAAGAAGGCCTACCGGCGCCTCGCGATGAAGCACCACCCGGACCGCAACGAGGGCGACGCGACGGCCGAGGAGACCTTTAAGGAGGCCAAGGAGGCCTACGAGGTGCTCTCCGACCGGCGCAAGCGGGCTGCCTACGACCAGTTTGGCCACGCCGGGGTCGACGCATCCCGGGGTGCCGGCGGAGTCGACCCGGGCGAGGTGTTCGGCGACATATTCGGTGAGGTATTCGGCGACATCTTCGGCGCCGGCCGGCGCGGTGGCCGGCAGGTGTTTCGTGGCGCCGATCTCCGCTACGAGCTTGCGCTCGACCTCGAACAGGCCGTGTTCGGCCATGCGGCCGAGGTCCAGATTGCTGCACTGGCCGACTGCAGCGGCTGCGGCGGCAGCGGCGCCGCGAAGGGCAGCACCCCGGTGCGTTGCAGCACCTGCGGCGGGGCCGGCCAGGTGCGCATGCAGCAAGGCTTTTTTGCGGTGCAGCAGCCGTGCCCCCGCTGCAAAGGACGTGGCCAGATCATCGACAAACCGTGCGACGACTGCTTCGGCCAGGGGCGCGTACGGCGCACCCGGACGCTGCAGGTCAAGGTGCCGGCCGGCGTCGACAACGGCGACCGGATCCGCCTGTCGGGCGAGGGCGAGGCCGGGCGCAACGGCGGTCCGGCCGGCGATCTCTACGTCGAGGTCGGCGTCCGCAAACACCCGATCTTCGCGCGCGAGGGCGCGGATCTCTCCTGCGAGGTGCCGGTGACCTTCGCCACCGCCGCGCTCGGCGGCGAGGTCGAGGTGCCGACGCTGAATGGTCAGGCAAGGATCAAGGTGCCGCCCGAGACGCAATCGGGGCGCATGTTCCGGCTCCGCGACCAGGGCGTACGCCCGGTGCGGGGCGGCGCGACCGGCGACCTGTACTGCCGGGTCGTGGTCGAGACCCCGGTGCACCTGTCCCCGGAGCAGAAGGACCTGCTGCGGCGGTTTGAAACGACCCTAAGGAAGGACCCGGCACGCCACAACCCGCGCGAGTCCTCGTGGCTCGACGGCGTACGCAAGTTCTTCGAGACGATCGCGCCGTGAAGCGGCGCCGCCCGCAGCGCAGCAGCCAGGGCGGGGTCCCGTGACCGGGGCCGACGCCCGTGGCCCGGTCCGGATAGCGGTGCTCGGAGCCAGCGGGCGTATGGGCGTGAGCCTGCTGCGCGCGATCCACGAGAGCGCGGAATTCGAGCTCGCCGGCGCGCTCGTCTCCACGGCCAGCGCTGCGCGCGGCACCGACGCCGCCCGGCTCACCGGGGTTGCCTCCGCCACCGGCGTTGTCCTGACCGACGACCCGGCGGCTGCGCTCCGCAACGCCGACGTCGCGCTCGACTTCTCGGTCGCGGGCGCGGTCGGCGCGCACGTCCGGGCCTCGGTCGCGCGCGGCTGCGCGCTCCTGGTCGGCACTACCGGCCTCGATCCGGCGGCCGCCGATGTGATCGAGGCGGCGTCGCGGCGCATCGCGGTGCTGGTCGCGCCGAACACGAGCCTCGGCGTCAACCTGCTCGCGCAACTCGTTGAGAATGCGGCTGCGGCGCTGCCCCCGGACTACGACATCGAGATCTTTGAAGCGCATCACCGCGACAAGGTCGATGCGCCGTCCGGCACCGCGCGCCAGCTCGGCGAGGCGGCCGCGGCTGGCCGCGGCCACTCGCTCGCCGAACTCGCGGGCCCGCTGCGGGACGGCCGCAGCGGCGCGCGCAGGGGCGGCTCGATCGGCTTCTCGGTGGTTCGCGGCGGCGACATCGTCGGCGAGCACACGGTGATCTACGCCGGCCCCGGCGAGCGCCTCGAGCTCAGCCACCGGGCCCACGACCGGATGACGTTCGCCTACGGGGCGCTAAGGGCCTGCCGGTGGCTGCGGGGTCGGGGGGCGGGGCGGTACAAGATGAGCGACGTGCTTGGATTCGGCTGAACGCGCCGCCCCCGGGCTGGCACGGCGCGCGACGCTGCCGTAGGATACGTGCCCGGATCGAATTCCACGCGACATTGACCGAAGCGGGCGGAGTCTTCAAGAGGCTCCACCCGCTTTGCGCATCTACGGCCCGGACCCCCCGGCAGGCCCGCGTGTGTGACTCGCCACGGGAGTGAGCCTTGACGACGCCCGCTGTACTCGCCCTGGAGGACGGAACGGTCTTCCGGGGCATTTCGATCGGCGCCAAGGGCAACACGACCGGCGAAGTGGTTTTCAATACCGCGATGAGCGGCTACCAGGAGATCCTGACGGACCCCTCCTACAACCGCCAGATCATCACGCTGACCTACCCGCACATCGGCAACACCGGCGCGACGCCGGAGGACCTCGAGGCGGCCGCGATCTTCGCCGCGGGTCTCGTGATCCGTGACCTGCCGCTGCTGCACTCGAGCTGGCGTGCGTCGGAGTCGCTCAGCACGTTCCTCAAGCGCGGCAAGCTGGTCGCGATCGCCGACATCGACACGCGCCGCCTGACCCGGATCCTTCGCGACAAGGGCGCGCTCGCCGGCTGCATCATGACCGGCGAGGCGATCGAGGATGCGGCCGCCGTGCGCGCCGCGCGCAAGTTCCCGGGCCTCAAGGGCATGGACCTGGCCAAGGTCGTCTCGACCCGTCGGCCCTACCAGTGGAACGACGGCAGCCACTGGAACGGCGCCAGCGAGCGGCCGGTGCGGTCCTCGCAGCGGCTGCATGTGGTTGCCTACGACTTCGGCATCAAGCGCAGCATCTTGCGGCTGCTCGCCGACCATGGCTGCCGCATCACCGTGGTGCCCGCGCAGACGCCGGCGGAGCCCGTGCTGGCGCTCAACCCCGACGGCATCTTCCTGTCGAACGGGCCGGGTGATCCGGAGCCCTGCGACTACGCGATTGCCGCGATCCGCGAGTTCGTGGCGACCGACATACCGGTGTTCGGCATCTGCCTCGGCCACCAGCTGCTCGGGCTCGCAGCCGGCGGGCGCACCGTCAAGATGAAGTTCGGCCACCACGGCGCGAACCACCCGGTACAAGACCTCGCGACCGGTCGCGTGCTGATCACCAGCCAGAACCATGGCTTCGCGGTCGACGAGGCGACGCTGCCCGCGCACGTGCGGGCGACGCACCGCTCGCTTTTCGACGGCTCGCTGCAGGGCCTCGAGTTCAACGACCGGCCGGTGTTCAGCTTCCAGGGGCATCCCGAGGCGAGCCCGGGGCCGCACGACGTGCGCGGGCTCTTCGTGCGCTTCGTGCACCTGATGGTGCGGCGGCTGCAGGCGCAACTGAAGGCCCGCGAGCTGCGGGGCGAGTTGCTGCCCGCCGCCAAGGCCGGCGCCGAGCAGCCCGGTCCGTCGCGGGCCTGAGCAGCCGGAGCCACGACATGCCCAGGCGTACCGACCTCTCGAGCGTGCTGATCATCGGTGCCGGACCGATCGTCATCGGTCAGGCCTGCGAGTTCGATTATTCCGGGGCGCAGGCATGCAAGGCGATGCGCGAGGAGGGCTTCCGGGTCATCCTCGTGAACTCGAACCCGGCGACGATCATGACCGACCCGGACATGGCGGACGCGATCTACATCGAGCCGGTGCACTGGCGCACGGTGGCGCGGATCATCGAGAAGGAGCGGCCCGACGCACTGCTGCCGACGATGGGCGGGCAGACAGCGCTCAACTGCGCGCTCGACCTGGCGCGCGAGGGCGTGCTGGCGGCGCACGGCGTCGAGCTGATCGGCGCCTCGCGCGAGGCGATCGACATGGCCGAGGACCGCGAGCTGTTTCGCGACGCCATGCACGAAATAGGCCTGCAGACGCCGCGCGCGCGCATTGCGCACAGCCTTGAGGAGGCGCTCGCGACGCAGGCCGAGATCGGCTACCCGACCGTGATTCGCCCCTCGTTCACGCTCGGCGGCAGTGGCGGCGGCATCGCCTACAACCGCGAGGAGTTCGAAACCATCGTCGCGCGCGGGCTCGACGCCTCGCCCACCAGCGAGGTGCTGCTCGAGGAGTCGGTGCTCGGCTGGAAGGAATTCGAGATGGAGGTGGTCCGCGACTCGGCCGACAACTGCATCATCGTCTGCTCGATCGAGAACCTCGACCCGATGGGGGTGCACACCGGCGACTCGATCACCGTCGCGCCGGCGCAGACTCTGACGGACAAGGAGTACCAGCGGCTGCGCGACGCCTCAATCGCGGTGCTGCGGAAGATAGGTGTCGACACCGGCGGCTCGAACGTGCAGTTCGCGGTCAACCCGCGCGACGGCCGGGTGCTGGTCATCGAGATGAACCCGCGCGTATCGCGCTCCTCCGCGCTCGCCTCGAAGGCGACCGGCTTCCCGATCGCAAAGATCGCCGCCAAGCTCGCGGTCGGCTACACGCTCGACGAGCTCAAGAACGACATCACCGGCGGCGCCACGCCCGCCTCGTTCGAGCCGTCGATCGACTACGTCGTCACCAAGGTCCCGCGGTTCACGTTCGAAAAGTTCCCGGGCGCCAATACCCGCCTGACGACGCAGATGAAGTCGGTCGGCGAGGCGATGGCGATCGGCCGCACCTTCCAGGAGTCGCTGCACAAGGCGCTCCGGAGCCTCGAGACAGGGCTCGCCGGGTTCGACGAGCAGCTGGCGCTGCCGCTGACCGAGGAGCGCGAGGCGGCGCTGGTCGCGGAGCTGCGCCATCCGGGCGCCGACCGGCTGCTGCTGGTGGCGGATGCGTACCGCGCCGGCTGGACGCTCGAGCGGCTGCACGAGCTGACGTCGATCGACCGCTGGTTCCTGGCGCAGATCGAGGACCTGGTGCAGGAGGAGCAGCGGGTGCGCAGCGGCGGGCTCGCGGAGCTCGAGCACGCGCGGCTGCGGACGCTGAAGCGCAAGGGCTTCTCGGACGCGCGCCTGGCGCGGCTGCTCGGCGTCGACGAGTCCGTGGTTCGCAAGCGCCGCCACGCCTACGGGCTGCGCCCGGCCTACAAGCGCGTCGACACCTGTGCCGCCGAGTTCGCGACCACGACCGCCTACATGTACTCGACTTACGAGGAGGAGTGCGAGTCACTGCCCACCGCCCGCCGCAAGATCGTGATCCTGGGCGGCGGCCCGAACCGGATCGGCCAGGGGATCGAGTTCGACTACTGCTGCGTGCACGCCGCGCTCGCGCTGCGCGAGGACGGTTTCGAGACGATCATGGTGAACTGCAATCCGGAGACGGTCTCGACCGACTACGACACGTCCGACCGGCTCTACTTCGAGCCGCTGACCTTTGAGGACGTGATGGAGATCATCGCCAAGGAGAAGCCCGAGGGCGTGATCGTCCAGTACGGCGGCCAGACGCCGCTGAAGCTGTCGCGGGCGCTGGCCGCGGCCGGTGCGCCGATCATCGGCACGTCGCCGGACGCGATCGATGTCGCCGAAGATCGCGAACGCTTCCAGCAGCTGCTGCAGACCCTCGGCCTGAAGCAGCCGGCAAATGCCACTGCGCGCACCGAGGAGCAGGCCGTGGCGCTCTCGCGCGACGTCGGCTACCCGCTGATCGTCCGCCCCTCCTACGTGCTCGGCGGGCGCGCGATGGAGGTCGTCTTCAACGAGGACGACCTGCGCGCCTACATGAACGAGGCGGTCAAGGTCTCGAACGACAGCCCGGTGCTGCTCGATCGCTTTCTCGACCTGGCGACCGAGGTCGACGTCGATGCGATCTGCGATGGCAAGGACGTGCTGATCGGCGGCATCATGGAGCACATCGAGCAGGCCGGCGTGCACTCCGGCGACTCCTCATGCTCGCTGCCGCCCTACGCGCTGTCGGCGGCCGTACAGGCCGAGCTGCGCGAGCAGACCACGCGCATGGCCCACGCACTCAACGTCATCGGCCTGATGAACGTGCAGTTCGCGATCCAGAACGGCGTCGTCTACGTGCTCGAGGTCAACCCGCGCGCCTCGCGCACCGTCCCGTTCGTCTCGAAGGCGACCGGCCGGCCGCTCGCGAAGGTCGCGGCGCGCGTGATGGTCGGGCGCTCGCTCGCCGAGCAGGGCATGCGCGAGGAGCGCATCCCGGGCTTCTACTCGGTCAAGGAAGCCGTGTTCCCGTTCGCCAAGTTTCCGGAGGCCGACCCGATCCTCGGCCCTGAGATGAAGTCGACCGGCGAGGTAATGGGTACCGGCCGCACCTTCGGGGAAGCCTACGCCAAGGCGCAGTCGGGCTCCGGCGTCGTGCTGCCGCGCCGCGGCGTGTGCCTGGTGTCGGTGCGCGAGCGCGACAAGCCAGGCGCCGTCGGGCTCGCGCGCGAGCTGATCGCCCGCGGCTTCGAGATCGTCGCGACCGAGGGCACGGCGAATGCGCTCGAGGCCGCCGGCATTTCCTGCCGCCGCGCGCTCAAGGTGCGCGAAGGCCGGCCGCACATCGTCGACATGATCAAGAACGACGAGATCGACCTGATCGTCAACACCACTGAAGGCAAGCAGGCGGTGCGGGAGTCGCGCTCGATCCGCCGCGAGGCGGTCGCCCGCAAGGTGACCTATTACACGACCCTGCCCGCCGCGCGCGCCACCTGCGAGGCGCTCGATCATCTCGAGGAGGTCGAGGTGAACCGGCTGCAGGACCTGCACAAGGAGCTGCTGGCGTGAAGCGTAGCCCGATCACGGCCGCCGGCGCCGGGCGCCTGCGCGCGGAGCTGAAGCGCCTGAAGGCCGAGGACCGGCCGGCGGTCATCAAGGCCATCGCCGAGGCCCGCGGTCACGGCGACCTGTCGGAGAACGCCGAGTATCACGCGGCCCGCGAGCACCAGGGCTTCATCGAGGGACGGATCAAGGAGATCGAGAACCGCCTCAACAACACCGAGATCATCGACGTCTCGAAGCTGCCGCAGACCGGCAAGGTCGTGTTCGGCGTGACGGTCGACCTGGAGGCGCAGCAGGACGGCAGCCAGGTCACCTACCAGGTCGTCGGCGACGAGGAGGCCGACATCCGCCGCGGCCTGATCGCGATCACCTCGCCGATCGCGCGCGCGCTGGTCGGCAAGGGGCAGGGCGACGTGGTCGAGGTGCAGGCGCCGGGCGGCGTGCGCAGCTACGAGATCGTCGCGGTCCGCTACGAGTGAGACTCGGGCTGCGGCTGCTGTTGGCGCTCTGGGCGGGCCTGCTGGTCGCGGTCGGCGCGCTCGCCGCACCGGTTCTGTTTCATGAACTCACTGACCGCCGCCTGGCCGGGCAGCTGGCCGGCGCGATGTTCCGGGTGGTGACGCTGCTGTCGATCGGCATCGCGGCGCTGCTCGCCGCCGCCGTGCGCGGTCGCCCGGGACCGGGCGCGGGGCCGTTCCGTTTCGCGCTGCCGGCGCTGCTGCTCGCGCTCGCCGAGTGGGGGATCCGGCCGCTGCTCGAGGCCGCGCGCGCTCCGGCCGGTGTCGCAGGCAACGCGTTCGCGCTCTGGCACGGCGTCTCGACGCTGCTGTACGTCGCCGCGACGATCGCAGTTGTCGCGCTGCTGGTCGGCGAGCTGCGGCGCTAGGCCGCCGCGTTCGTCGGGCTCAGTCGGGCAGGACGATGCGCGAGAGCTTTGGTTTCGGCCGGAAGTACAGGCCGACATTGCCGACCCGCTGCACGAGCGCGCTCCCCGTGCGCGCGCCGAGCGCAGCGAGGGCGAGGTCGCGCGCCTCGCGGTCGCCGAGGCGGGCACGCGCCTTGACGAGTTCGTGGTCGGCGAGCGCGCGTTCCATCTCGGCCGCGACCGCGTCGGTCAATCCGGCGTGGCCGAGCGTGACGAGTGGGTGCAGCGGGTGGCCGAGGCGGCGCAGGTGCTTCTTCTGGCGTTCGTTCAGTTCCATCGCGGCATTATAGGGAGCAGGGTCGCGGTTCGAGGCCGGAGCACCATGCCGAAACGCAGCAAGTCGAGCGGGCGCTGGCTTCAGGAGCATGCGGCGGATTCCTACGTCAAGCGCGCCCGCAAGGAAGGCGTTCGCTCCCGAGCCGCGTTCAAGCTCGCGGAACTTGACGCGGACGAGCGGCTGCTCAGGCCCGGGATGGTCGTCGTCGACCTCGGGGCGGCGCCGGGCGGCTGGAGCCAGTACGCGGCCAAGGCATTGAATGGCAAGGGTTCCGTGATCGCCCTCGACGTCCTGCCGATGGCCGCGCTGCCGGGCGTGGATTTCATCCTCGGCGACTTCCGGGAACCGGGGCCGCTAGCGGAACTGCGGCAGGCCCTCGACGGTCGACCAGTTGATCTTGTGATGTCCGACATGGCCCCCAACATGTCCGGCATCGATGCTGTCGACCAGCCGCGACAGCTGCACCTCGCCGAACTCGCCCTCGAGTTCAGCCGCGAGGCGCTGCGGCCGGGCGGGGTGTTGCTCGCCAAGGTGTTTCAGGGGGCTGGCTTCGACGAGTTCCTGCGCAACGTGCGACGGGACTTCGCGAGCGTCAGGATGAGGAAGCCGCCGGCGTCGCGGGCGCGCAGTGCGGAAATGTACCTGCTGGCGAGCGGCAGGCGTATCCTGTAGCGTCTCCCCACGGCGCTGATTTTCCGAGCCCCGACAGGAGCTTGCATTGAACGACCTGACCAAGAACGTCCTTCTCTGGGTGGTCATCGCGGTGGTCCTGCTCGCGGTGTTCTCCAATTTCAACGCCCGCCCGGGCGCGAACCCGGAGATCCCGTACTCGCAGTTTCTGACCGAGGTCGACAACAACGCGATCCGCACCGCGACCATCAAGGGCGAGACGATCTCCGGCACGCGCTCGAACGGCGAGGCCTTCGTCACCTACAGCCCCGAGACCGACAACACGCAGCTGATCGGCGCCCTGCAGAAGCACCAGGTCAGTTTCAGCGCGTCCGCGCCCGAGCGGCAGTCGGTGCTGATGCAGCTGTTCCTGTCGTCGTTCCCGATCCTGCTGTTGATCGGCGTCTGGGTGTACTTCATGCGCCAGATGCAGGGCGGCGCGGGCGGCCGCGGCGCGATGAGCTTCGGCAAGAGCCGCGCCCGGCTGCTCAACGAGGACCAGGTGAACGTGACGTTCGCCGACGTCGCCGGCGTCGAGGAAGCCAAGGAGGAGGTCAAGGAGATCGTCGACTTCCTGAAGGACCCGGCCAAGTTCCAGAAGCTCGGCGGCAAGATCCCGAAGGGGGTGCTCATGGTCGGCAGCCCCGGCACGGGCAAGACGCTGCTCGCGCGCGCGATCGCGGGCGAGGCCAAGGTGCCGTTCTTCACGATCTCGGGCTCCGACTTCGTCGAGATGTTCGTCGGCGTCGGCGCCTCGCGCGTGCGCGACATGTTCGAGCAGGCGAAGAAGCACGCGCCGTGCATCATCTTCATCGACGAGATCGATGCGGTCGGGCGTCACCGCGGGGCGGGGCTCGGCGGCGGCCACGACGAGCGCGAGCAGACGCTCAATCAGCTGCTGGTCGAGATGGATGGTTTCGAAGGCAACGAGGGCGTCATCGTCATCGCCGCGACCAACCGGCCCGACGTGCTCGACCCGGCGCTGCTGCGCCCGGGCCGTTTCGACCGCCAGGTGGTCGTGCCGCTGCCGGACGTGCGTGGCCGCGAGCAGATCCTCAAGGTCCACATGCGCAAGGTGCCGGTCGCCGATGACGTCAAGCCGATGGTCATCGCACGCGGCACGCCCGGCTTCTCCGGCGCCGACCTCGCCAACCTCGTCAACGAGGCGGCGTTGTTCGCGGCCCGCGCCAACCGCCGCGTCGTGTCGATGGAGGAATTCGAGCGCGCCAAGGACAAGATCATGATGGGCGCGGAGCGGCGCTCGATGGTGATGACCGAGGCGGAGCGGCGGCTGACCGCCTACCACGAGGCCGGTCACGCGATCGTGGGCCTCTCGGTGCCCGAGCACGACCCGGTCTACAAGGTCACGATAATCCCGCGCGGCATGGCGCTCGGCGTGACGATGTTCCTGCCCGAGAGCGACCGCTACAGCACTTCGAAGCGCCGGCTCGAAAGCCGGATCGCGACGCTGTTCGGCGGTCGCGTCGCCGAGGAGCTCGTGTTCGGCAAGGAATCGATCACGACCGGCGCCTCGAACGACATCGAGCGCGCCACCGACCTCGCCCGCAGCATGGTCACGAAATGGGGCCTGTCCGAGCGCCTCGGCCCGCAGACCTACAGCGAGGACCAGGGCGAGGTGTTCCTCGGTCGCAGCGTGACCCAGCACAAGCAGGTGTCCGACGTCACCGCGCATGTCATCGACGAGGAAGTCCGCAAGGTCATCGACGCGAACTATGCGCGCGCCAAGACGATTCTCGAGTCGCACCTGGGCGAGCTGCAGAAGATGTCCGAGGCGCTGATGCGCTACGAGACCATCGACGAGCAGCAGATCAAGGACATCATGGCTGGCAAGGAACCGACCCCGCCGCGCGACTGGGACGAGGGTGCGCTGACGCCCCCGGGCGGTGCGCCGCCGCCGGCCGAGACCGACAAGAAGCCCGGCCTCGGAGGCGTGGGCACGCCGGCCGGACAGCACTGACGGGCTGACGGACCGGCCGTGCGGCTGCGTTGCCGTTCGCGCCTGCTGCCGCTGGACGGCCCGGTCGTGATGGGCGTGCTGAACGTGACGCCCGACTCGTTCTCGGACGGCGGCCGGTTCCTCGATCCCGGGGCGGCACTGGCCGCCGCGCGGCAGATGGTCGCGGACGGCGCCCGCATCATCGACGTCGGCGGCGAGTCGACCCGGCCCGGGTCGGTGCCACCCTCGGTCGCCGAGGAATTGCGGCGGGTCGTGCCGGTGGTGCGGGCGATCGCGGCGGAGCTCGACGTCCTGATCTCGGTCGATACCAGTCGCGCGCCGGTGATCGAGGCAGTGGTTGAGGCGGGCGCCGGCATGATCAACGACATCCGCGCGCTCGGCGACCCGGCGGCGCTCGAGGCCGCCGCGAGGCTCGGCGTCGGCGTCTGCCTGATGCACATGCAGGGCGAGCCCGCGACGATGCAGCAGGCGCCGTTCTACGGCGACGTGGTCGGCGAGGTGCGCGAGTGGCTGCGCGGCCGGGCTGCGGCGGTGCGCGCGGCCGGGATCGCGGCCGACGCGATCGCGGTCGATCCGGGCTTCGGCTTCGGCAAGGCCGCCGCGCACAACCTGGCACTGCTGCGCTCGCTCGGCAGCTTCGCGACGCTCGGTTATCCGCTCGTCGTCGGGCTGTCGCGCAAGACACTGATCGGCCAGCTGACCGGGCGCGCGGTCGGCGCGCGCCAGGCCGGCAGCGTAGCGGCGGCCGCGATCGCGACGGAGCGCGGTGCGCTGATCGTGCGCGCCCACGACGTGCCGGAGACGGTCGATGCAATCCGGGTCGGCGCGGCGCTGCGAGAGCCGCCGGGAGAGCAGGCATGAACAAGCGGTTTTTCGGCACCGACGGCGTCCGCGGCCGGGTGGGCACCGACCCGATGACGGTCCAGTTCGCGCTCCGGCTCGCCGGCGCGACCGCGCGCGTGCTCGCGCCCGCCGGCGGCTCGGTGCTGATCGGCAAGGACACGCGGCTCTCGGGCTACCTGTTCGAGGCCGCACTGGAGGCGGGCTTCGTCGCCGCCGGCGTCAACGTCAACCTGATCGGGCCATTGCCGACGCCGGGCATCGCGTTCATGACGCGGAATTTCGAGTGCACGTTCGGCGTCGTCATCAGCGCCTCGCACAACCTGTACGAGGACAACGGCATCAAGTTCTTCGATGGCAGCGGCGGCAAGCTCTCGGACGACCTCGAGCAGCAGATCGAGCGCGGACTCGACATCCCGGCCACGACCGTCGAATCCGGGCGGCTGGGGCGGGCGGTGCGCGTCGACCAGTCGAGAGTGCTGTACCAGCAGTTCTGCGCGAGCACCATGCCGCGCGGCGTCGACCTGAGCGGCCTGAGGCTGGTGGTCGACTGCGCCAACGGCGCCGCCTACAAGGTCGCGCCGCGCGTGTTCGCCGACCTCGGTGCCGACATCGTTCCGATCGGCTGCTCGCCAAACGGCCGCAACATCAACGACGGCTGCGGCTCGACGCAGCCGGCGCTGCTGCAGATGATGGTGCCCGGCGTGCATGCCGACGCCGGCATTGCGCTCGATGGTGACGGCGACCGGCTGGTGATGGTCGACCACGAGGGCAACATCGTCGACGGCGACCAGCTGCTGTACGTGCTGGCCCGCGCGCGCCACCGGAGCGGCGAGCTGCACGGCCCCGTGGTCGGCACGGTGATGTCGAACCTCGGCCTCGAGCACGCGCTCATCGCCGGGGGCATCGCGTTCCGCCGCGCCGCGGTCGGCGACCGCAACGTGCTCGAGATGCTGCGCGAGTCCGGCGGCATTCTGGGCGGCGAGACCTCGGGGCACCTGCTCTGCCTCGACAAGGCGACCACGGGCGACGGCATCGTCAGCGCGCTGCAGGTGCTCGCTGTCATGCGCCAGACCGGTTCCAGCCTCGCCGAACTCGCCCGCGGGATGTCGCGCTATCCGCAGGTCCTGCTCAACGTCCGGGTCGCGGAGCGCATCGACCTGAAGGCGCTGCCGTCGGTGACGGCGGCGGTCGGCGTCGCGGAGGCGCGTCTCGGCAGCGCCGGGCGGGTCGTGCTCCGGGCGTCGGGCACGGAGCCCGTGATCCGGGTCATGGTGGAGGGCCGCGACGAGGGCCTCGTCCGCGCCAGCGCCGAGGCCATCGCCGAGGCCGTGCGCAAGGCCGCCGCGTAAAGGGCAATGCGTTGATTTTGGTGGGTCCCGCGCGTATTCTGCCGCGCCCTCGCAGGACACCCCGATGCGCCGACCCGTAGTCGCAGGCAACTGGAAAATGCACGGCATGCGCGCCGAGAACGCGCGTCTCGTCGAGGCGTTGATCGAAGGCGCGGACGATGCGTCGTGCGAGGTCGTGATCTGCCCGCCGTTCGTCTACCTTTGGGAAACCGGCCGTCAGCTCAAGGACACCACCATCGCGCTCGGCGCCCAGAGCGTCTGCGCCGAGGTCCAGGGCGCCTTCACGGGCGAGGTTTCGGCGGCGATGCTGAAGGACGCCGGCTGCCGGTACGCGATCGTCGGCCACTCGGAGCGCCGCCAGCTGTACTACGAGGACGATGCGCTGGTCGCGCGCAAGTTTGTGGCCGCCCAGGCGGCGGGCCTGGTGCCGATCCTGTGTGTCGGCGAGACGCTCGAGGAGCGCGATCGGGGCGTGACCGAGGACGTGATCGGGCGGCAGCTCGACGCGGTGATCGCGGTCGCCGGAGTGACGGCGCTCGCGCGCGCAATCGTCGCCTACGAGCCGGTGTGGGCAATCGGCACCGGCAAGACGGCGACGCCGGATCAGGCCCAGGCGGCGCACGCGTTCATTCGCGGGCGTGTTGCAGCGCGGGATGCTAATATCGGCGGTGGCCTGCGGCTGTTGTACGGCGGTAGTGTCAAGGCGGCGAACGCCGCGGAACTGTTCGGCAAGCCCGACGTCGACGGCGGGCTGGTCGGTGGTGCCTCTCTCAAGGCGGACGAGTTTTTAAGGATCTGCGCTGCGGCCACCTGACCGCAGCCCGGCGGATTGGGCGTTTTATGCTGCAAAAGATACTGCTGCTCGTGCACGTGCTGCTGTCGGCGTCGATCATCGCCCTCGTGCTGCTGCAGCGGGGCAAGGGCGCGGATGCGGGCGCCGGCTTCGGCTCGGGTGCCTCGGGCACCGTATTCGGCGCGCGCGGCTCGTCGACCTTCTTCTCGAAGATGACGGCGGTGCTCGCGACCTGCTTCTTCGTCACGAGCCTGTCGCTCGCCTACCTCGCGAGCCATCGCGCGGGCGCCGGTCCGAAGAGCCTGCTCGACCAGGTGCCGGTATCGGCACCGCTGCCCTCGGCGCCGAAGGCGAACACGGAGCTGCCGGCGCTGCCCGCGGTGCCGGCGTCGGGCACGCAGGCGCCGGCGCCGCCTCCGAAGTAGAGGCGGGCGCGCCGCGTGCAGCGCGGGACTCCATCAGATTGCCGACGTGGCGGAATTGGTAGACGCACTAGCTTGAGGTGCTAGCACCGTAAGGTGTGCCGGTTCGAGTCCGGCCGTCGGCACCATCGTTCCCTTCGTGTCAATCCCGAAAGACGAAATTCGTTGAGCCCGGATTGGCGTGACGCGGGCGGGCGGGCCCGTCTAGAATGCGGGGGATGCGCGGGCCGTCGTCAGCGCGGTCCGGGAAAGCGGGTCATGCTCCCCAACTACCTGCCGGTTCTGATATTCCTGGTCGTCGCCGCCGGTCTCGGCGGCTTGCTGATCGCGCTTGGTTTCGTGCTCGGACCGCGTCGTCCCGACCCGGAGAAGCTGTCGTCCTACGAGTGCGGCTTCGAGGCCTTCGAGGACTCGCGCATGAAGTTCGACGTGCGCTACTACCTGGTTGCGATACTGTTCATCCTGTTCGACCTGGAAATCGCGTTCCTGTTTCCTTGGGCCGTCTCGCTGCAGGCGGTCGGCGGCTTCGGCATGGTCTCGATGCTCGTCTTCGTCGCCATCCTGGTCGTCGGCTTCGTCTACGAGTGGAAGAAGGGGGCGCTCGAATGGGACTAGTCGCCGAGGTCGACGCGGGGCTCCAGGACAAGGGCTTCGTCACCGCCCGTCTCGACGACCTGATGAACTGGGCCCGCACCGGATCGCTGTGGCCGATGACCTTCGGCCTCGCCTGCTGCGCGGTCGAGATGATGCACGCGGGCGCCTCGCGCTACGACCTCGATCGCTTCGGCGTCGTGTTCCGGCCGAGCCCGCGCCAGTCCGACGTCATGATCGTGGCGGGCACGCTCTGCAACAAGATGGCGCCGGCGCTGCGCAAGGTCTACGACCAGATGGCGGAACCCCGCTGGGTCATCTCGATGGGTTCGTGCGCCAACGGCGGGGGCTACTACCACTATTCCTATTCCGTCGTGCGCGGCTGCGACCGCATCGTGCCGGTCGACGTCTACGTGCCGGGATGCCCGCCGTCGGCGGAGGCGCTGATGTACGGGATCCTGCAGCTGATGAACAAGATCCGCCGCACCAGCACGATCGCTCGATGAGTGGCCCGATGACCGAAGCCGACACGGACCCGCCGGCGAGCCGGCCGGACCGCATCGAGGCGCTCGCCGAGGCGGTCAGTGCGGCCTGTGGCGCCGCCGTGACGCGGGTGGCGGCGATTGCGGGCGAACTCACCTTCGAGGTCGATCCCGCGGCGCTCGCTCGCGTCTGCCGGACGCTGCGCGACGACGAGCGGCTCTGCTTCGAGATGCTCGCCGACCTGTCGGGCGTCGACTACCTGACCTTTGGGCACGACGAGTGGAACACGCATCATGCGACCAGCTCCGGCTTCAGCCGCGGCGTCGCCGTCGACGAGGGCGCGGCGGCGACACCGGCCGGCTCGCCGCGACGCTTCGCGGCGGTCTACCACCTGCTGTCGCTGCGTCACAACCGCCGGCTGCGGCTGCGCGCGTTCTGCGACGCCGGCGAGCCGCCGCTGCTCGATTCGGTGGTCGACGTCTGGCCGGCCGCGAACTGGTACGAGCGCGAGGCATTCGACCTGTTCGGCATCCTCTTTCGCGGCCATCCCGACCTGCGGCGGCTGCTCACCGACTACGGCTTCATCGGCCACCCATTCCGCAAGGACTTCCCGCTGATCGGTCACGTGGAGGTGCGCTACGACCCGGAGCAGCGCCGCGTCGTCTACCAGCCGGTGACGATCGAGGCGCGCGTGCTGGTGCCGCGCGTGATCCGCGACGACCACCGCTACGAACCGTCGCTCAGCGCGGCTGCCGTGGCGGCGGGGAAGCCCGTTGGCTGAGATCCGCAACTACACCCTGAACTTTGGGCCGCAGCACCCCGCCGCCCATGGCGTGCTGCGGCTCGTGCTCGAGATGGACGGCGAAGTCGTGCAGAAGGCGGACCCGCACGTCGGACTGCTGCACCGGGGTACGGAGAAGCTTGCCGAGTCGAAGCCGTTCAGCCAGAGCATTGGCTACATGGACCGTCTCGACTACGTGTCCATGATGTGCAGCGAGCACGCCTATGTGCTCGCGATCGAGCGGTTGCTCGGAATCGAGGCGCCGATCAGGGCACAGTACATCCGCGTCATGTTCGACGAGATCACGCGCGTTCTGAACCACCTGATGTGGCTGGGCGCGCACGGGCTCGACATCGGTGCGATGGCGATGTTCCTGTACTGCTTTCGCGAGCGCGAGGACCTGATGGACTGCTATGAAGCGGTCTCCGGCACTCGCATGCACGCGACCTACTACCGTCCGGGCGGCGTCTACCGCGACCTGCCGGACGCGATGCCGAAGTACCAGCCGTCGAAGTTCCGCCCGAAAAAGGAGATCGACCGGCTGAACGAGGCGCGCGCGGGATCGCTGCTCGATTTCATCGAGGACTTCACCGGCCGCTTCCCGGCCTGCGTCGACGAGTACGAGACGCTGCTGACCGACAACCGCATCTGGAAGCAGCGCACGGTCAACATCGGCGTCGTCAGCGCCGAGCGGGCCAAGGCGCTGTCGTTCACGGGGCCGGCGCTGCGCGGCTCCGGTGTCGTCTGGGATCTGCGCAAGCACCAGCCCTATGAGGTCTACGACCGGGTCGACTTCGACATCCCGGTGGGCGTCAACGGCGACTGCTACGACCGTTACCTGGTGCGCGTCGAGGAGATGCGCCAGTCGAACCGGATCATCGCCCAATGCGTGAAGTGGCTGCGCGACAACCCCGGCCCCGTGATGATCGGCGATCACAAGGTGTCGCCGCCGCGCCGCGTCGAGATGAAGGGCGACATGGAGTCCCTGATCCATCACTTCAAGCTGTTCACCGAGGGCTACACGGTGCCGGCCGGCGAGTGCTACGCGGCGGTCGAGGCGCCGAAGGGCGAGTTCGGCATATGGCTCGTCTCCGACGGTGCGAACAAGCCGTACCGCCTGAAGGCGCGGGCGCCGGGCTTCCCGCACCTCGCGGCGATGGACGAGATGGTCCGCGGCCACATGCTGGCGGACGTCGTCGCCGTGATCGGCACCCTGGACATCGTGTTCGGGGAGATCGACCGATGAGCGAGGCAAGCGGCGTGCTGCCGGGCGCTGTGCTGTCGGAGCACACCCGCCACGAAATCGACCACTGGGTCGCGAAATTCCCGGCGGGCCGGCAGCGCTCGGCGGTGATCGCGGCGCTGCGCGCCGCGCAGCACCAGAACCGTGGCCACCTGACGGCGGAACTGATGGACGCGGTAGCGGCCTATCTGCAACTGCCGCCGATCCAGGTCTACGAGGTGGCGAGCTTCTACTCGATGTTTGAGACGAGGCCGGTCGGCCGGCGGCACGTCTCGGTGTGCACCAACATCTCCTGCATGCTGCGCGGCGCCGACAAGATCGTCGAGCACATCGAGCGGCGGCTCGGCGTCAAGACCGGCGAGAGTACGGCGGACGGCGAGTTTTACCTGAAGCGCGAGGAAGAGTGCCTGGCTGCGTGCAACAACGCGCCGATGATGATGATCGACCACGTTTACTACGAGAACCTGACCCCCGACAAGGTGGATCGGGTCCTCGAGCGACTGAAGTGAGCGCAGCATGCCGCGCGCGATGAACCAGGTCGTGTTCGCGCCGCTCCAGCTCGCAGACAGCTGGACGCTCGCGACCTATCGCAGCGCCGACGGCTACCAGGCGTGGGAGCGGATCCTGCGCGACAAGGTGCCGCCCGAGAAGGTGGTCGAGGAGGTCAAGGCGTCAGGGCTCCGCGGTCGCGGCGGCGCCGGGTTCCCGACCGGGCTCAAGTGGAGCTTCATGCCGAAGGACGCGCCGGGCCCGAAGTACGTGGTGTGCAATTCCGACGAGTCCGAGCCCGGCACCTGCCACGACCGCGACATCCTGCGCTACAACCCGCATTCCGTGGTCGAGGGCATGGCGATTGCCGGTTACGCGATGGGTGCGACCGCCGGCTACAACTACGTCCGCGGCGAGTTCTTGGCCGAGCCGTTTCCGCGCTTCGAGTCGGCGGTGCGCGAGGCGTACGCGGCCGGGCTGCTCGGCACGAACATTCTGGGCTCCGGCTACGACTTCGAGCTGCACGCGATCGCCGGCGCCGGCGCCTACATCTGCGGCGAGGAGACGGCGTTGCTCGAGTCGCTCGAGGGCAAGCCCGGCAAGCCGCGCTTCAAGCCACCATTCCCGGCGACCTTCGGTCTCTACGGCCGGCCGACGACGATCAATAACACGCAGAGCTTTGCCTCGGTGCCCGCGATCATGCGTCACGGCGCCAAGTGGTTCGCCGACCAGGGCGTGCCGAACTCGGGCGGCACGGTGATCTTCTCGGTGTCCGGCCACGTGAACCGCCCGGGCAACTACGAGCTGCCGCTCGGCATCCCGTTCCGCGAGCTGCTCGAGGATGTCTGCGGCGGCGTGCTGGGCGGAAAGCGGCTCAAGGCGGTGATTCCCGGCGGCTCGTCGGTGCCCGTGCTGCCGGCTGCGGCGATTCTCGCCGCCAACATGGACTATGACTCGCTGCGTAAGGCCGGCAGCGCGCTCGGCTCGGCGGCCGTCATCGTGATGGACGAGAGCACCTGCATGGTGCGCGTACTCGAGCGCGTGACGCGCTTCTACAAGGCCGAGTCCTGCGGCCAGTGCACGCCCTGCCGCGAGGGCACGGGCTGGATGAACCGGCTCGTCGCCCGCGTGCTCGCGGGGCAGGGCCGGCACGAGGATCTCGACCTGCTGGTTGATGTCGCTAACCGCATCGAAGGCCACACGATCTGCGCGCTCGGCGACGCTGCGGCATGGCCGGTGCAGAGCTTCATCCGGCACTTCCGACAGGAATTCGAATACATGATCGAGCACGGCGGCCGCAGCATCGTTGACGATCCCGCGCGGCGGGCCGCCTGATGCGGCCGCGCGACCGACAGCCATGAGCAAGGACATCGTCAACCTCGAAGTCGACGGCGTTGCGGTGCAGGGCCGCAAGGGCCAGATGATCATGGAGGTCACGGACGCGGTCGACGCGTACGTGCCGCGCTTCTGCTACCACGAGAAGCTGTCCGTGGCGGCCAACTGCCGGATGTGCCTGGTCGAGGTGGAGAAGGCGCCGAAGCCGCTGCCGGCCTGCGCGACGCCGATCATGGAGGGAATGAAGGTCCACACCAGGTCGCCGAAGGCGATCGCCGCGCAGAAGGCGACGATGGAGTTCCTGCTGATCAACCACCCTCTCGATTGCCCGATCTGCGACCAGGGGGGCGAGTGCGAGCTGCAGGACCTGGCGATGGGCTTCGGGCGCGATGCGGCGCGCTTCACCGAGCGCAAGCGCGTCGTCAAGGACAAGAACCTGGGCCCGCTGGTCTCGACCGACATGACGCGCTGCATCCACTGCACCCGCTGCGTGCGCTTCACGGCCGAGATCGCAGGCCTGCAGGAGCTCGGCACACTCGGCCGCGGCGAGGACATGCAGATCGGCACCTGGGTCGAGAAAAGCGTCGAGCACGAGCTCTCGGGCAACATCATCGACCTGTGCCCGGTCGGCGCCCTGAATTCGAAGCCGTTCCGCTACCAGGGCCGGGCCTGGGAGATGGTGCAGCAGGCGCTGGTGTCGCCGCACGATTCGACGGGCAGCAACCTCTACGGCCACGTGCGCCGCGGCCGCTTGATGCGCGTCGTGCCACGCGCCAACGAGGCGATCAACGAGACGTGGATCGCCGACCGCGACCGGTTCTCTTACGAGGGCATCTACGCCGCCGACCGGCTCGAGCGGCCGCTGGTGCGCGAGCGCGGCGTACTCGTGCCGACGGACTGGCAGGCCGCGCTCGAGGCCGCCGCGCGCGGCCTGCGGGACGCGCTGGACCGCGGCGCCGACCGGTGCGGCATGCTGTCTCTGCCGACGGCGACCACCGAGGAACTATGGCTGCTGGCCCGGCTTGCGCGCGGGCTTGGAGTCGCGAACATCGATCATCGGCTGCGGCAGCGCGATTTCCGCGACCAGGCAGCTGATCCGGTCTTCCCGGGGCTTGGCGTGCCGATCGCCGAGCTCGAGGCGCAGGACGCCATGCTGATCGTCGGCTGCGACCTGCGCCAGGAGGCGCCTGTGCTCGCACACCGCGTGCGCAAGGCGGCACTGCGGAACCGCGCCCGCATCGCATTCATCAATCCGGCGGAATTCCCGTACCTGTTCCCGGTCGCGGGATACCGCTCGGTGGCGGCGGCGGCGCTCGCCGCCGAGCTCGCGTCGGTCGGCCGCGCGGTCGCCGAGGCCGCGGGCCAGCCGGTGCCGGCGGTGTTCGCCGCGGCAGCGATCCCCGACGCCGGTCAGCGCGCGGCGGCCGCGGCGCTGCTGACCGGTTCGCGGCGCCTGGTGCTGCTCGGCGGGCTCGCCGAGCGCCACCCGGCGTACGCCGACCTGCGGGCGCTCGCGGCCGGAATTGCCGCGCTTGCCGGCGCGACGCTCGGCTACCTGCCGGGCGGCGCCAACGCCGCCGGCGCCGCGCTGGCGGGCGTGCTGCCACACCGCGAGGCCGGCGGGCGCGCGAGTGCCGCGCGCGGCCGCGATGCGGGCGCGATGCTGGCCGGTGGCCTCGACGCGTACCTGCTGTTCGGCGGGCTCGAGCCCGCGCAGGATTCGTCGTACCCGGAAGGGGAGGCGGCGCTGGCCCAGGCGCGCTTCGTGCTCGCGCTGACGCCGTACGCACCCGAATCGTTGCGCCGGCACGCCCACGTGCTGCTGCCGGTCGGCACCTTCGCCGAGACCTCCGGCACGTTCGTCAACCTCGAGGGGCGCTGGCAGACGTTCACCGCCGCGGCCGCCCTGGTCGGCGAGTCGCGCCCGGGCTGGAAGGTACTGCGCGTGCTTGGCAACCTGCTGAACCTGAATGCCTTCGACTACGAGTCGTCGGAGGACGTCCGCGCCGAGATCGAGCGCGAGCTCGGGGTACTCTGCGGGCAGGCAGCCGACACGGCCTACCACGGCAGCTGGCAGCTGCAGGGCCCGCTGCCGGGGCGGCTGCACGACCTTGGGATCTACCAGACCGACCCGATCGTGCGCCGCGCGCCGGCGCTGCAACAGGCGCAGGCCGCGGCCCGGCCCGCAGCCGCCTACTGACGCATCATGGGGACCTTGCTCGCACTCTGGAACGGCATGCCGGCGTACCTGCAGACGGTCATCGTGCTGCTGGTCGAGGTCCTCGCCGTGATGATCGGCGTGATCTTGGCGGTCGCGTTCCTGACACTGGGCGAGCGCAAGATCATCGGCTGGATGCACGTGCGCCACGGCCCGAACCAGGTGCGCCTGTTCGGCCTGCCCTTTTTCAAGGGTCTCGCGCAGCCGTTCGCCGATACGATCAAGCTGCTGCTCAAGGAAATCGTCGTGCCGGCCAACGCCGACCGGACGCTGTTCCTGATCGCGCCGCTGATCGCGCTGGTGCCGGCGCTGTCGACCTGGGCGGTGGTGCCATTCTCGCCGGACTTCGTCCTCGCCGACATCGATGCGGGACTCTTGTACGTGCTGGCGCTGACCTCGCTCGGCGTCTACGGCATCATCCTCGCCGGCTGGGCCAGCAACTCGAAGTACGCAATGCTGGGTGCAATGCGCTCGGCCGCCCAGATCGTCGCCTATGAAATCGCGATGGGCTTCGCGCTGGTCGGAGTGCTGATGGCGTCGGGCAGCCTCAACCTGACGGACATCGTGCGGGCGCAGGTCGGCGGCGCGCTCGCCTGGAACTGGTTCTGGCTGCTGCCGCTGATGGCCGTGTACTTCATCTCCGGCGTCGCGGAGACGAACCGCGCGCCGTTCGACGTCGTCGAGGGCGAGTCGGAAATCGTCGGCGGCTTCCACGTCGAATATTCCGGGGCGACGTTCGCGACGCTGTTCGCCTTGCCCGAGTACGCGAACATGATACTGGTGGCGACGCTCGCCTCGGTGCTGTTCGTCGGCGGCTGGCTGTCGCCCTTCGACGGCTACCTGCCGGCCAGCTCGCCGTTCGCGCAGCCATCGTTCCTGTGGCTGTTCATGAAGGTGCTGGCGTTCCTGTTCTGTTTCCTGTGGTTCCGTGCGACGTTCCCGCGCTACCGCTACGACCAGATCATGCGGCTTGGCTGGAAGGTGTTCATTCCGCTGACGCTGCTGTGGATCGTGGTCGAGTGCGGCATGGCCTGGGCCAGAGTGGGCCCGTGGGCCCGGCTCGTCTGAGGCAGCCGAGGCAGCCATGGCATCCATCCGCCGCATCACCCAGACGCTCCTGCTCGGCGAGCTGTGGCGGGGCCTGTGGATCACGTTCAAGTACCTGTGGAAGCCGAAGTTCACGGTTCATTATCCGGAGGAGCGGGCGCCGCAGTCGGTCCGCTACCGCGGCCTGCACGCGCTCCGGCGCTATCCGAACGGCGAGGAGCGATGCATCGCCTGCAAGCTGTGCGAGGCGGTGTGCCCGGCGCTCGCGATAACGATCGAGTCGGACGTCGCGCCGGACGGCACGCGGCGCACGACGCGCTACGACATCGATCTGTTCAAGTGCATCTACTGCGGCTTCTGCGAGGAAGCCTGCCCGGTCGACGCCATCGTCGAGACCAGGATCCACGAGTACCACATGGAGAATCGCGGCGAGAACATCATGAACAAGGACAAGCTGCTCGCCGTCGGCGACCGCTACGAGGCGATGATCGCGGCCGACAGGACGGCCGACGCGCCGTACCGCTGAGCGCCGGAACATGACCGCCAACCTGCTGACGAGCGTGCTCTTCTACTTCTACGGCGCGGTGCTGGTGGCCGCCTCGCTCGGCGTCGTGCTGGCGCGGAACCCGGTCCGCGCGGCGCTCTGCCTGGTGCTCGCGTTCTTCACGAGCGCCGTGCTGTGGCTGCTGCTCGAGGCCGAGTTCCTCGGCATCGTGCTGGTGCTCGTCTACGTCGGCGCCGTCATGGTGCTGTTCCTGTTCGTGGTGATGATGCTCGACATCAACGTCGCGCAACTCCGGGAAGGGCTGGTGCGCTACGCCTGGCTAGGGGCGCTGGTGGCAGGTGTCATGATCGGCGAGGTGGCCTACGTCGTGTGGTTCCGCCACCTCGGCCTGCCGCTCGCGCTCGACGCGCCGCCGCTGCCGCTCGCGTACTCGAACACGAAGTCGCTCGGCGCCGTGCTCTACACCGACTACCTGCTGCCATTCCAGCTGGCTGCCGTGGTGCTGCTGGTCGCGATCGTGGCGGCAATCTCGCTGACGACGCGCCGCCGGCCGGGCTACAAGCACCAGGACATCGCGGCGCAGGTCGCGGTGCGGAGCGCGGACCGACTGCGCATCGTCAAGGTCGAGGCGGAGAAGCGCCCGTGAACGTCGGACTGCCGAGTTTCCTGCTGCTCGCGGGCATCGTCTTCAGCATTGCCATCGTCGGCATATTCCTGAACCGCAGGAACCTCATCGTCCTGCTGATGTGCATCGAGCTGATGCTGCTCGCAGTCAACTTCAACTTCATCGCCTTCGGCCGCTGGCTCGGCGACCTGAACGGCCAGGTGTTCGTGTTCTTCATCCTGACGGTTGCGGCGGCGGAGTCGGCGATCGGTCTCGCGATCCTGGTGGTGCTGTTCCGCGAGCGCCGCAGCATAAACGTCGAGAACCTGGACACGATGCGGGGCTGATGATGGAGCCGGTCTATCTCGCCATCCCGCTCGCGCCGCTGCTGGCGGCCCTCGTCGCCGGGCTCGGCGGCCGGCTGATCGGCCGGACCGGCGCCCACACGGTGACGATACTGGCCGTCGCCGTGTCGTTCGTGCTTTCGGTATGGGTGCTGAAGGAGCAGCTGCAGGACGGCGCGGCGGCCTACAACGGCGCGGTCTACACCTGGCTGCTGACCGACGGCGTGCCGATGGAGATCGGATTCCTGATCGACCGCCTGACGGCGCTGATGATGGTCGTCGTGACGTTCGTGTCGCTGATGGTGCACGTCTACACGGTCGGCTACATGCACGATGACGACGGCTACACGCGCTTCTTCGCCTACATCTCGCTGTTCACGTTCTCGATGCTGATGCTCGTCATGAGCAACAACTTCCTGCAGCTGTTCTTCGGCTGGGAGGCCGTCGGCCTCGTCTCGTACCTGCTGATCGGTTTCTGGTATACGCGGCCGACCGCGATCTTTGCGGCCCTGAAGGCGTTTCTGGTCAACCGGGTCGGCGACTTCGGCTTCCTGGTCGGCATCGCGGGCATCGTGCACTACACGGGCTCGCTCGACTACGCGCACGTTTTCCATGCGGCGCCGCTCGTTGCGCAGCAGTCGCTCTCGCTGTTCGAGGGGCAGCCGTGGAACGCGATGACCGTCATCTGCATCTGCCTTTTTGTAGGGGCGATGGGCAAGAGTGCGCAGGTGCCGCTGCACGTCTGGCTGCCGGATTCGATGGAAGGCCCGACGCCGATTTCGGCGCTGATCCACGCCGCCACCATGGTCACGGCGGGCATCTTCATGGTGGCGAGGATGTCGCCGCTGTTCGAGCTGTCGCCGACCGCGCTCAGCTGCGTGCTGGTGATCGGCGCGACGACTGCGCTCTTCATGGGCTTCCTCGGCGTCGTCAACAACGACATCAAGCGTGTCGTTGCGTACTCGACGCTGTCGCAGCTCGGCTACATGACCGTGGCGCTCGGCGCCTCGGCTTACGCGGCCAGCATCTTCCACCTGATGACCCACGCGTTCTTCAAGGCGCTGCTGTTCCTCGGCGCCGGCTCCGTGATCATCGCGATGCACCACGAGCAGGACATGCGGCGGATGGGTGGGCTGCGCCGGCAGCTTCCGGTCACCTACTGGACGACGCTGATGGGTGCGCTGGCACTGGTCGGGTTCCCGGGATTCAGCGGCTTCTTCTCGAAGGACGCGCTGATCGAGGCGGTGGCCGAGTCGCGTCTGCCGGGCGCGGGCTACGCGCTCTTCTGCGTTACGGTCGGCGTATTCGTGACGGCGCTCTACACGTTCCGGATGATCTTCATGACCTTCCACGGCGAGGGGCGCATGGATGCCCACACGCGCGAGCACCTCCACGAAAGCCCGTGGGTCGTGACGGTGCCGCTCGTGCTGCTCGCGATCCCGTCGGTCGTGGTCGGCTGGCCGACCGTGGGGCCGGTGCTGTTCGGCGGCTACTTCGGCGACGCGATCGTCGTCCAGCCGCGTCACGACGTGCTCGGCCTACTCGGCCACGAGTTCTCCGGGCCGGCCGGGTTCCTGCTGCACGCGTTCCGCTCGGCGCCGGTCTACCTGGCGGCCGCCGGCGCTGTCGCCGCCTGGTACCTGTACCTGAAGCGGCCGGACCTCCCGGCGATGCTGCGGCAGCGTCTCGCGCCGCTGTACCGCGTGCTCGACGCCAAGTACGGCTTTGACTGGGTCAACGAAAACGTGCTCGCTGCGGGCGCACGGGCGCTCGGGCGCCTGTTCTGGCGCGTCGGCGATGAACTCCTGATCGACGGCGCGCTAGTAAACGGCTCGGCGCGCGCGGTGGGCTGGCTGGCGGCGGTGACCCGTCACCTGCAGTCGGGTTACCTGTACCACTATGCATTCGCGATGATCATTGGGCTCTCGGCACTGCTCGGCTGGCTGCTGTGGAACGCCTGAGACCCGGATGACGGAACGGACCAGATGCATTTTCCCCTGCTAAGCCTGCTGACCTGGCTGCCGATCGGCGGCGGCGTCGCAGTGATGCTGGTCGGCGATGCACGCGCGAGCGTCGGGCGCTGGCTGGCGCTCGGTGTCGCGCTCGCGGCCGTCTTGCTGAGCGTGCCGCTGTACCGGGACTTCGACACGACCACGGCGGCGCTGCAGTTCGTGGAGCGCCTGCCGTGGATCCGATCGCTGCACGCCGACTACCACCTCGGCATCGACGGCATTTCGCTGCCGCTGATCATGCTGACGACCTTCTCGACGGTACTGGTGCTGATCGCAAGCTGGACGGTCATCGAGAAGCGGCCGACGCAGTACTACGCCGCCTTCCTCGTCATGGAAGGACTAATGGTCGGCGTGTTCGCGGCGGCCGATGGACTGCTGTTCTACGTGTTCTGGGAGGCGATGCTGATCCCGATGTTCATGATCATCGGCGTCTGGGGCGGCGCACGGCGCATCTACGCGACCATCAAGTTCTTCCTGTACACGTTCCTGGGGTCGGTGCTGATGCTGGTCGCACTCATCTACATGTACCTGAGGTCGGGTGACTACGCGCTCGCCGCCTTCTACGGGCTGCCACTGTCCATGCCCGAGCAGGTCGGCATCTTCCTCGCGTTTCTGGCGGCCTTCGCGGTCAAGGTGCCGATGGTGCCGGTGCATACGTGGCTGCCGGATGCGCACGTCGAGGCGCCGACCGGTGGCTCGGTGATACTCGCGGCGATCATGCTGAAAATGGGCGGCTACGGCTTCCTGCGATTCAGCCTGCCGATTACGCCGGATGCCGCGCGCGCGCTTGACGGGCTGGTCATCGGCCTCTCGCTGGTGGCGGTCGTCTACATCGGCCTCGTTGCCCTCGTGCAGCGGGACATGAAGAAGCTCATAGCCTACTCGTCAATCGCGCACATGGGCTTCGTGACTCTCGGTTGCTTCATCGGCTACGAGATCGTGGCGGCGACTGGCGGGCTGGCGGGCGCCACGATGGGCCTGTCCGGTGCCATGGTGCAGATGATCTCCCACGGCCTGGTCTCGGGCGCGCTGTTCCTCTGCGTCGGCGTCCTCTACGACCGGCTGCACACGCGCGAGATCGGCGCCTACGGCGGCGTCGTCAACACGATGCCGGTGTTCGGCGCATTCATGGTGCTGTTCGCGATGGCCAATGCCGGGCTGCCGGGCACGTCCGGGTTCGTCGGCGAGTTCCTGGTGATCCTGGCGAGCTTCAAGGCGGGCTTCTGGTACGCGTTCCTGGCCGCGACCACACTGGTGCTCGGGGCCGGCTACACGCTGTGGCTCGTCAAGCGGGTCG
>JANXWS010000053.1 GCA_025351005.1 Pseudomonadota bacterium | reverse complement strand
CCGGCCGGGAGCGCGGCGCCGAGCTCGGCGAGCAGCAGCAGCAGGAGCGCGAGCGGCGCGTACTCGGTGAGGTTGCCGTGCACCCGGATCGCGCGCCCGAGCTCGGGGACGCCGCCGTCGCCGAGGCCGACCTGGTGGCGGATCCGCAGCAGCGCCACCCGCACGCCGAGGCCCACCGCCATCAGCGCCGTGATCGCGGCGTAGAGCCCGGTGATTGCGCCGTGCACGCGCCCGGCTCGCTCAGAGGCGGCCGAGCATGTAGTCGGCGGCGCTGACCTTGAACTCGCCCGGGGCCTCGATCTCGAGCGTCTTGACGACGCCGTCGACGGCGACCAGCGCGAAGCGCTTGCCGCGGATGCCCATGCCGAAGGCGGAGGCGTCGAGCTCGAGCCCGAGCGCGCGGCTGAACTCGGCGTTGCCGTCGGCGAGCATCACGATCTTGTCGCCGACGCCGCCGGCCTTGCCCCAGGCGTCCATGACGAACACGTCGTTGACCGCGAGGCAGGCGACCGTGTCGACGCCCTTGGCCTTGAGCTCGTCGAGCCGTTGCAGGAACCCCGGCAGGTGCTTGGCGTGGCAGGTCGGCGTGAACGCACCGGGCACCGAGAACAGCACCACGGTCTTGCCCTTGAAGACCTCGTCGGTCGTGATGTTACCCGGCCCCTCCTTGGTCATCTGCTTCAGCGTCGCCGACGGGACGCGGTCCCCAACCTTGATCGTCATGGCTCGATTCCCCTTGGGTCAGTGGCAACATGGTGCTCGGCGAGGGTCGGATTCTAGCGCCTGTCCGCGGCAGCGTCGCGGCTCGGGTCAGCGGCGCAGCGTGCCCTTGGCCGCCAGGATGTGGGCGCGCATCACCGCCGCGGCCCATTGCGGGTCGCGCGCCGCGAGCGCCTGCACGAGCTCGACGTGGTGCGCCGCGCCGCGCGCCAGGTCCTCGGCGCCGTAGTCCACGAGCGCTTTCATCAGCAGTGGCGCATCGAGCAGGGAGGCGAGCGCGCGCGCCAGACGCGGGCTCGCCGCGGCCGCCTGCAGGCAGCGGTGGAAGCGGCAGTCGAGCGCGGCGATGCGCTCGCGCTGGCTTGCGCCGCGCCTGCCGGCCTCGGCGCACTGCTCCTCGGCCAGCCGCGCGAGCTCGGCGATCTGCGCCGGCGTCGCGTGCGCGGCGGCGCGTGCCGCGCCGTGCGACTCGAGCACCGCCCGCAGGTCAAAGATCTCGTCAGCGTCGGCGACCGACCAGAGCGTCACGACCGCGCCCTGGTGCGGCGTGAACTCGACCAGGCCCTCGGCGTGCAGGCGCCGGAGCGCCTCACGCACCGGCGTGCGGCTGACGCCCGCGCTCGCCGCGACGTCCTGCTCCGTCAGGCGGCTTTGCGGTGCGAAGCGCCCGGCGAGGATGCCGCTGCGGACCGTCTCGTAGGCCTTGTCGACGGCGCGCATGACGTCACTCGCGGGACGATCGGCGCGTGCAGCCGCGGGCCACCGGCACGGCTGCGCGACTGCGCCCGATCATGCGACCGCCCGCGCCCCGGGGAAGCTGCCGGCCTTCACGAGCGCACCGGGCACGGGCCGGCCGAGCTGCTCCTGCAGCCACCGGCTGGTGCCGAGCAGGGCTTCGAGGTCGATGCCCGTGGCGATCCCCATGCGCGCCAGCATGTAGACCAGGTCCTCGGTCGGGATGTTGCCGGTCGCGGCGGGCGCGAACGGGCAGCCGCCGATGCCGCCGATGCTCGCGTCGAGCGCGACCGCGCCCGCGGCAACCGCCGCATAAGCGTTCGCCAGGCCGGTATTGCGCGTGTTGTGGAAATGGCAGCGGACCGGCATGCCCGGCAGCGCCTCGCGGACCCGACCGATGAGCTCCGTCACCTGGCTCGGCACGCCGACCCCGATCGTGTCGGCGAGCGCGATCTCGACCGGGCGGCCGGCGGCGACCCTGGTCGCGATGTCGACGACCCGCGCAGCCGCCACCTCGCCCTCAAACGGACAGCCGAAGGCGGCCGACACCGTGATCTGGGGCCGGATGCCCGCGGCGTGCGCCGCGGCGGCGATCTCGAGCCAGGCGGCGATCGACGCCGCGGTGGTCGCGCCCTGGTTGCGTTCGTTGAAGGTGTCGGTCGCGAAGACCGCCATGCCGATCTCGCTGCAGCCGGCCGCCAGGGCGCGGTCGAAGCCCCTGCGGTTGAGCACGAGCCCGACGTAATGCACCCCCGGCCGCTTCGACAGCCCCGCGAGCACGCCCTCGGCATCCGCCATCGCCGGCACGCGCCGCGGGCTGACGAAGCTCGCCACCTCGACGCGGCGGATGCCGGCGGCGAGCGCCCGCTCGATGAAGTCGACCTTGGCGGCGATCGGGAGGACGGTCGGTTCGTTCTGCAGGCCGTCTCTGGGGCCGACTTCGACGATCTCGACTGCGGCTGGCAGGCGCGGGCTCACAGGCACCTCCTCGCTGCCCGCGGGCGGCGGCGGGAACGATTGTATACACGATTCATCGAGGCTTGCCGCGCGTGTATACAGGCCGGAAGCGCGGCATCCGCGGCTCCCGGGGACCCGCCAGGGGGCTGCCGCCGATCCGATGCGGGGCCGCCGCGGGCGCGGCAACCGCCGGGTCGCGGGTCGTCGGGGCCCCCGCGGCGCGAAGGACAGTCGTCGGCTTCGGTTCCCGTGCCAGGCCCACCATGCCGGTCAGCGGGCGGCCGGGGCCCTACCCGTCCGGCCTGTGCCCGGAGGGCGACGGTCGGAGGGGGGGGGGGGGGGGGGGG
>JANXWS010000051.1 GCA_025351005.1 Pseudomonadota bacterium | reverse complement strand
CGCGTGCTGTTCGCGATGCACGAGCTCGGCGTCGAGTGGAACAAGTCCTACAAGAAGTCGGCGCGCGTCGTCGGCGACGTCATCGGCAAGTACCACCCGCACGGCGACACCGCGGTCTACGACGCGATGGTGCGCATGGCGCAGCCGTTCTCGATGCGTTACATGCTGGTCGACGGGCAGGGCAACTTCGGCTCGGTGGACGGCGACATGCCGGCGGCGATGCGCTACACCGAGGTGCGCATGTCGCGGGTCGCGCACGAGCTGCTCGCCGACATCGACAAGGACACGGTCGACTTCGTACCGAACTACGACGACTCGGAGCGCGAGCCGGCGGTGCTGCCGACGCGCGTGCCGAACCTGCTGATCAACGGCGCAGCCGGCATCGCGGTCGGCATGGCCACCAACATCCCGCCGCACAACCTGGGCGAGATCGTCAACGCCTGCATCGCGCTGATCGACGAGCCGCAGACGTCGCTCGCGCAGCTGATGCAGATCGTGCCGGGACCGGACTTCCCGACGGCCGGCATCATCAATGGCGCCGCCGAGATCGTCTCCGCCTACAAGGGCGGACGCGGCCGCATCTACGTGCGCGCCCGCACCCATGTCGAGGAACTGGAGCGCGGCCGGCAGCAGATCGTGGTCACGGAGCTCCCGTATCAGGTCAACAAGGCGCGCCTGCTCGAGCGCATCGCCGAGCTGGTGCGCGAGAAGGTCATCGAGGGCATCGCCGGCGACGGCCTGCGCGACGAGTCCGACAAGGACGGGCTGCGGGTCGTCATCGAGCTGCGCCGCGGCGAGGTGCCGGACGTCGTCCTCAACAACCTCTACAAGCACACGCCGCTCGAGACCGTGTTCGGCATCAACATGGTGGGCCTCGTCGACGGCCAGCCGCGGCTGCTCGGCCTCAAGGAGCTCCTGGAGGCGTTCCTGCGCCACCGCCGCGAGGTGGTCACGCGGCGCACCGTGTTCGACCTCCGCAAGGCGCGCGAGCGCGGCCACGTGCTCGAGGGCCAGGCCGTCGCGCTCGCCAACATCGACGCGGTGATCGCGACCATCAAGGCGGCGCAAACGCCGCTCGCGGCGCGCATCGCGCTGCTCGCGCGCAGCTGGCCGGGCGGCGCGGTGCCGGAGATGCTCGCGCGCGCAGCCGACGTGCGCGTGCGCCCGGACGGCCTGGGTACCGACTTCGGCCTCGGGCCCGCCGGCTACCGGCTCTCCGAGGTGCAGGCGCAGGCGATCCTCGACCTCAGGCTGCATCGGCTGACCGGCCTCGAGCGCGACAAGATCATCGCCGAGTACGGCGAGGTCCTCGATCGGATCCGCGACCTGACCGACATCCTCGGGCGCCCGGCGCGCCTGCTCGACGTGATCCGCCGCGAGCTGCTCGAGGTCAAGACCGAGTTCGCCGACGCGCGCCGCACCGAGATCAACATCGACCATTCGGACCTGACGATCGAGGACCTGATCGAGGACCAGTCCGTGGTCGTGACGCTGTCGCGCGACGGCTATGCCAAGAGCCAGCCGGTCACCGAGTACCGCCGCCAGAACCGCGGCGGCCGTGGGCGGGCCGCGACCGACATGAAGGAAGAGGACCTGATCGACCGGCTGTTCGTCGCCAACACGCACGACACGCTGCTCTGCTTCTCGAACCGCGGCCGCGTCTACTGGCTCAAGGTCTACCAGCTGCCGCTCGCCGGCCGCGGCGGGCGCGGCAAGCCGATCGTCAACCTGCTGGCGCTAGAGGACGGCGAGCGCATCAACGCGATGCTGCCGATCCGCGAGTTCCCCGAGGACCGCTTCGTGTTCATGGCCACGAGCCAGGGCACCGTCAAGAAGACGCCGCTCGAGGCGTTCTCGCGGCCGCGCGCCGCCGGCATCATCGCGGTCACGCTCGACGAGGGCGACCGGCTGGTCGGCGTCGACATCACCGACGGCGCCAACGAGATCATGCTGGCGACCAGCGCCGGCAAGGCGATCCGCTTCCCCGAGGACGACGTCCGGCCGATGGGCCGCGAGGCGGCGGGTGTGCGTGGCATCGCGGTCAACGACGGCCACGAGGTCAACTCGCTTATCGTGATCCGCGATGGCGCGATCCTGACCGCCTCCGAGAACGGCTACGGCAAGCTGACCGAGGTGGCGGAGTTTCCGCTGCACGGCCGCGGCGGCCAGGGCGTGATCGCGCTGCAGCTCTCCGAGCGCAACGGCCGCATGGTCGGCGCGCTGCAGGTGCAGCCGCACGACGACGTGCTGCTGATCAGCCAGGGCGGGACGCTGGTGAGGACGCTGGTGGGCCAGGTGTCGGTGCTGACCCGCAATACCCAGGGCGTGCGCCTGATGCGCCTCGACGACCAGGACCTGCTGGTGGGCCTCGCGCGGGTCGAGCACTTCAACGGCGAGGAGGACGAGCCGCCGGCCGACGTCGCCGCCGGCGTCGACGCGGCGGTCGCGGGCGGTGGCGAGAACGCGGCGGCGACCCCGCTGGATCCGGCCTGAGGCGATGCGGCGGGCGAGCGCGAGCCGGGGCGAGCAATGGCGCGGCAGTTCGGCGAGCGCCCGCCCGTGAGCATGCGCGTCTACAACTTCGCCGCCGGGCCGGCGACGCTGCCGCTGCCGGTGCTCGAGCGCGCGCGCGACGAGCTGACCGACTGGCAGTCCTCGGGCATGTCGGTGATGGAGGTCAGCCACCGCGGCCGCGCGTTCGCGCGGGTCGCGACCGACGCCGAGGCCGACCTGCGCGAGCTGCTCGCCGTGCCCGCGAGCCACAAGGTGCTGTTCCTGCAGGGCGGGGCGACGCTGCAGTTCTCGGCGATCCCGCTCAACCTGGCTCCGCCGGGGTGCACGGTCGACTACGTCTGTACCGGTGCCTGGTCGAAAAAGGCAATCGCGGACGCCGCTGCGTTCGCGACGGTGCACGTGGCCGCCGATGCCAAGGCCTCCGGCTACTTCGACGTGCCGGAGCAGGCCCTGTGGCAGCGCTCGCCGCAGGCGGCCTACCTGCACTACACGGCGAACGAGACGATCGGCGGCGTCGAGTTCCCGTTCGTGCCGGACAGCGACGGCGTGCCGCTCATCGCCGACATGTCCTCGACGCTGCTGTCGCGTCCGCTCGACGTCGGCCGCTACGGCCTGATCTACGCCGGCGCGCAGAAGAATATCGGCCCCGCCGGCCTCACGGTCGTGATTGTGCGCGAGAGCCTGCTGGGGCGGGCGCGGCAGGGCACGCCCGCCGTGCTCGACTACCGCGCGCAGGCCGCCGAGGGCTCGATGCTGAACACGCCGCCGACTTTCGCCTGGTACCTCGCCGGCCTCGTCTTCAAGTGGCTGAAGGCCGAGGGCGGGCTCGAGGCCGCGGCGCTGCGCAACCGGGCCAAGGCGGAGGCGCTCTACGGCTACATCGACGGCTCGGGCTTCTACTCGAACCCGGTCGCACGCGCCTGCCGCTCGTGGATGAACGTGCCGTTCCGGCTGCCGCGCGCCGAGCTCGAGCAGCCATTCGCCAGCGAGGCGGCCCGCGCCGGGCTCGCCAACCTCGAGGGTCACCGTTCGGTCGGCGGCATGCGGGCGAGCCTCTACAACGCGATGCCGCTCGCGGGCGTGCTCGCGCTGATCGCGTTCATGCGCGACTTCGCAGCGCGCCACGGCTAGCGCCGATGTTCCGCATCCAGACGCTGAACAGCATCTCGGCGCGCGGCCTCGAGCGCCTGCCGCGCGACCGCTACGAGGTGGCAGGAACAATGGCTACGCCGGACGCGGTGCTGGTGCGCTCGGCCGACATGCACGGTCGTGAGTGGCCCGCGTCGGTGCTCGCCGTGGCGCGCGCCGGCGCCGGCACCAACAACATCCCGGTGGCGCAGCTGACCAGGCGCGGCGTGCCGGTGCTGAATGCACCGGGCGCGAACGCGAACGCGGTCAAGGAGCTGGTGATCGCGGCGCTGCTGCTCGCCGCCCGCAACGTCTGCCAGGCGTGGGAGTTCGTGCGCACGCTCGACGGCGACGCGGCCGCGCTCGAGGCCGCGGTCGAGGCGGGCAAGAAGCGCTACGTCGGCTACGAGCTGCCTGGCCGCACGCTCGGCGTCGTCGGCCTCGGCGCCGTCGGCGTCGAGGTCGCGAACGCGGCCCATGCACTCGGCATGCAGGTGCTCGGCTACGATCCGCAGATCACCGTCGAGCGCGCCTGGCAGCTGAGCTCGGGCGTCGAGCAGGCGCGCTCGGTCGATGACCTGTTCACGCGCTCGGATCTCGTCACGCTGCACCTGCCGCTGGTCGAGGCGACCCGCGGGCTCGTCAGCAGCTCGCGCCTGCGGCTCCTGAAGCGCGGCGCGGCCGTGCTCAACTTCGCGCGCGCCGGCATCGTCGTCGAGGCCGACGTGCTGGCCGCACTCGACGCCGGGCAGCTGTCGGCCTACGTCTGCGACTTCCCGTCGCCGCAGTCGAAGAACCACCCGAAGGTGGTGGCGCTGCCGCACCTCGGCGCCTCGACCGCCGAGGCCGAGGAGAACTGCGCGGTCATGGTCGTCGAGACGCTCAAGGACTTTCTCGAGAACGGCAACCTGCGCCACTCGGTCAATTTCCCCGACGCCGTGCTGCCGCGGCTGCCCGGCACCTGCCGGCTCGTGATCACGAACGCCAACGTGCCGAACATGGTCGGCCAGATCTCGACCGCGCTCGCGGGCGCCGGCCTCAACATCGCCGACCTGCTCAACAAGTCGCGGGCCGAGGTCGCCTACACCATCATCGACACCGAGGCGCCGGTGCCCGAGCCCCTGTGCGCGCGGGTGCGCGCGATCAGCGGCGTGCTCTCGGCCCGCATCGTCTGAGAGCCAGCACCGTGAGCCGTCGCAGGTCCGACCCCGCCGCCCATCCGCCCCGCGCCGCGCTCGAGGAGATCCGCGAGCGCATCGACCGGGTAGACGCCGAGATCGAACGGCTGATCAGCGAGCGCGCCCGCGTCGCGCAGGCCGTCGGCCTGACCAAGCGTGCCGCCGGCACCGCCGACTTCTACCGGCCGGAGCGCGAGGCCGAGGTGCTGCGCGAAGTCATCCGGCGCAACGACGGGCCGCTCTCCGACGAGGAGATGGTGCGACTGTTCCGCGAGATCATGTCGGCGTGCCTGGCGCAGCAGGAGCCGCTCAAGGTCGCGTTCCTGGGCCCCGAAGGCACGTTCACCCAGCAGGCGGTGCTGAAGCACTTCGGCCACTCGGTGCGGGCGCTGCCGCTCGCGGGCATCGACGAGGTGTTCCGCGAGGTCGAGGCCGGCGTTGCCGACTTCGGCGTCGTTCCCATCGAGAACTCGACCGAAGGCACCGTCAGCCACACCGCCGACATGTTCCTGCTGTCGCCGCTCAAGATCTGCGGCGAGGTCGAGATCCGCGTCCACCAGCACCTGCTCGGGCGCGTCGCCTCGCTCGCCGCCATCGAGCGCGTCTGCTCGCACCCGCAGTCGCTCGCGCAGTGCCGCGGCTGGCTCGCCGAGAACCTGGCGGAGGTCGAGCGCGTGCCGGTGGCGTCGAACGCCGAGGCGGCACGCCGCGCGCGGGACGAGGCGGGTACCGCGGCGATCGCGGGCGAGGCGGCGGCCGAGGTCTACGGGCTCCGCGTCCTGGTGCCGGAGATCGAGGACCGCCCCGACAACACGACGCGCTTCCTGGTGGTCGGCCGCAAGCTGGTCGAGCCCTCGGGCTCCGACCGCACGACGCTGCTGGTGTCGGCGCCGGACACGGCGGGCCCCGGGGCGCTGCTGCGGCTGCTCGCGCCGTTCGCGCGCCACGCCATCAGCCTGACGCGGCTCGAGTCGCGGCCGTCGCGCCGCCGCAAGTGGGACTACGTGTTCTTCCTCGACATCGAGGGTCACGCCGCCGATCCGAACGTCAGGAAGGCGCTCGCGGAGGTCAAGAAAGTGGCGTCGCTGCTGAAGGTCCTCGGCTCCTATCCGCGCGCGGTGCTGTGACGTGGCGGGCACGGACCGCTCGCAGGCCAGCTACCGGGTGCCGCACGGCGGCTGCGTGCGCGGCGAGATCGCGGTGCCCGGCGACAAGTCGGTGTCGCACCGCGCGGTGCTGCTGGGCGCGATCGCCGAGGGCACGACCGAGGTCGAGAACTTCCTCGAGAGCGAGGACTGCCTCGCGACGCTGAACGCGATGCGGGCGCTGGGCGTCGGCATCGAGCGGCCGGCGGCCGGCCGCGTCGTGGTGGAGGGCGTCGGACTCGACGGGCTCCAGGCCCCGACCGCGTCGCTCGACATGGGCAACGCCGGCACCGCGATGCGGCTCTCGATGGGGCTGCTCGCCGGCCAGCGCTTCGGGGCGACGCTGGTCGGCGATGCGTCGCTGTCGCGCCGGCCGATGGAACGGGCCGCGGCGCCGCTGCGGCTGATGGGCGCACGCATCGACACGAGCGGCGGCCGGCCGCCGGTGACGATGCACGGCGGCTGCCGGCTGCAGGGCATCGACTGCACGCTCGAGGTGCCGAGCGCGCAGGTCAAGTCGGCGCTCCTGATCGCGGGCCTGTACGCCGAGGGCGAGACCATCGTGCGCGAGCCCGCGCCGACCCGCGACCACACCGAGCGCATGCTGCGGGCCTTCGGCGTGCCGGTGCAGAGCGAGCCGGGGCGGGTGGCGCTGCGCGGCCGCGCGCGGCTGCACGCGGCCCACCTGCAGGTGCCGGGCGACCTGTCGTCGGCCGCGTTCTTCATCGTCGCCGGCGTGATCGCGGGCGAGGGCCGGTTCCTGATCCGCGACGTCGGCATCAACCCGACGCGCACCGGCCTGCTCGCGATCCTGCGGCTCATGGGGGCCGACATCCGGGTCCGCAACGCCCGCCTCGCGGGTGACGAGCCGCTCGCCGACCTCGAGGTGCACGCGAGCGAACTCAAGGGCATCGAGGTGCCGCGCGCGCTCGTGCCGCTCGCGATCGACGAGTTTCCGGTGCTGTTCGTGGCCGCTGCCTGCGCCCGCGGCACCACCGTGGTCGCGGGTGCCGCGGAGCTCCGCGTCAAGGAAAGCGACCGGATCGCGGTGATGGCCGAGGGGCTCTCGGCGCTTGGCATCGAGGCCCTGCCGCGGCCCGACGGCCTCAGCATCGTCGGCGGCACGCTCCAGGGCGGGCGGGTCGCGAGCCACGGCGACCACCGCGTCGCGATGGCGTTCGCGATCGCGGCGCTCCGGGCGCGGAGCGACGTGCTGGTCGAGGACGTCGCCAACGTCGCGACGTCGTTTCCGGGGTTCGCTGCGATCGCGCGCCATGCCGGGATGGCCATCGAAGAGGTCCGTTGAGCGGCGTGCCGGTCATCGCGATCGACGGCCCGAGCGGCTCGGGCAAGGGCACCGTCAGCCGGCGGGTTGCGACGGTGCTCGGTTTCCACCTGCTCGACAGCGGCGCGCTCTACCGGCTGACGGGCCTTGCCGGCAGCCGCCTCGGGCTCGAGGTGCTCGACCAGGACGGCCACGCCGCCGCCGCACGCGCGATGGCGGTCCGCTTCGCGACCGGCGCCGACGGCGGCGAACAGGTGCTGCTCGGCGAGGAGGACGTCAGTGCGGCGATCCGCACCGAGAGCGCGGGCAACCTGGCCTCGCGGGTCGCAAGCTATCCGGCGGTGCGCGCGGCGCTGATCGACCGCCAGCGGGCCTTCGCCATGGCGCCCGGGCTCGTGGCCGACGGCCGCGACATGGGAACGGTCGTTTTCCCGGCGGCGGCCCTCAAGATCTTCCTGACGGCGACTCCGGCCGAGCGGGCCGTGAGACGGCATAAGCAGTTGAAAGATAAGGGGCTTGATGTTAGCCTTGCCGGCCTTTCGCGGGAGATCGCGGAGCGCGACGCGAGGGACGCCAGCCGCACGGTGGCGCCGCTCGTGGCCGCAGCCGACGCCGTCACCCTCGATTCGACGGGATTGACGCCCGATGCAGTCGTTGCGCGCGTGCTCGAGCTCGCGCGGCAGCGGCTCGTCGTGCGCTGACCCCGGGCGGCGCCTGCGCGGCGCGGCAATGGTGGGGCGGACGCGCGGGCGACCGCCCTGGGGATTGGCAACAACCCCTCGGTGATCCTTCATAACCGGCCCCGCCGGCACAGGATCCGAGGACTGACGCGGGACCTCCGGTCCCCACGAGAACCATCAAATGACCGAAAGTTTCGCCGACATGTTTCAGGAGAGCCTGGCCAACCAGCGTTTTCGCCCCGGCCAGATCCTGAACGGCTTGGTCATCGAGGTCGGCCAGGATTACGTGATCGTCAATGCGGGCCTCAAGTCCGAAGCGGTCATATCGATCGACCAGTTCAAGAACGAACGCGGCGAGCTCGAGGTCAAGGCCGGCGACGAGGTGGAGGTTGCGCTCGACTCCGTCGAGGACGGCTCGGGAGAGACGAGGCTGTCGCGCGAGAAGGCGAAGCGTGCCCGCACCTGGACCCGGCTCGAGACCGCCTTCAACGGCAACCAGGTCGTCACCGGCATCATCAACGGCCGCGTCAAGGGCGGCTTCACGGTCGAGATCGAAAACGTCCGCGCCTTCCTGCCCGGCTCGCTGGTCGACGTCCGGCCGGTGCGCGATCCCTCGTACCTCGAGGGCAAGGTGCTCGAGTTCAAGGTCATCAAGCTCGACCAGAAGCGCAACAACGTCGTCGTCTCGCGGCGCGCGGTCGTCGAGCAGGAGTACAGCGCCGAGCGCAGCGCCCTGCTCGACAACCTGCAGGAGGGCTCGGTCGTCAAGGGCGTGGTCAAGAACCTGACCGACTACGGCGCCTTCGTCGACCTCGGCGGCATCGACGGCCTGCTGCACATCACCGACATGGCGTGGAAGCGCGTCAAGCATCCGTCCGAGGTCGTCAAGGTCGGCGACGAGATCGACGTGCGGATCCTCAAGTTCGACCGCGAGCGGCAGCGTGTCTCGCTCGGCATCAAGCAGCTGGGCGCGGACCCGTGGCAGAACATCGCCCGGCGCTACCCGCCGAACACGCGCATCTGGGGCAAGGTGACGAACATCGCCGACTACGGCTGCTTCGTCGAGATCGAGGAGGGCGTCGAGGGCCTGGTGCACGTCTCCGAGATGGACTGGACCAACAAGAACGTGAATCCGGCCAAGGTGGTGCACGTCGGCCAGGAAGTCGAGGTGATGGTGCTGGACATAGACGAGGAGCGCCGCCGCATCAGCCTCGGCCTCAAGCAGTGCCAGCCGAATCCGTGGAAGGAGTTCGCCGAGAACTACAACCGCGACGACCGCGTCGCGGGCCAGATCAAGTCGATCACCGACTTCGGCATCTTCATCGGCCTGTCGGGCGGCATCGACGGCCTGGTGCACCTGTCGGACATCTCCTGGGACGTGCCCGGCGAGGAAGCCGTGCGCAACTACCAGAAGGGCCAGCAGCTGGAGGCGGTGGTGCTCGCGATCGATCCGGAGCGCGAGCGCATCTCGCTCGGCATCAAGCAGCTCGCCAAGGACCCGTTCTCGGCGTTCATCGCGCAGCACCCGAAGGGCAGCATCGTCCGCGGCGTGGTCCGCGAGGTCGACGCCAAGGGCGCGATCATCGACCTGCCGAACGGCATCGAGGGCTACCTGCGGGCCTCCGAGCTCGCGCGCGACCGCGTCGAGGACGCGCGCACCGTGCTCAAGGCCGGCGACGAGGTCGAGGCGAAGTTCACGGGCGTCGACCGCAAGTCGCGCGCCATTGCGCTCTCGATCAAGGCGAAGGAGGTCCACGAGGAGCAGGAGGCGATGCAGGCGTATCGCACCGACGCTGCCACCGGCACCAGCCTCGGCGATCTGCTGAAAGAGCACCTGACCGATCGGGACAACAACTGACGCGGCGGCGCGGCCGGCGCACGCCGGCCGCGCCCGCACAGCGACACGCAACTTCGCCGACCAGGGGCACCCGCATGACCAAGTCGGAACTGATCGAGATCATCACCACCAAGCAGAAGCACCTGCCCGCCAAGGACGTCGAGCTGGCGGTCAAGCACATCCTGGAGATCATGAGCGATGCGCTGGCGACGGGGGAGCGCATCGAGATCCGCGGCTTCGGCAGCTTCGCGCTGCACTTCCGGCCGCCGCGCCAGGGCCGCAACCCGAAGACCGGCGAGGCGGTGGCGCTGTCCGGCAAGCACGTGCCGCACTTCAAGCCCGGCAAGGACCTGCGCGAGCGCGTCAACGACGGCCAGCAATACCCGATCCGGGAGTAGCCGGCGCCGCGTCCCGGCCACGCATGCTAGATTGCGGCGCGGTTCCCGAAGGGTGCGCCATGCTTCGCCGCCTCACTCTCGCCCTGCTGTTCGTGGCGCTCGCGCTCGTCTGCGCGGGCTTCGTGCGCCTCAACCGCGCGCCGACCCTGATCGATCTGTACGTCGGCGTGCTGCCCTCGAGCGTCGGCGAGGCGCTGATCGGCGCGGTGCTGGTCGGCTGGCTCGCCGGCCTCGCCGGCGCGCTCGCCTGGGGATGGCGCCTGGTCCGCGAGCGCCGGGCGCTCGCGCGCTCGCTCAGGCTCGCCGAGGGCGAGCTGCGCGCCCTCCGGGCGGCTGCGCCCGCGCATGCGCGCTAGCTGGGTCGAGGCCGTCCTGATCGCGAGCGGCGCGATCGTCGGCTGGTACGCGACGCAGCGCTGGCGCACGAGCTCGACCCCGGCGCCGCGGCCGCCGTCGCGCGACTACCTCGCCGGCGTCAACTTCCTCGTCAACGAGCAGCCGGACCGCGCGGTCGAGGCGTTCCTGCGCGCCGTCGCCGTCGACCAGGACACCGTCGAGACGCAGTTCGCGCTCGGCGCGCTGTTCCGGCGCCGCGGCGAGGTCGATCGCGCGATACGCGTGCACCAGAACCTGATCGCGCGCGAGACGCTAGACCCGTCGTTCCGCGAGCAGGCGTCCTATGCGCTGGCGCAGGACTATCTGCGGGCCGGCCTCTACGACCGCGCCGAGAAGCTGCTGCTGCAGCTGGCCGAGGGCGGCACCTACCGGATCGCGTCGCTGAAGGACCTGACGGCCATTTACGAGATCGAGCGTGACTGGGACCGGGCGATCGCGATCCACCGCGATCTGGCGCGGATCGGCGGGACCGAGCAGCCCGCGGCGATCGCCCACTACTACTGCGAGCTCGCCGAGCTCGCGCGCGGCAAAGGCGACTTCGCGCTCGCCGAGGAGCACCTGCGCACCGCGCGCGGCGAGCAGCGCCGCTTCCCGCGCGCGGCGCTGCTGCAGGCCGACGTCGCGGTCGACACCGGCCGCCCCGAGCTCGCGATCCGGCTGCTGAAGCGCGTGCCGCTGTTGAGTCCGCAGCTCGCGGGAGAGGTGCTGCTGCGGCTGGTGCGCGCGCTGACGGCGGCCGGCCGCGACGGCGAGCTCCCGGGCATCATCGCCGACGTCGCCGGCGACGGGCGCGACGTCGCCGATGCACTCGCGCACGCGGCGATCGTCGCCAACGAGCTCGACTCGGCGGCGCTGCTCGGGCTCGCGCGCGACTACGTCGGCCACGAGCCGGCGGTCGCCGAGATCGTGGGCGCGCTGGTGCCCGAGGAGCATGGGCTCGACGACGCGGCGCTCCGGCGCCTGTGCGCGGCGCTCAGGCGCCAGGTGCTGCGCACCGCCCGCTTCCGCTGCGGCGAGTGCGGCTTCTCGTCGAGCGGATTTTTCTGGCAGTGCCCGGGCTGCAAGCGGTGGGACTCGCTGAAGCCGCTGACGCCGTCCGACCTGGCCGGGCGGCCGGCGGCGGCGCGCGGCCGCTAAGCGCGCCAAGCGCGGCCGCGGCTCCGGTATCATCGCCGGCAACCCGCCGAGGTCGTCCATGCCTGCGCCGCGCCCGCCGATCCGCACCGCCGTCTTCCCGGTCGCCGGCCGCGGCACGCGCTTCCTGCCCGCGACCAAGGCGAGCCCGAAGGAGATGCTGCCGGTCGTCGACAAGCCGCTGATCCAGTATGCGGTCGAGGAGGCGCTTGCGGCCGGCGTCAGCCGGCTGGTGTTCGTCACCGGCAGCTCGAAGCGCGCCATCGAGGATCACTTCGACTCGGCGCCGGAGCTCGAGGCGGCGCTCGCGGAACAGGGCAAGACCGAGCTGCTCGAGTCGCTGCGCAGCATCGTGCCGGGCTCGGCGACCTGCGTCTACATCCGCCAGCCCGCGCCGCTCGGCCTCGGCCACGCGGTGCTGTGCGCCCAGCCGGTGGTGGGCGACGAGCCGTTCTTCATCCACCTCGCCGACGACCTGATCGACGCGCCGGTGCCGTGCCTGAAGCAGATGGCGGAGGTCTACGCCCGGCACGGCGGCAGCGTGCTCGCCGTCCAGACCGTCGCTCGCTCGGAGACCGACAAGTACGGCATCGTCGCGACCGACCCGGTCAGCGAACGCGTGTCCCGGATCCGCCGCATCGTCGAGAAGCCGAAGCCCGACCAGGCGCCGTCGACGCAGGCGGTCGTCGGCCGCTACCTGCTGAGCCCGCGGGTGTTCGACGGGCTGGCGCGCGTCGGGCGCGGCGCCGGCGGCGAGATCCAGCTGACCGACGGCATTGCGGCGCTGCTTGCGGAGGAGCCGGTGTTCGCCTATGCGTTCGAGGGCCGCCGCTACGACTGCGGCAGCAAGCTCGGCTATCTCGAGGCCACCGTCGAGTACGGGCTGAACCACCCGCAGCTCGGCGATGCGTTCGCGACCATCCTGGCGCGGTTGCTGGCGGACCGGCTGCGCCGCTCCTGAGCGCGGGCAGGGCCGCCTAGCGCCCCGCGGCGGCGCCGTCGAGCTCCGCACAGGCCGGGATCCGCCAGTCGCTGCCCCTCGGCGTCTGCACGTACTCCGGCCAGCAGTAGTCGAGCGGCGGCGCGAAATCGGCGGGCAGGAGCGGCGCGATGAAGCGCTCGCCGGCCGTGCGCTCCACGAACTCGGCCCGCGCGGCGGCGAGCGTCGCGGGCTCCGTCAGCAGGTCGAGCAGCGTCGCGGCGATCGTCTTGGCGGCGACCTGGACGGTAGGGTCGATGCAGGCGGCGAGCCCGCCGAGCGCGTTCGACACCCACGCGGGGTAGCCCGCGCAGCCCGGCGGCAGCGCGAGCATCGGCCGGGCGACGTAGAGCCGCACGGTCGGTGCGTACCAGCTCATCTCGACGTAATCGTCCGAGGTCCAGTGCGTCTGCCAGCCGGGCAGCTGGTGGCGCAGCTGCCGCTCTGCCTCGCGCGGCTCGATGAGCGTCTCGCAGGCTGGCAGGAACGGCCGCGCCAGCGGCGGGAGGCCGAGGTTGGCCTGGATCTCGCGCGCGAGCGCGATGGCCTCGGCGCCGTAGCGCGGCGCGCCGACCCGCTCGAGGTTGCGGTAGGCGAGCTCGGCCAGCACATGGTTCGCGACGCCCGGGCGCGTGCGCGACACCCAGCGCTTGACGAGCCTGCAGTGCGCGACCGCGGCCGCGTGCTCGGCGTTGCGATCGAGCACGTCGAGGATCGCGTCCGCCATCCGGATCTCGGGCGCGCGCCAGGCGTAGTTGATCTGGGCGAGCTGCGCCGGCAGGTTGTCGGCGGTCGCCTGGCCGCCGCAGAGGATCGCCTCGTTCAGCGACCAGCCACCGCTGTGCGAGAGCATCGATTCGAGCGTCGCCTTGGCGAGCGAGTACATCGTGAAGAGCGCGACGTTGGCGCCGGGCGCGCGCGCCGCGGAATGCGCAGCCGCGATCGGGCTGTCGCCCGCGGCCGCCGGCCAGCGCTCGGGCGCGTCGCAGATGAACGAGTAGATGCGGCTTGCGTACGCGCCGCAGTGCGTGTCCCAGCGCGTGGTGTTGCACAGCGGCAGCATGTAGAACGGGTGGAAGCTGACGATGGCGTCGATCCCGTCGTAGTAGCCGCGCAGGCCGTGCACCAGCTTCGATCCCTGCACCTTCTCGGCCGGCTCGCCGAAGAAGCGCAGCGTGCCGCGGATTCCCTCGGCCTGCATCGCGTGCTTGGTGGCGAGCACGCCGGCGAGCGCGCCAATGCCGAGCGCCGAGTGCGGGTCGGTGTGGCCGGGCGCGGAGTCGCTCAGGCCCGCGCGCGGCGCGCGGCGGGTCGCGGCCGCCTGGCAGTTGCCCGGGACGGCGTCGTACTCGGCGTAGGAAGCGACCGTCGGCCCGGGCCCGTTAGACCAGGCAGCCGCGAACGCGGTCGGCATGCCGCCACTGCCGGCCTCGACCGCGAAGCCCTCGGCGGTCAGGCGCTCGACGAACCAGGCCGCGGACCGGTACTCGCGCCAGGCGGGCTCGGCGTAGTTCCAGATCGTCTGGTGCCAGTCGGAGAGCGTCTGCCGCTGTCCGTCGACCCATGCGAGCGCGAGTGCTTTGGCGGGCAAGGTCACCTCCCGGTCGGCCATCCACGGGAGCGCTCCCGCCGCTGGCCCGGCCATTCTAGCGGGGCCGGCCAGCCGCGCCCGCAGGCGCCCGGCGGCGCCGCGGAATAAACTCCGCCCAGGCAGAGTCTGGTACGAGGGCCCGAGCGGCATGAGGCAACGGATGACCGCGAACGGAGACCGCGAGCGTGAGAGACGCCGGCGGTTCGAGGCCGAGGCGCTGCCGCATCTCGACGCCGCCTACCGCCTCGCGCGCTGGCTGGCGCGCCGGCCGGGCGACGCCGACGACGTCGTACAGGACGCGATGCTGCGGGCCTGGCGCGGGTTCGACGGGCGCCATGGCACCGAGGTCCGGCCGTGGCTGCTCGCGATTGTGCGCAACTGCTTCCTGAGCCACGCCGCGCGCCAGGCCCGGGACGGCGGCCGGTCGGCCGGTGACGACGTCGAGCTCGAACAGCACTTACCCGCCGCCGACGCCGACGACCCGCTCGCCGCCGCGGCCCGGAGCGAGCAGGCCGACGCGCTCGCAGCCGCGCTCGCGGCGCTGCCGGAGGACTTCCGCACGGTGCTGGTGCTGCGCGAGATCGAGGACCTGTCCTACCGGGAGATCGCGCAGGTGCTCGAGATGCCGATCGGCACGGTGATGTCGCGGCTCGCGCGCGCGCGCGAGGCGCTGCGCCGGACGTGGCGGGCCGACAACGGGAGCGAACCGGCATGAGCTGCGAACAGGCACAGGACACCCAGGCGCTCTTCGACGCCGAGCTCGACGCCGCGGCCGCGGCCGCGGCGCGCGTCCACGTGGCCGGCTGCGCCGACTGCCGCGCGCTTACCGCCGGGCTCGCGGCGACCCGGCGGGCGCTCGCCGACCC
>JANXWS010000079.1 GCA_025351005.1 Pseudomonadota bacterium | reverse complement strand
GCCGACTGGGACCTGCTGGTGCGCCGCGTCGAGACCGAGCGCGGCAACGGCGCCGGTCACTTCGCGGCGCTCGTGCTCGCCGGCGGCGACTCATCGCCGCCGGCGGCGGTCGAGTTCGGCGCGGCGTTCGCCGCGCCAGACCAGCCGGCGGAGCTCGCGCGCGCGCTCGCGACGCTCGGCTTCGCGGCGGCGGGGCCGGTGGCGGAGCACCTGGCCGCGACCCGCGACGGCGCCTACTACCGGCGCCTCGATGCGACCGGTCAGCAGCGGCTGCACGCACTGCTGCCGCGTCTGCTCGGCGCCGCGGCCCGGCAGCCCGAGCCCGTGGCCACGGTCGAGCGCGCGCTCGCGGTAATCGAGGCGATCGGCAGCCGCACGGTGTACCTGTCGCTGCTGAACGAGAACCCGCTCGCGCTCGGGCGCCTGGTCGAGATCTGCGCGCTCGGGTCGTTCCTGCCAGCGCAGATCGCGGCCTTCCCGCTGCTGCTCGACGAGCTGGTCGACCAGCGGCTGTTCGAGGAACCGCCGACCCGCGAGCAGTTCAGCGCCGAGCTCGAGCTGCGCGCGGACGACGCCGCCGACGACGCGGAGCAGGTCGTCGAGGCACTGCGGCAGTTCCAGCGTACGGCCGTGTTCCGCGTCGCGCTCTTCGATCTCACCGGGCGGCTGCCGCTGATGCAGGTGTCCGATCGCCTGACCGACATCGCCGAACTGATTCTCGAGCGGGCGATGGCGCGGGCGTGGCGCGACATGATCGCCGACTACGGCGTGCCGCACGCGGGGCCGCGCGACGCGCTGCGCCCCTGCGGAGTCGCCGCGGTGGGCTACGGCAAGCTCGGCGGTCTCGAGCTCGGCTACGGCTCGGACCTCGACCTCGTGTTCCTGCACGACTCGGCCGGCGACGTGCAGGAGACGTCCGGACCGAAGGTCATCGACAATGCGGTGTTCTACCTGCGCCTCGGCCAGCGAATCGTGCACTTCCTGACGGTGCAGAGCGCGGCCGGCCGGCTGTACGAGGTCGACATGCGGCTCCGGCCGAGCGGCAAGAGCGGCCTCCTGATGAGCAACGTCGACGCCTTCGCCGACTACCAGCGAGCCGAGGCCTGGAGCTGGGAGCACCAGGCGCTGCTGCACTCGCGCGCCGTTGCCGGGACGCCGTCGCTCCGGGCGCGCTTCGAGGCGGCGCGCATCGAGTCGCTCTGCCGCCACGTGCGGCGCGGCACGCTGCGCGAGGACGTGCGCCACATGCGCGAGCGCATGCGGCGCGAGCTGTCGCGCGCCGGCGCCGACGAGTTCGACCTCAAGCAGGATCCGGGCGGCGTCGCCGACATCGAGTTCCTGGCGCAGTTCTGGGTACTCCGCTCGGCCGATCGCTTCCCGCCGCTGGTGACCTACTCCGACACGATCCGGCAGCTCGAGTCGGTGGGCTCGGCGGCGCTGGTCGACCACCGCATCATCGACCGGCTGGTCGACGCCTACCGTGGCTACCGCCAGCTGACGCATCGGCTGTCGCTCGCGGGCGATAGCGCCGTCGTCGCGGCCGCGCCGCACGCGGCCGTGCGCGGCACGGTGGTCGCGGTGTGGGACGCGGTCATGGTGCGCGGCGAGGAGCTGCCGCCCGGGGCGCCGCTGCCGCCGACCGCTCCGCTATAATCGGCCACCCGCCGGACCGAGACTCCCATGGCAGCGCCGGTCGTAAACGACCCGAACCTGACCCAGCCGAATGCCCTGCACCGCTACCAGGTGACGGCGGCCGACCTGCCGCTCGCCTGCCCGATGCCGGGGATGTATCTGTGGAACTCGCATCCGCGCGTCTACCTGCCGATCGAGCCGACCGGGGAGGCCAAGTGCCCCTACTGCGGGGCGGAGTACACCCTGCTCGCCGCGGCGCTGCGCACCGGCTGATCCGCGGCGCGTCCCTCAGCGGTACGCGGCGTAGCTTTTCTCCTCGACGATCGTAGCGCCAAGCGCGAGGCTGATGCGTTTCTTGAGCGCGGCGCGCTCGTCGTTCTCGATGTAGACGGAGCGCGCCAGCTCGATGAACGCCGCGTCGAAGCTCTTGGCGCGCTCCTTGTCGCGGATCCGGTCCTCGATGTCCCACAGCCGTTCGTTGACGGCCTGCAGCGCGGCCTCGTCCCGCGCGATGTCCGCTCGCCCGTACGGCGAGGCGCGCCAGGTGGCCTCGAGCAGCTCGAGCTCGTGGCGCACGTTGGCGAGCTTGGCCGGATCCCGGATGCGCGCGGCCTTGATCCTCAGGATCGTGATCTTGTCGACGACTTCGCCCGGCGACACGGGTACCAGCAGGTCCGGCATCGGCTTCTCCCTCGCGTTTGCGCCGGGGCCGCCCCGGCCGCGCAGTCGCCGCGACGCTAGCATGGCCGCCGGCCGCTCGCGAGGCTACCCGGCGCGCGGTGGCTATCCTATGATTCGGCCACCGGCGGTTGTGCGGGCGACGAGGTCGCGCGCCCACCGCACCCCGGCCTGCCGCGGACCCCCTGATGCTGGTTGATCGCCCGCCGCGCTCTGTGTGCCTCGTGCGCCTGTCGGCGCTCGGTGATACCTGCCATACGGTCGCCGTCCTGCGGGCGCTGCAGGCGGCGTGGCCGGAAACGGCCTTCACCTGGGTGATCGGCGCCGCCGAGCACCGGCTGATCCGTCTCGTCGACGGCGTGCGCTTCGTGACCTTCGACAAGCGCCGCATGCTGGCGGAGCTCGTGCGCATCCGCGCGGAGCTGCGCGGCCAGAGCTTCGACCTGCTGCTGCATATGCAGCTTTCGTTCCGCGCGAGCCTGGTCGCGGCGCTGGTGCGCTCGCCGCTCCGCGTCGGCTTCGATCGCGCCCGGGCGCGCGAGCTGCAGTGGCTGTTCACGAACCGCGAGATCGCGCCGCGCCGCCGCGAGCATGTGCTCGACGGGCTGATGGGATTCGCGCACGCCTGCGGCGTCGTGCCCGGGCCGCCTCGGTGGCACGTGCCGCTGCCAGAGGCGGCGCGCGCGTACGCCGAGCGCATTGCGACCGGAGCCGCGCGCCTGCTGCTCGTCAGCCCGTGCTCGAGCCACCCGCAAAGGAACTGGCACGCGCACGGCTACGCGGCTGCCATCGACCATGCGGTGCGCGTGCACGGCATGCAGGCCGTGCTGGTCGGCGGCCGGTCGGTGCTCGAGGCGCAGGCCGGCGCCGAGATCGAGGCGCTCGCGACGACCGGTCCGCTGAACCAGATCGGCAAGGACACGCTGCCGGAGCTGCTCGCGCTGATGGCACGCGCCGACGGACTGATCACGCCGGACTCCGGCCCCGCGCACATGGCGACGATGGTCGGGCTGCCGGTGATCGGGCTGTACGCCGCGACCAATCCGGCGCGCAGCGGTCCGTACCTGAGCCGCGCGCTGTGCGTCGACCGCTACGCCGAGGCGGCCCTGATCCAGTTCGGTCGGACGCCCGACGAGCTCGACTGGATGACCAAGATCGAACGCCCGGGCGTGATGGACCTGGTCACGGTCCCGGACGTGCTGGCGCGCATCGACGCGTTGCCCTGCAACGGCCCGCGGCGGGCGGCCGCCTCAGGCGGCGACGCGACCCGCGCGCAGGATGTGGTACGGCGCGACCGCGGGTAGCCGGCAGGCGGCGAGCCGGAGCAGGAACGTGTTGACGAGCGCATGCTGGCCCGACAGGCTCGCGTGGCTCGTCGTGTCGGTCAGAACCATCCACGCCGAGAACGGCGGAAAGCGCATTTCCTCGTACGTGTCGCGGGCCGACTGGAACGCCGGCGTGTCCTTCATGTAGTTGTGGAAGCGCCGCATCAAGCGGTCGTAGGGGCTCGAGTCGACGACGGTCGCCGCCTTGACGCCGGCCGCGGCGAGTCCCGAGAGCAGCGCCGTGCGCAGCTGGTCGAGCGGACCCTTGTCGAGGCGGTGCGCGCCCTCGACGCCGGCCGCCGCGGCATAGCGCTGGTAGAGGCTCGCGAACGCGCCCTGGGTGGCCCAGACGCGGTCCTCCGCCGGGTTGACGTTGACGAAGAACCGCAGGATCCGGTCGCCGTTGGTCGCGCCGTAGGCGCCCGCGTCGACGTGCACCAGCTCGTTGCTCGCGTGCGGCTTCAGGTTGCGGCCCTTCTCCTGGACCGGCCGGAAGCTCGACGTGCCGACGCGCCAGCCCCGCGTGAGGTAGCCGATCGTCGCGTGCAGGAACGCCTCGACGCGCTCGCTGTGGGTCCGCAGCACGCGCACGCCGAGCTCGCGCAGCGCCGGATCGCCCTTGAGCCCGTGCACCCGACCGCTTTCCGGGTGGTAGCTCGCGTTCTTCGACGCGAGCTCGCGCGGCAGCTGCTCGCGGAGCAGGGCGAGGTCGGCGGCCGAGGGCAGCTCGATCGGGCAGGTCGGAAAGCAGATGATGCGGCCGCGTTCGAGCGCCTCGCCGATCTCGTAGGGAGCGGCGGCGGCCAGCTGTTCGGGCGAGTACGTCACGCGCATGCCGGAATCGTAGTTTGACGCTGCGGGGCCGTCAACGAAGGGCGCGCCCGCGCCGCAGCGCCGCGGGCGGGTACACGCGTTCTGATGCACAATGCCGCCGATGGCCCTAGCGCGCGCGACCACGCCCGATGGCGCGATCCTGTACGAGCCGACGCGGATCCGCTCGCCGGGCGCGCAGGATTTCGATGCGCTCGCGCTGTGGCGCGCCGGCCGGACCACGCCTACACCGGCCGGCCGCGGCAGCAGCTGGTTCGTGACGCCCGCCGACGGCGCCACCGGCCGCTGGGTGTTGCGCCACTATCGCCGCGGCGGCATGGTCGCGGCGCTGCTGCCCGCGGCGCTGCACGACCGCTACCTCTGGACCGGCGAGGCCAGCACGCGCTGCTTTCTCGAGCTTGCGCTGCTCGCGGAACTCGAGTGCCGGGCGCTGCCCGCGCCGCGGCCGGTCGCCGCGCGCTACGCGCGCCGCGGGCCGACCTATCAGGCCGACCTGCTGACCGTCGAGATCGAGGGCGCCCGCTCGCTCGCATCGCTGCTCGGCGAACTCGGCGACGAGGACTGGCGGCGCGTCGGCGAATGCGTGCGGCGATTCCACGACGCGGGCCTGTGGCATGCCGATCTGACCGCGCACAACCTGCTGTTCGACGCCACGCGGACGGTGCACCTGATCGACTTCGACCGCGCGCGCCTCGGTCGCGGGCCCGCGCCGGCGCGTGGCAACCTCGCGCGGCTCGCCCGCTCGCTCGCCAAGGTGGCGCGTGCGGCCCCGGCTGCGCGCGACGACGCTGGCTGGGCGCGGCTCCGCGCCGGCTACGATCGCCCGCGCAGCAGCCCGCCGCGGTAGGGGTCCGGCTGCCCCGGCGGTGGCCGGAAGCGCTTGTAGCTCCACAGGTACTGCTCCGGCGCGGCCGCGACCGCGTCCTCGATCAGCGCGTGGTAGCGCGCGACGTCGCGCGCGCTGTCGCCGCTCGGGAAGTCGGCAAGTGGCGCGCCGATGCGCATCACGTAACCGCTGCCGTCGGCGAGCCTGAGCGGGAAGAACGGCAGCACCGCGCAGCGCGTGGCGCGCGCGATGAACGTCGTGCCCGGGTTGCTGAGCGCCGGCACGCCGAACAGCGGCACGATGATGGCGCCGTCGGCATCGAAGCGCTGGTCGGGTGCGTACAGCACGATGCCACCGCGCTTCAGGACCTTCAGCATCTCGACGAACTTGTCGCTCGGGATCAGCCTTCCGCCGCGACCGAGCCGGCCGCGCAGCGCGAGCTGGTGGACGAGCTCGTTGCCGGCGCGCTTGTACATGATGTCGTAGGCGTGGCCCGTCTGCGGCAGCGCTGCGGCGGCGATCTCGTTGGTCGTGAAGTGCGCGCCGAGCAGCAGCACGCCGCGGCCGGCGGCGAGTGCGGCGGCAAGGTGCTCGCGGCCCTCGACGCGCGCCAGGCGCTCGAGGCGGCCGCGGCGGCCGAACCAGACGAGCCCGGTCTCGAACAGCGAGTAGACGAGCGAGCGGAAGTGCCGCTGCCCGATCGCGCGCCGCTCGCGCTCGGTCTTGCCGGGGTAGGCAAGGCGCAGGTTGATCAACGTCGTGCGCCGGTCGCGGCGCGCGAGGTACCAGGCGAGCGAGCCCAATGCCCGCGCGAGCGCTCCCTGGAACGCCCACGGCAGCGCCGCCAGCAGCCGCACGATGGCGAAGCCGGTCCAGACCGGCCACCAGCGCGGTGCCAGGAACCGGCGCAACGGCACGAGCGGCACGCCGCAGGTCGGGTCCTCGATGATCGGCGTTGCAGGCCTCATCATGGGGGCTATCATCTCGCGTCGCGATCCGGCGGTTCTCAGGCGTGCGGCTACTCTACATCTGCCTCGGCTACGGTTTCGTGCCATTCGCGCTGGCGCTGCAGCTGTGGCGCGGGCTGCGCGACCCCGCCCATCGCGAGGGCCTCGCCGAGCGGCTGGGCTTCGGCGCGTCGCTGCCCGCGGGCACGCTCTGGCTGCACGCGGTCTCGGTCGGCGAGCTGCAGGCGGCGGTGCCGCTGGTGGCGGCGCTCCGCGATCGCTACCCCGGTCGGACGCTGCTGGTCACGACCTCGACTGCGACCGGGCGGCAGCGCGCGCGGAGCCTGTTCGGCGCGAGCGCCACGGTCCGCTACCTGCCGTACGATCTGCCCGGCCCGGTGCGGCGCTTCCTCGAGCGCGCGCGGCCGCGCCTCGGGCTGATCCTCGAGACTGAGCTGTGGCCGAACCTGTATTGCGCCTGCGGCGAGCGCTCGATCCCGCTCGTGCTGGCGAGCGCGCGCGTCTCGGCGCGCTCGGTGCGGCGCTATCGGCTGCTCGCGGGACTCGTGCGCGCGACGCTCGGACGCGTGAGCCTGATCGCGGCACAGAGCGAGGAGGACGCCGCGCGCTTCATTGCGCTCGGGGCCAGCGCCGCGCGCACGCAGGTCGTCGGCAACCTCAAGTTCGACGTCGGACCGCCGCCGGAGGCGGAGGCGCGCGGTCAGGAGCTGCGCGTCGCGCTCGGCACGACGCGGCCGGTGTGGGTGGCCGGCAGCACGCACGCGGGCGAGGAGGAACTGGTACTGGACGCGCAGCGCCGCGTGCGCGCGGCGCGGCCTGATGCGCTGCTGCTGCTGGCGCCCCGGCATCCACCGCGCTTCGAGGCAGTCGCGGCACTGCTGCAGCGGCAGGGCGTACGCTATGTGAGCCGGCGGAGCGGTGCCGCGGTCGCGCCGGACGCCGAGGTGCTCCTGGTCGACACGCTCGGCGAGCTGGCGGTTCTGTACGCTGCCGCCGACGTCGCGTTCGTCGGCGGCAGCCTGGTGCCGGTCGGTGGCCACAACCTGCTGGAGCCAGCGGCGCTCGCAAAGCCCGTGGTGACCGGGCCGTTCACGGCGAACGCGGCGGCGATCGCTTCGCTTCTGGCATCTGCCGGCGCGTTGGCGGTGGTGACGGACGCGGCGGGGCTTGCGGAGCGGGTCGTGCTCGAGCTTGGCGACCCGGCCGGCCGGGCCACCCGCGGCGCGCGCGGCCTCGCGGCGCTGGCCGCGAATCGCGGCGCGCTCGCGCGCCTGCTTGCGCTGCTCCGGCCGCTGGTCGGGTCGGCTAGCGAACCGAGACCGTCTGGTCCAGCCAGCCGTTGACGCGCGTCAGGCGGTTTTCGTCGAGCGTGCCGGTGGCCTGCTCCAGCGTCAGCACGTTGAGCACGTAGTCGTAGCGGCTGCGCGCGTAGTTGGTCTGCGCATCGAACAGGCGCTGCCGCGAGAGCAGCACGTCGACCGCCGTGCGCGTACCGACCTCGTACCCGGCCTCGGTCGCGGCGAGCGCGGTGCGGCTCGATTCGAGCGCCTGCCGCAACGCCTTGACGCGCGAGATCTCGCTGATGACCCCGAGATAGGAGTCGCGCGTCGCGCGCTCGGTCGCCCGCGCGGTGCGCTCGAGCCGCTCGCGGGCCGCGCGCTGGCGGTAGACCGCCTCGCGGACCTTGGACGAGTTGTAGCCGCCGGAGTAAATCGGCACCGTCAGCTGCAGCCCGATCTGCCGATCGTTGCCGTTCGAGTCGGCGGGGAAGGCGGTGCCAAATACGGTCGTCGTCCCAGTCGTGTTGGTGCCGGACTTCGAGGCGACTATGTCGACCGTCGGCAGGTAGCCGCCGCGGGCAGACGAGATCGCCTCGCGCGCGATGTCGGCGCCGAGGCGGGCCGATGCGAGCGCCAGGTTCTGGTCGAGCGCCGCCTTGACCCACGCGTCCTCGCTGGCCGGGTCGGGCGTGATCAGCGGCATCTCGTCGCCGGGCCGCGCCAGCTCGTCGAACGCGTCGCCTGTCAGCTCCCGCAGCTGGTCGCGCGTGGTCGCAAGCGTGCGCTTGGAGGCGATCACCGTCGCGGTCGCCTGGTCGGCGGCGGCGCGCGCCTCCTCGACGTCGGTGATCGCGATCAACCCGACCTCGAAGCGCTTGTCGGCCTGCTCGAGCTGGCGCGCGATCGCATCGCGCGAGGCTTCGGCGGCATCGAGCGTGTCGCGCGCGGCCAGCACGTTAAAGTAGGCAGTCGCGGTGCGCAGGATCACGTCCTGCTGCGCCGCGCGGAAGTCGACCTCGGCCTGCGTCGCCTGCAGCCCCGCCTGATGCAGCGTCGCGATCCGGTCCCACCGGAACAGCGTCTGGCGCAGCTGCACCGCCCACTGCGTCGTGTCGGACCTGGTCAGCGTCGACTCCGGGACGGTGAGCAGCGGCTGGATCGTGACGACGTACGGCGAAGTCACGCCATTCAGGTCGCGCACGGCGCTGCCGGTGCCGGTCAGCTGCGGCAGGAGTCCGGAGAGCGCCTGCGGCCGCGCCTCGAGGGAGGCCAGCCGGTTCGCCTCGGCCTCGCGCAGCTGCGGATCGCTGCGCAGCGCGCGGTGATATATCTCGGTCAGGTCCGCCGCCGATGCGACAGCGGCGGTCGCGCATGCGGCGCCGGCGATCAGCAGGACCCTGAGCCACGTGGAATTCATTCTGCCAGGTCCCTTCACGCAGCCCGGGCGGCCAGCAAAGCCGGGGAATTGCAACTGTAGTGCCGATCGCGACGCCACGGCAGTCGGTTCATCGTGCCGCGCCCTCAGTATGTCGCAAGCGTCGGGTCGACGTCGCGCTGCCACGCCAGGATGCCGCCGGTCAGGTTCGCGACCGACGGATAGCCCCGCGATTCGAGGAAGCGGGCCGCCGTGAGGCTGCGTCCCCCCGACCGGCACATCACGACGATGTCGCGGCCGCGGTCCAGTTCGGTGAGCCTCTCGGGCAGGGCGGCCAGCGGCACGTGCACGGCCTCCGGGAGCCGCGCAATCTGGAGTTCCCAGTCCTCGCGGACGTCGACCAGCAGCGTCCGGGCCTGTCCGGCCATCGTCGCGACGTAATCGGCGGGGGTGATTTCGCGGATCATCGCAGGCAGGCGTCAGAATACGAAGCGCGACGGCCGGACGGCGTTCGTCAGCGGGTCGACGACGGTCTCGAACAGGTCCAGGCGGCCGACACCGCCGGCCCCCGTACGCGTCACCAGCTGTGCGGTCATCGGCTCGCCGGCGCCGGTGACGACGAACAGGCGGCCGCCGGCGTTGAGCCAGTCCTCGTAGCGGCGGTCGTACTCCGGCAGCGAGGCGGTCAGGACGACGACGTCGAAGCACTGCGCCGGCACCCAGCGGGTGGCGTCGGCCTCGATCACCGCGACCGCCGGGTAGCCGGAGGCGCGCAGGTTCGTGCTCGCGAGCAGCGCCAGCTCGGGCCGAATTTCCAGCGACGTGACCGCGCCGCCGAGCGCCGCGAGGCAGGCGGACAGGTAACCGCTGCCGGCGCCGACCTCGAGGACCGACTCGCCGGCGGCGACGTCGAGTGCCTGCAGGATCCGCCCGTGGACTTTCGGCGCCAGCATCGCCTGGCCCGCCGGCAGCGGGATGGCGCAGTCGGCGAAGGCGAGCTCGCGGAACGCCGGCGGCACGAAGCGCTCACGCGGCACCCGCCCGAGCACGTCGAGGACGCGCTGGTCCAGCACGTCCCAGGCGCGGACTTGCTGGTCGATCATCTGTTGGCGTGCGGCGTCAATGTCCATGGTGCTGCCGGGGTCCGCTCCGAGTGCGGCTCGCGCTCGGAACGTTACGAAGTTTCGGGTGGGGCGACAAGCGCTACGGCCGGTTCCAGCTGTCGATTATGGTGAATGTAAGCGACCGCTGCCAAGGCCTCCGGTATTCTCGTGTGGGAAACACATACAACCGTGAGCGCCGCCGGCACCGGTCCCCTGGCGGTCCGAAATGGCGTTCCGCACGCCTGGGGAAGCCTCTGCTCGCCGTCATCGAAGCCATTGCGCTCGCTGCGCTGATCGCCACCGGCGCCGCGATCGCCGCGCTTGCGGTCGTCTACCGGCAACGTCGCCAATTGCGCGCAGCTCAGGCCGAGCTCGAGACGGCCCGGCTCGCCGAACGGCGCCGCGCCGACGAGGCGCTGGCGCCGGCCCCGCTGTTCGACGAGCTGCTCGATGCGGTGCGCGAGCCGGTGCTGATCCACGGCGAGCGGATCCTGGTCGCGAACGCGGCCTTCGCGGGCCTGTTCGGCAAGCCGCCGGACGAGGTCGTCGGCCAGCACCTCCGGGAGCTCGTGACCCCGGATTACGGCGAGCTGGTCGCCGAGAACATGCGCCGCCGGCTCGCCGGCGAGCAGGCTGCAGAGCGCTACGAGGTCGAGGTAGCCGACCAGAACGGCCACGTCACGCGACTCGAACTCGCCGGGGTGCCGGTGCGCTTCCAGGACGCGCCGGCGGTGCTCTACACCGCGGTGCCGATGCTCGGTCGCGCGCCGCGCTCCGACATCGGCCGCGCCCGCGCGCAGGTGACGCTCGACTCGCTCGGCGACGGGCTGGTCACGACCGACACCTTCGGTCGCATCGACTTTCTGAACCGAGCCGCCGAGAAGCTGCTCGGCCGCTCGCTTGCGGACGTTGACGGCCAGGCGTTCGGTGACGTCTTCACGGTCGTGGACGAGGCCGACCGGCGCACGCTCGCCGACCCGGTGCGCCAGTGCCTCGCGGCCGGCATCAAGGTGTCGCTGGGACGGCGCGCGGTCATGCTGACGACCGCGGACGGCACCGAGCACAGCATCGAGCTCTCGGCCGCGCCGCTCGCCGGCGAGAACGGCCAGGCCACCGGCGCCGTCGTGCTGCTGCACGATGTCACGGAGCTGCGTGGCATCGCGCGCCAGATGAGCTACCAGGCGAGCCACGACCCGTTGACCGGCCTGGTCAATCGCCGCGAATTCGAGCGGCGCCTGCAGGAGAGCCTCGAGCTCGCGCGCACCAGCGCGCAGACGCACGTGCTCTGCTACCTCGACCTGGACCGCTTCAAGGCCGTCAACGACACGAGCGGCCACATGGCCGGCGACAACATGCTGCGCGAGATCGCGGCGCTGGTGAAGGAGGCCGTGCGCGACTCCGACACCGTGGCGCGCATCGGCGGCGACGAGTTTGCGCTGCTCCTGATCGGTTGCCCGCTCGAGAAGGCGACCCAGATCGCCGAGGACGTCTCGGTGGCGATCCGCGACTACCGCTTCGTCTGGAAGGACAAGATCTTCGCGATCGGCGTCAGCATCGGGCTGGTCGAGATCGGCCGCGAGAGCGCCGGCGTCGAGGACGTGATGTCGGCCGCCGACTCTGCGTGCTACGTCGCGAAGAGCCGCGGACAAGGCCAGGCACACGTCTACTCGGCGCGCGACGAGGCGGTCGCCCGCCAGCGCGGCGAGATTCACTGGCTGCAGCGGCTGCAGCACGCGCTCCGTGACGGGCGCTTCCTCTTGTATACGCAGACGATCATCGCCTCGCCATCGGGTGTCGCGCACCGCGGGCCGGCGATCGAAGTGCTGATCCGCCTGGCGGGCGACGACGGCGCAGTCATCGTGCCGGGCGAATTCCTCAAGGCGGCCGAGCGCTACCGGCTGATGTCGCTGGTCGACCGCTGGGTGGTGCAGACGGCGCTCGCCGCGCTCGGCCGCGGCGCGCTCCGCCTGCCGGCGCTGCGCAGCCTGTCGATCAACATCTCCGGCCAGACGCTCGGCGATGCACAGTTCCTCGAGTTCGTCGTCGAGTGCCTCGACAGCACCGGAGTCGCACCGTCGCAGGTGTGCTTCGAGGTCAGCGAGACGTCGGTCGTCGCCAACCTCGAGCACGCGCGGCGCTTCATCGCCGTGCTGCACGGCATGGGCTGCAGCTTCGCGCTCGACGACTTCGGCGGCGGCGTCGGCTCGTTCGCCAGCCTGAAGACGCTGTCGATGGACTACCTGAAGATCGACGGTTTCTACATGCGTGACCTGGCGCGCGACAGCGTCAACCAGGCGATGGTGACGGCGATGGTCACGCTCGCACGCACGCTCGACTTCAAGGTCATTGCCGAGCAGGTCGAGGATTCCGCGTCGCTCGAAGCCGCGCAGCGCATGGGAGTCGACTACCTGCAGGGTTATGCGATCGCCCGCCCGGAGCCGATGCAGTCCGCGGCCTAGCGGGTACTCGCCTGTGGCAGACTCCGCTTCCCCGTGCCGGAGTGCCCCGCCATGCCAGCCCCGCCGTTCGCAGCCGCGCGCCTGATCCCGTTCGCGGCCATGGCGGCCGCGCTGCTGACGTCCGCGGGTCCGTCGGCGGCGGCCGACCCGGCGCCACCCGAGTTCCTGAACTCCGGCGCAGTGCTCGGCACCGACCTGCCGTTCTCGGAAGCAGTGCGTTACGGCGGCGTGCTGTACCTGGCGGGCCAGATCGGCGTCGAGCCGCACACTCTGACGCTGGTGCCGGGCGGCGTGCGCGCCGAGGCACGGCAGGCGCTCGCCAACATCGCCGCGACCCTCGCCGCGCACGGCCGCACGCGGGCCGACGTCATCAAGTGCACCGTGATGCTCGCCGACATCGCCGAATGGCCCGCGCTCAACGAGGAGTGGCGGACGTTCTTCGCGAAGCCCTACCCGGCGCGGAGCGCCCTCGGGGCCAACGGCCTCGCGCTCGGTGCGCGCGTCGAGATCGATTGCATCGCGTCCGCCGGCCCGCGGGCGGGCGCTGCCGGCGGCCCTACAGCAGAGGGACGAGCAGCAGCGCGACGATATTGATGATCTTGATCAGCGGATTGATCGCAGGTCCCGCCGTGTCCTTGTAGGGGTCGCCGACCGTGTCGCCGGTGACGGCCGCCTTGTGCGTCTCGGAGCCCTTGCCGCCGAAGTGGCCTTCCTCGATGTATTTTTTGGCGTTGTCCCAGGCGCCGCCGCCGGTGCACATCGAGATCGCGACGAAAAGGCCGGTGACGATCGTGCCGATCAGCAGGCCGCCGAGCGCGCGCACTCCGGAGCCGGGACCCATCAGGTAGTTCGTGCCGAAGCCGATCACGACCGGCACCAGGATCGGCAGCAGCGACGGCACGATCATCTCGCGGATCGCGGCCCGGGTCAGCATGTCGACGGCGCGGCCGTACTCTGGCTTCGCGGTGCCGGCCATGATGCCGGGGATCTCCCTGAACTGGCGCCGCACTTCGACGACGACCTCCGCGGCGGCGCGCCCGACCGCTTCCATCGCCATCGCCGCGAACAGGTACGGCACAAGGCCGCCGATGAAGAGCCCGATGATGACCGCCGGATCGGACAGCGAGAACACCTGCAGCTTGCCGGCCGCCGCCAGGTTGTGGGTATAGTCGGCGAAGAGCACGAGCGCCGCGAGGCCGGCGGAGCCGATCGCGTAGCCCTTGGTGACCGCCTTGGTCGTGTTGCCGACCGCGTCGAGCGCGTCGGTGATCTTGCGCACTTCCTTCGGCAGGCCCGCCATCTCGGCGATGCCGCCGCCGTTGTCGGTGATCGGCCCGTAGGCGTCGAGCGCAACGATCATGCCGGTCATCGACAGCATCGCCGTCGCCGCAATCGCGATGCCGTACAGGCCTTCGCCCCGCGCCGCGCTCTCGCCGAGCTCGTAGGCGCCGTAGATCGCCGCACAGACCGCGAGCACCGGCAGCGCCGTCGACTTCATCGACACCGCGAGTCCGGCGATCACGTTGGTGCCGTGACCGGTCTGCGACTGGGCTGCGACGAAGCGCACCGGAGCATATTCGGTCGCGGTGTAGTACTCGGTGATGACGATCATGGCCGCCGTTAGCGCGAGCCCGATCAGCGCGCACAGGTAGAGCGGCATGGCCTGGTCGCCCAGCATCTGCCGGGTCACGAAGTAGAACGCGACGGCTGCGATCCCGCCGGAGACCATCACGCCGCGGTACAGCGCGTTCATGATTTTGCCGCCATCGCGGACGCTGACGAAGAACGTGCCGACGATCGAGGCGATGATCGAGACGGCGCCGAGCACCAGAGGCAACAGCACGGCGTTGAGGCCGAGGCGCTGCTGCACGGTGAGGCCCGCCAGGAACATGGTCGCGATGACGGTGACCGCGTAGGTCTCGAACAGGTCGGCCGCCATGCCGGCGCAGTCGCCGACGTTGTCGCCGACGTTGTCGGCGATCACCGCCGGGTTGCGCGGGTCGTCCTCCGGGATGCCCGCCTCGACCTTGCCGACCAGGTCGGCGCCGACGTCCGCGCCCTTGGTGAAGATGCCACCGCCCAGGCGCGCGAAGATCGAGATCAGCGAGCCGCCGAAGGCGAGCCCGACCAGCGAGTGCAGCGCGGCACCGGAGTCGCCGGTCAGGTGCACCATCGCGCCGTAGTAGGCGGCGACGCCGATCAGGCCGAGGCCGACGACCAGCATGCCGGTGATCGCACCGCCGCGGAACGCGACCGCGAGCGCGGCATTGAGGCCGACGCTCGCCGCGTGCGCGGTGCGCACGTTGGCTCGCACCGAGACATTCATGCCGATGTAGCCCGTCAGCCCCGACAGCAGTGCACCGACCAGGAAGCCGCCGGCGAGCGCCCAGTTGAGCGCGACCCCGAGTACGACGAACAGCACCACGCCAGCCACCGCGATCGTCGAATACTGGCGGTTCAGGTAGGCCGCTGCGCCCGTCTGGATCGCGGCCGCGATCTGCTGCATGCGCTCGTTACCGGCCGGCTGCGCCATGATCCAGCGCGCCGACACGAGCCCGTACAGAATGGCCACCACGCCCGCGCCAATCGCGAGCATCAGAGCGAGATCGCTCGTCATGGATCTACTCCCCGCCTGTCGGTTGAACTGTTGATTCGCCGGCGCCGTGGCTGCAACCGCGTCCGCCCGGACCGGTCATTTTGCGTGCAAGTATCTGAAAAAGCAGATGTTTTACAGATCTACTCCGCTGGGGCCGCGCATTATACCTCGAACTCCGTCGCCAGCCTGCGCTTCACGGGCGCGTTCCGCAGGCGGGCGTACACGGGCAGCCCGTCCTTGAACGTCGGGTAATCCTCGCCCGCGATCAGCGGCTCGAGGTAGCGGCGGCAGGCGGCCGTGATGCCGAAGCCGTCGTCGGTGACGAAGTCGCGCGGCACCTTCTTCTCGACGTTGGCGACCGCCTCGAGCGGCGCGGCCTCGATCGTCCAGCGGTACGGCCTGGAGGACTTGCGCACGATCACCGGCAGCACCGCGTTTTGGCCACGGACCGCGAACTCGACGGCCGCCTTCCCGACGGCGTAGGCCTGCTGCACGTCGGTCTTGGAGGCAATGTGGCGCGCGGCGCGCTGCAGGTAGTCGGCGACCGCCCAGTGACACTTGTATCCGAGCGCCTCCTTGACGATGCGGGCAATTTCCGGCCCGGCACCCCCGAGCTGGGTGTGGCCGAAAGCGTCGGTGCTGCCGGCCTCGGCGAGGAACCGGCCGTCCGTCCCCTTGACGCCCTCGGACACGACCACCACGCAGTAGCCGTAACGGGTGACGCTGTCCTTGACGCGCTCGAGGAAGCGCTGCCGCTCGAAGGCGATCTCCGGGAACAGGATCACGTGCGGCGCATCCCCCGGCCGCTTGCCGGCGAGCCCGCCGGCGGCGGCGATCCAGCCGGCATGGCGGCCCATGACCTCGAGCACGAACACCTTGGTCGAGGTCCGTGCCATCGAGGCGACGTCGAGCGCCGCCTCGCGGGTCGACACCGCCACGTACTTGGCCACCGAGCCGAAGCCGGGGCAGCAGTCGGTGACCGGCAGGTCGTTGTCGACCGTCTTGGGCACGCCGACGCAGGTGATCGCGTAGCCGAGTTCCGCGCCGATCTTCGAGACCTTGAGCGCCGTGTCCATCGAGTCGTTGCCGCCGTTATAGAAGAAGTAGCCGATGCGGTGCGCTCTGAAGACCTCGATCAGCCGCTCGTATTTGGCGCGGTCCTGCTCGATGCCCATCAGCTTGTAGCGCGCCGAGCCGAAGGCGCCGGCCGGCGTCTGGCGCAGCGCGCGGATCGCGGCCGCGCTCTCCCGGCTGGTGTCGATCAGGTCCTCGGTCAGGGCGCCGACTATTCCGTGCCGGCCCGCGTACAGCTTGCCGATCTGGCGCGAGTGTCGGCGGCATGCCTCGATGACGCCGGCGGCGGAGGCGTTGATGACGGCGGTGACTCCGCCGGACTGGGCGTAGAAGGCGTTCCGCCTGGTGGACTTGGACTGCGTCGGCATGGGCGTGGGCTCCGGTCGCTCGCGGGAGCGGCAGAGGATACCCGCCGGGCGCTGGCCCGCAACAACCGCGCCGGCCCGCGCCACAGGTCGACCGGTACGCAGTTGCCGCAGCTCGGCCGGCGCGCGGGAGATTTGACGCTCGCCCGAGGCGCCGGGCAGCATAGCCGCCGAATCGCGACTTGAGCAGGTGTCCCGGGGGGTGGGGCCGGGGCCGCGACCAGACGGGACACCGCCATGCGAATTGTGCTGATGGGCGCCCCCGGGTCCGGCAAGGGCACGCAGGCCCAGCGCCTGATCCAGACGCACAAGGTCCCGCAGGTATCGACGGGCGATCTGCTGCGGGCGGCGGTCGCTGCCGGCAGCGAGCTGGGCCGGCGCGCCAAGGCGACGATGGATGCGGGCCGGCTGGTCGACGACGCGACGATGCTCGGTATCATTCGCGAGCGGCTGGCGCAACCGAACGCCGCGCGCGGTTTCATTCTCGACGGCTTTCCGCGGACGATCCCGCAAGCCGACGGCCTCGATGCGCTGCTCGCGGACCTCGGCCAGCCGCTCGAGGCCGTGGTGCTGATGGACGTCGACGCCGAGCAGCTGTTCCGGCGCCTGACGGGGCGGCGCACCTGCCGTACCTGCGAACGCGTCTTCAACGTCTATACGGCGCCGCCCTCCAACCCGCCACCGTGCGGCGGGCGCTGCCAGACGCCCGACCTGTTCCAGCGACCCGACGACGGCGAGGCCACGATCCGCAGACGCCTCGACGTCTACGAGGCGCAGACCAAGCCGCTGGTCGACTATTACGGCGCGCGCGGACTGCTGGCGCGGGTCGACGCCGAGGGTGACATCAACGCCGTCACGCAGCGGCTCGAGGCGCTGCTCGCGGCCGGGCGGCCCGCGCGCTAGGGCGGCGGCCGGCTCAACCGCGCGCCAGTTCCGCGTCGAGCGCCGGGCCCAGTTCGGCCAGCCGCCAGCCCCTGAGCACCGCGCCGAGCGCTTCGCCGCGCGCGATGCGCCGCAGGTCGCGCTGCGTCGCGATCACCTCCGGCGCGAGCCCCAGCGCCGTCGCGACTCGCCTGAGGGCATCGCCCAAGCGTCCCATCCGCTCCCGCTCCGCGGCACTGGGGCGCGCGTCCGGGCGCTGGCGGAGGCCGTCGGTCGCGCTGGTCTCAGCCTCGCCGAGCGCGGCGATGATCTCGGCGCCGAGCTTGTCGATGGCGCCGGCCGGCATCACGTCGAGCGCCTGCAGGGCTGCGACGCTGGCGGGCGCCGCGCGCGCGATGGCACGCGCCGCATCGTCGGCGAGCACCCAGCCGCGGGGCAGGTTGCGGCGCGCGGCGCGCGCTTCACGCCACGCCGCGAGCGCCCGGAGCCGCGCCTGCTCGGCGGCCGGCAACGACTCGATGCCCTTGAATCGCTGCCACGCATCCCCCGGTTCCTGCGCGTAGCGCGAGGGCTCCGACAGCAGTGCCGCGTCGTGCTGCAGCCAGCCGAGTCGGCCGAGCTGCCCGAGGCGCGCCTCGAGCTTGGCCGCCAGCGGCAACAGCCAGAGAACGTCGTCGGCCGCGTATGCGAGCTGCGCCGGCGACAGCGGCCGGCGCGTCCAGTCGGTGCGCGCCTGTCCCTTCTCGAGCGTCCGGCCGAGCTCACGCAGGACCAGCTCGCCGTAGCCGATCTGCGGCGGGTGTCCGACGAGGGCGGCCGCGATCTGTGTATCGAGGATCGGCCCGAGCGGCGTGCCGGTAACCGGCAGCAGCACCTCCACATCCTGACGCGCCGCATGCAGGACTTTCGTCTGTCCAGGTACCTGCAGCAGCGCCGCGAGCCGACCACGGTCGAGGCCGGCCAGCGGGTCGATCAGCGTGACCGCGTCGGCGTCCGCAACCTGCAGCAGTGCGAGCTCGGCGTAATAGGTGCGCTCGCGCATGAACTCGGTGTCCAGCGCGAGCCGCGGCGCAGCGGCCAGCCGGCGGGCGGCCGTCGCCAGGGAGGCATCGTCCGAGATCGGGATCGGGTTCACGGGTGGCTTCGGACGGCAGGTTACAATCGGCGGGTCATTATGGGGGGCGCGGCGCGCCGCTCCCAACCGGCAGGATGATGCAGGAACTCTTGAAGGTCTTCTGGGACATCGCGCTATGGCGCCGCGGGCCGCGCGACGTCCCGGCTTCCGGGCTCCTGCTCTGCATCGTCGCACTGCTCGACCTGCTGACCAGTGCGGTCGAGAGTGTGGCGCTCTACGGCGGCAGCCTCGTGCTCGAGCGGGCGCTGCTGGACCTCGCCGTCACCGCCGGGTTCTTCGCGGTCTGCATGCTGGTCGCGCGGCGCACGCACCGGCTGCTGCAGACACTGATCGCCGTGCTCGCGACCGGCGTGCTGCTGTCGGTGCCCATGCTCGGCCTTCTGCTGCTCGGCCGGCAGGTCGGTCCGGACGGCCCGTTCGCCATGGCGCTGCAGCTCGCACTGCTGCCGCTGCAAGTGTGGTACCTGCTGGTGGTCGGGCATATTGTGCGCGCCGCGCTCGAGGCACCGCTCTACACCGGCATGGCGATCGCGATGACTTACCTGGTGCTCAACTATCTCGCGCTCGCGCAGCTGCCGCAGGCGGCGACCGGCTGATGCGCGTCCACATCCTCGGCATCTGCGGCACGTTCATGGGCGGCATCGCGGCGCTCGCGAGCGAAGCGGGCCACGAGGTCAGCGGCTCGGACCAGAACGTCTATCCGCCGATGAGCACGCAGCTCGAAGAGCTTGGCATTCGGTTGACCGAGGGCTGGGACGCGGCGCAGCTGCAGCCGGCCCCGGACATCGTCGTGGTCGGCAACGCGCTCTCGCGCGGCAATCCGGCCGTCGAGGCGCTGCTGAACAGCGACCTGCAGTACACCTCAGGGCCCGCCTGGCTGGCGCGCCACGTGCTTCGCGATCGTTGGGTGCTCGCGGTCGCCGGCACCCACGGCAAGACGACGACCGCCTGCCTGCTCACCTGGATGCTCGAGCGCGCGGGTTTGCGGCCGGGATTCCTGATCGGCGGCGTACCCGGCAACTTTGCCGCGTCGGCGCGCCTCGGCAGCGCACCGTACTTCGTCGTCGAGGCGGACGAGTACGACACCGCCTTCTTCGACAAGCGCGCCAAGTTCGTCCACTACCGGCCGCGCACCGCGATCCTCAACAACCTCGAGTACGACCACGCCGACATTTACCCGGACATCGAGAGCATCCGGCGGATGTTCCACCAGCTGGTGCGCACGGTGCCGGGCGAGGGGCGGCTGATCGTCAACGCCGCCGACGCCGAGCTCGCGAGCACGCTCGCGCTCGGCGCCTGGACGCCCTGCGAGGCCTTCGGCCGGGCGGCGCCGGCCGCGTGGCAGGTGCGCCCGCTCGTGCCCGACTGGTCGGAATTCGAGGTCTGGCACGAGGGCCTGCGCATCGGGCAGGCGCGCTGGCAGCTGATCGGCGCCCACAACGCCGAGAATGCGCTCGCCGCGCTGCTCGCCGCCCGCCACGTCGGCGTCCCGCCGGCGACCGCCCTTGATTCGCTAGCCTCGTTCCGGAACGCGCGGCGGCGGATGGAAGTGCGCGGCGTGGTGCGCGGCGTCACCGTCTACGACGACTTCGCGCATCACCCGACCGCGATCGAAGCCACGCTCCGCGCGCTGCGCGCGCGCGCCGGCAGCGCGCGGATCCTTGCCGTGCTCGAACCGCGCTCGGCGACGATGCGCATGGGCGTGCACCGCGACACGCTGGCCGGTTCGCTGGCGGCGGCCGACCAGGTGTTCCTGTTTCAGCCGCCGGGCCTCGGCTGGGACCTGGCGACGGTTGCCGGTGCGCTGGGCACGCGCGGGCGCGTGCACGACGACGTTGACCGGCTCGCCGCCGCGGTCGCGGCCGAGGCAACGAGCGGCGACCACGTGCTCCTGATGAGCAACGGTGGATTCGGAGGTCTGCACGAGCGGCTGCTCGTGCTGCTCGGCCGCGGCGTTTGAGCAATCGCACGCTGCCGCTGTTTCCGCTCGGCACGGTGCTGTTCCCGGGCGGGCCGCTGTCGCTGCGGATCTTCGAGCCGCGCTACGTCGAGATGGTCAGCCGCTGCCTGAAGGACGGCAGCAGCTTCGCCGTGGTGCTCATCGTCGCAGGCAAGGAGGCGGGCAGTGGCGCGCTGACGACCGCGGCGGTCGGTACCGAGGCCCGCATCGTCGACTTCGACCGGCTCGAGGACGGCCTGCTCGGCCTGACCTGCGAAGGCTCCGGACGATTGCGCGTGCTGCGCGCCTGGCGCCAGGACAACGGCCTCAATGTCGGCGACGTGGCCGACCTCGCCGCCGACGCGGTGAGACCGGTGCCGGAGGACTGCGCGCACCTGCTTGAGGCGCTGCGGCGCCTCTACCCGGAGCTCGGCGCCCTTTACGAGCGGGTCGCGCCACGCTGGGGCGATGCCGCCTGGGTCGGCAACCGCCTCGCGGAGCTCGCGCCGCTGGAGCCGTCGGTCAAGCAGTCCCTGCTCGAGCTGCAGGACCCGGTCGAGCGGTTACGTTACCTCGCGCCGCTGATCAAGCTCGGCCCGGCCGACACAAACGCCTGACGAGGCGTCAGGCGAGGCGGCGCCAGCCGCGCAAGCGACCGCGGCAGAGGACGAGCGCGAGCGTGATCGCGAGCGTCCAGCCGACCACGAGCCAGCCCGTGTAGCCGTCGGACCGGCTGATCAGCCACTGCATCGGCGTGCCCGTGCCCAGAGACGTCGTGCCGACCGTCGCACGCATCATCCACACCCAGCCGGCGTGCAGGCCGGCGGCCAGCGCGATGCTGCCGGTCCACCAGGCGGTCAACCCCAGCAGCACACCGACCGCGAGCAGCGCCAGGAACGAATCGATGATGCCGGCCGGCGCGGCGAAGTTAGCGAGCACGCCCATGAGCAGGTCGAGGCCACTGTGCCAGCTCACCTGCTCGTGCGGAATCCGCGCACGCGCGAGGAAGTGCAGCGCCGCGTAGACCAGCGCCACCAGCACGATGCCGGGCAGCGGCCGCCGCATGTCGCGCACCACCGCACCCTGCATCAGGCCGCGGAAGAACGTCTCCTCGAGGAAGCCGACCGCGAGGCCGGATCCGAGCCCGACGAGCAATGCATGCCCGAGCGCGCTCGCGGTCAGCCCGGAGTCGACGACCCGCGCGCCGAGCAAAATCATCGAGAGCGAGGCCGGCAGCATCGTCGCGAGCCCTGCGACCAGCCCGACCGCGAACTGTCGCAACCAGCGTGGCCGCGGCGCGCCGTAGCCCCAGTCGCGCCTGGACGTCAGCTGCAGGTTGCGCACGAGCAGCACCACGGCGCCCAGCAGCAGCAGCTGGAAGAGCCGTGTCGCGATCTTGTCGAACCACCACGCCGGTTCGAGCGGGTGGATCAGCAGGTAGAGCGGATAGGCGAGCAGCGCCGCGGCCAGCAGCGCGCCGACGATCGCCATCATGAACCAGCCGAAGGTGCGCATGCGGCGACGGTACGCGAGGCCGGTAACGCCGACAACCGCGCCCGTCCTGGCGCTCAGGCATTGCGCAGCGGCAGCGATCCGAAGGCGGCGATCACCGGCGCCGCGGCGAGCCCCTCAAGCGGACCCGGCGGGGCGGCGCGTACGCAGCGGAGCGCGGCCCCGGGCGCGCCCCACGGCCGGTAGAGCGCGGGATCGGCAGCGCCGAACAGCACGACGAGCGGCAGCCCGACCGCGGCCGCCGCGTGGGCCGGGCCGGTGTCGACCGCGACCATCGCCTCGGCGCGCTCGAGGAGCGCGAGCAGGCGCGGAATCGGCAGGTCGCCGGCAACGTTGACGGCGCTGGTGGCGTGCGCGTGGCGAATGATGTCCTCGTTGAGCGCGTGCTCGCCCGGCACGCCGAGCAGCAGGATCGCGTGCGCCGGGCAGCGCGCCACCATCGCATCGACGACCGCGGCCCACCGCTGCTCCGGCCAATACTTCGTGTTGCTGGCGCGACGGCGGTCGCCGCGCCGCATCGTGCGCTTGTTGCCGGCCTGCACGAGCAGCAGGCGGCGACCGGCGAGGCCGAGTCCCTCGAGCCAGCGGTCGAGATCGCGGCGGCAGGGCTCCGCCACCTCGAGCACGGCACCGTCCACGGCGTGCGCCGGCGGCGCCGGCGGCGGCCGCTCGAGCGCCGGCGGCATCGTCGCGCCGATTCGCCAGAAACGCTCGACGTAGTGCTCACCGCTCTTGGCCGGCAGGCTGGCGGCGTCGACGATCCACTCGGCGCCGATGCCTGCGCGCGCCAGCAGCTGCTTGCCGACGCCGCCAGGGTCGAGGAACCATGTCGGGCCGGTGCCACGCCGGCGCAGGTCGCGAACCAGGCGCCACTGGTCGGGACTGACGAGGTACGGGCGGCGGCGGCTGCGCACCAGGTACAGGTCGCCGACGCCCGGCTGGCCCTCGAGCAGCGGCCGGGTCCAGACACCCGAGGAGACCAGATCGACCGGCGTGCCGAAGCGCGCGGCGAGTTCGCGGATCAGCGGCGTCAGCAGCACCATGTCGCCGAAGGCGCCGCAACGCATCAGGAGCGGCCGCCGGCTGCCGGCCATGCGCGCCGCCGCACTCAGCCGGCGACCGCGGCGAAGGAGCGGCGTGCCGCGACCAGCGTCGCCTCGATTTCCGCCGCGCCGTGCGCGGCGGAGACGAAGCCGGCCTCGAACGCGGATGGCGCGAGGTACACGCCGTCCCTGAGCATCGCGTGGAAGAAGCGCCTGAACCGCTCGACGTCGCAGCGGGTGGCCTCGGCGTAGCAGGTCACGCGCGGCGCATCGGTGAAGAACAAGCCGAACATGCCGCAGACGTGGTTGGTCGCGAGCGGCACGCGAGCGGCACGCGCGGCGGCGGCGAGACCGGTCACGAGTTGCTCCGTGGTCGCCGCGAGACGCTGGTGGAACCCCGGCGACTCGAGCGCTCGCAGCGTCGTCAGGCCGGCCGCCATCGCCACCGGGTTGCCCGACAGCGTGCCGGCCTGGTAGACCGGGCCGAGCGGCGATATGCGCTGCATGATGTCGCGGCGGCCGCCGAAGGCGCCGACCGGCATGCCGCCGCCGACGATCTTGCCGAGCGTCGTCAGGTCCGGGCGAATGCCGTACAGCGACTGCGCACCGCCGAGCGCGACGCGGAATCCCGTCATGACCTCGTCGAAGATCAGCAGCGCGCCGTGGCGCGTGCATTCCTCGCGCAGGCACTCGAGGAACCCGGGCGCCGGCGGGATGCAGTTCATGTTGCCGGCCACGGGCTCGACGATGACGCAGGCGATCTCGGCGCCACAGGAGCGAAACGCCGCACGCACCTGGGCGGGGTCGTTGAAGGCGAGCGTCAGCGTGTCCGCGGCCGTGCCTGCGGGCACGCCCGGCGAGGTCGGCACGCCGAGTGTCAGCAGGCCCGAGCCGGCCTTGACGAGCAGCGAGTCGGAGTGGCCGTGGTAGCAGCCCTCGAACTTGACGATCTTGTCGCGGCCCGTGAAGCCGCGCGCAAGGCGGATGGCGCTCATCGTCGCCTCGGTGCCGGAGCTCACCATGCGCACCAGCTCGATCGACGGCACGAGCCGGCAGATCAGGCGCGCGATCTCGGTCTCGATCGCCGTCGGTGCACCGAAGGACAGGCCGTCGGCCGCCGCCGCCTGCACGGCGCGGACCACGTGCGGATCCGCGTGCCCGAGCACGGCCGGTCCCCACGAGCCCACGTAGTCAACGTAGCGCGCGCCATCCGCCGACCACAGGAACGGTCCGGCGGCCCGGGTGATGAACACCGGCTCGCCGCCGACGCCGTGAAACGCGCGCACCGGCGAGTTCACGCCGCCCGGTATGTAGCGGCAGGCTTCCTGATACAGTTCGTGGGAGCTGGGCACGGGCACCTCCGCCCGACAGTCTACGGTGCGAGGCGCGTCGACGGTACCGGCCGCGACGTCGGGCGAGCGCCGGAGCGAGCGGATGCAAAACGGGCTCAAGACTTGGATTTGCGTGATCTGCGGGCACCTCTACCTCGAGGCAGACGGTGACCCGGATCACGGCGTTCCGCCGGGAACGCGCTGGAGCGACGTGCCCGCCGACTGGAGCTGTCCCGACTGCGGCGCCAGCAAGGACGACTACGAGATGATCGAGATCTAGGCCGGGCGGGCGCGACGCTCGGACGGCTGCTCCAGAGCCTCGCCGACCCAGACGACCGCCGTTTCGACTCGGCCGTCGGCGTGCAGATCGAGCCAGCGGAAGCCGGGCGGGCGCACGTCGACGGCGAAGCTGTCGGAGTACGGCTCGAACTGCGCGCAGGTCGACGGCGTCGACATCAGTCGCACGCCGCGACGGAGGGCCTCGGAGGACTGGTGGACGTGGCCCCACAGCAGCACGCGTACGTTGTTGTGGCGGTCGAGCACCTCGAACAGCGCATCGGGATTCTCGAGTCCCGACCGGTCGAGCCAGCGGCTGCCGGCGAGTACCGGATGATGGTGCAGGCAGACCAGCACGTGGCGATCCGCTGCGACCGCGAGAGCGGCGTCGAGCCGGGCGAGCTCGGCCGCCGACAGCCGCCCCGCAGCCGTGCCGCGCTGATACGAGTCGAGCATCACGAGCGTCCAGGCGCCGTGCCGCGCCGTGCCGCCGATCTGGAACGGCGGCCCGGCGAGCTCCGCCTGCATCGCGTCCACCTCGTCGTGATTGCCGGGAATGCAGTAGACCGGCACCGACGAGTCGCCGAAGAGCGCGCGGACACGGGCGTAGCCGGTGCGATCGTCCTGCACCAGATCCCCGGTCAGCAGCAGCGCCTGCCACGGCGCGGCCGATGCGCGCGCGGCGGCAATCGCCGACTCGAGCGCCGCTAGCGTCGCGACGCCGCGCAGCCGGCCGGCCGCGTCGCCGTACAGGTGCAAGTCGGTGAGCTGCAGAATGCGAATCGGTGCGTCGGTCACTCGCCGGTCCCGTGATGCAGGTCCGGCGCGTGGCGCGACGGATGCGGAGCAGCATAGCAACGTCGCGGCCGCGCAAGGGTGAACCGGGTCATGCCGCCAGAGGCAGTGCGGTTGACGTGCCGCACAGTGACCGCGACACGCGCAGCGCAAACCGCGCCGCGGCGCGTTTTGCCGCATTATGAAGCATGGCCGGGTGTCGCCATCCGGCCACAAGCGCGGCCCGCGACGCGCTCCCGGCCTCAGTAGCGGTAGTGCTCCGGTTTGAACGGGCCCGCGACCGGCACGCCGATGTAGGCCGACTGTTCGGCGGAGAGCGTCGTCAGCTCGGCGCCGAGTTTTTTCAGGTGCAGCCGCGCGACGTGCTCGTCGAGCTGCTTCGGCAGTGTGTACACCTGCTTGCGGTACGAGGCGCCGTGCGTCCAGAGCTCGATCTGCGCGAGCGTCTGGTTCGAGAACGAGTTCGACATCACGAACGAGGGATGGCCGGTCGCGCAGCCGAGGTTGACGAGCCTGCCCTTGGCCAGAATGATGATGCGCTTGCCGTCGGGAAACACGACGTGGTCCACCTGCGGCTTGATCTCGTCCCACTGGTACGCGGCGAGGCCCGCGATGTCGATCTCGGAGTCGAAGTGGCCTATGTTGCAGACGATCGCATTGTGCTTCATCCGCCGCATGTGGTCATGGCCGATCACGCGCAGGTTGCCGGTCGCGGTGACGAAGATGTCGCCGCGATCGGCCGCGAAGTCCATCGTCACGACCCGGTAGCCGTCCATGACCGCCTGCAGCGCGCAGATCGGATCGATCTCGGTGACCCAGACCTGCGCGGCGAGCGCCTTGAGCGCCTCGGCGCAACCCTTGCCGACGTCGCCGTAGCCGGCGACCACCGCCACCTTGCCGGCGATCATGACGTCGGTGGCGCGCTTGATGGCGTCGACCAGTGACTCGCGGCAGCCGTAGAGGTTGTCGAACTTCGACTTGGTGACCGAGTCGTTGACGTTGATCGCCGGGAACAGCAGCCGGCCGTCCTTCTGCATCTGGTAAAGGCGGTGCACGCCGGTCGTCGTCTCCTCGGTGACGCCGCGGATGCTCCGTGCGAGCGCCGCGTAGTAGCCCGGCTTGCTCTTCAGCCGCTGCCCGATCGCGGCAAACAGCGCCTCCTCCTCCTCGTTGCCGGGCTTCGCGATTACCGTGGCATCGCCTTCCGCCCGCAGGCCGAGGTGCACCAGCAGCGTTGCGTCGCCGCCATCGTCCAGGATCATGTTCGCGGTCGCACCGTCGCCCCACTCGAAAATCCGGTGCGTGTACTCCCAGTAGTCCTTCAGCGTCTCGCCCTTGTAGGCGAATACCGGCGTGCCGGCCTCGACGATCGCCGCCGCGGCGTGGTCCTGCGTGGAGTAGATATTGCACGAGGCCCAGCGCACGTCCGCGCCACAGGCCTTCAGCGTCTCGATCAGCACCGCGGTCTGGATCGTCATGTGCAGCGAGCCGGCGATCCGGGCTCCCGCGAGCGGCTGCCGCGGGCCGTATTCCGAGCGCAGCGCCATCAGGCCCGGCATCTCGGTCTCGGCGATCGCGATTTCCTTGCGCCCCCACGCGGCAAGCTGCAGGTCCGCGACGTGAAAGTCGTTCTTCACCTTGATTACAGCGCTCATCCAGTCTCTCCTCAGGTCCAAGAGATTACCGGGCGCCGTTGTCGGCTCGGTCGTCCCGCCGAGCCTGACGGATCCCCGCGTCCAGACGCGGGATCCACTGCAGCGCCCCTCGGCCGGACGTTGAGAAAAGCGGGCCTAGCGGGCGTCCGCCTTCAGGGCGCGCGCCTTGTCGGTTCGCTCCCACGTGAAGTCGGGCTCGGTGCGGCCGAAATGACCGTAGACAGCGGTCGCGCCATAGATCGGGCGGGCGAGATCGAGCATCTGCCTGAGGCCGTGCGGCGTCAGGTCGAAGTGCCGGCCGACCAGTCGCGTCAGCTTGTCGCGCGACAGCCGGCCGGTGCCGAAAGTCTCGACCATGACCGAAGTGGGCTCTGCGACGCCGATTGCGTAGGACAGCTGCACCTCGCAGCGCTCGGCCAGGCCGGCGGCGACGATGTTCTTGGCGACGTAGCGTGCCGCGTAGGCGGCCGAACGGTCGACCTTGGAGGGGTCCTTGCCCGAGAATGCGCCGCCGCCATGGCGCGCGTAGCCGCCGTAGGTGTCGACGATGATCTTGCGGCCGGTCAGGCCGCAGTCGCCGACCGGCCCGCCGATCACGAACTTGCCGGTCGGATTGATGTGGAACTTGGTCCGCTTGTCGATCCAGCGCTTGGGCAGCACCGGCAGGATGATCTCATCCATGACCGCCTCGCGCAGCTTGCGCTGGCCGATCTCGGGCGAGTGCTGCGTTGAAAGCACCACCGCCTCGATTCCGACCGGGCGGTCGTGCTCGTAGCGAAAGGTGATCTGGCTCTTGGCATCCGGCCGCAGCCACCCCAGCCTGCCGTTCCGGCGGAGGTCCGCCTGACGCTTGACGAGCCGATGGGCGTAGGTGATCTGCGCCGGCATCAGCACGTCAGTCTCGTTGCTCGCGTAGCCGAACATCAGGCCCTGGTCGCCGGCGCCCTGCTTGCGCGGGTCCTTGCGGTCGACGCCGCGCGCAATGTCCGGCGACTGCTTGCCGATGATGTTGATGACGGCGCAGCTCGCGCCGTCGAATCCCATCTCCGAGTGGTCGTAGCCGATGTGCAGCACGGTGCGCCGCACAATCGCCTCGAGGTCGACCCAGGCCGACGTCGTGATCTCGCCCGCCACGATGACGCAGCCGGTCTTGACGAGCGTCTCGCACGCGACGCGCGCGCGCTTGTCCTCGGCGAGGATTGCATCGAGCACGGCGTCCGATATCTGGTCCGCGACCTTGTCCGGGTGGCCTTCGGCCACCGACTCGGACGTAAACAGGAAGCCGCTGGATGCCATCGGGGTGGTGAGCGCCGCGCCGGCGCCTCCGTGTAGTGCAACCGTAAAATTATACCGCGCCGTCAACGCCGTTGCCCCTGATTGATCGGTATTAGAGAATGACGGGCTGGTCTCCGGGCAAAAGGGTGAGCACATGCAGAATCGTCGGCGGCTTGCGAACGCGCTCCGCTTTCTCAGCATGGACGCGGTTCAGCAGGCCAACTCGGGGCACCCCGGCATGCCGATGGGCATGGCCGACATCGCGGAGGTCCTGTGGCGGGACTTCCTCAAGCACAATCCCGCCAATCCGCGCTGGATCGACCGCGATCGCTTCGTGCTGTCGAACGGCCACGGCTCGATGCTGCTGTACTCGCTGCTGCACCTGTGCGGCTACCCGCTGCCGCTCGAGGAGCTGAAGCGTTTCCGGCAGCTCGGTTCGCACACGCCGGGCCACCCCGAACGCGATCCGGCACGCGGCATCGAGACCACCACCGGGCCGCTCGGCCAGGGTCTCGCGAACGCGGTCGGCATGGCGCTCGCCGAGCGCGTGCTGGCGGCGACCTTCAACCAGCCCGGCTTCACGCTCGTCGACCACCACACTTACGTGTTCCTGGGCGACGGCTGCCTGATGGAAGGAATATCGCACGAGGCGTGCTCGCTCGCCGGCACGCTGGGTCTAGGCAAACTGATCTGCTTCTACGACGACAATGGCATCTCGATCGACGGCCACGTGCAAGGCTGGTTCACCGACGACACGCCGAAGCGCTTCGAGGCCTACGGCTGGCAGGTGATCCGTGCCATCGACGGCCACGATCCGGAGGCGATCGGCCGCGCGATCCGCAAGGCGCGTCGCGAATCCGCCAAGCCGTCGCTGCTGTGCTGCAAGACGATCATCGGCTTCGGCGCCCCGCACAAGCAGGGCACCGAGGCCACCCACGGCTCGCCGCTCGGGGCGGACGAGGTCGCGGCGGCGCGCCGGACACTCGACTGGCCTTACCCCGCGTTCGAGGTGCCCGACGACGTCCGGAGCGCATGGGACGCGCGCGCGCGCGGCAAGCGCGCCGAGAACAAGTGGCTGCGCCTGCTGAAGGAGTACCGCAAGGGCTACCCGGGGCTGGCCGCCGAGTTCGACCGCCGCAGCAGCGCCGGGCTCCCCGAGGGCTGGGACGAGCTCGCCGCCGCGACCCTGGCCGCCGTGCAAGACAAGGGCGGCGCGTCCGCGACGCGCCAGTCCTCGCAGGCGGCCCTGAACGCCTTCGGACCGCGGCTGCCCGAGCTGTTCGGCGGCTCCGCCGACCTGACCGGTTCCAACAACACCTGGACGACGAGCTCCAAGGGCATCACGCGCGCGGATCCGGCCGGCAACTACGTCTGGTACGGGGTGCGCGAGTTCGCCATGACGGCCGTGCTGAACGGCATAACGCTGCACGGCGGGCTGCTGCCCTACGGCGGCACGTTCCTAGTATTCTCGGACTACGCCCGCAACGCCGTGCGCATGGCGGCGCTGATGCGGCTACCGACGATCTTCGTCTGGACGCACGATTCGATCGGCCTCGGCGAAGACGGCCCGACCCACCAGCCGATCGAACAGCTCGCCTCGCTGCGGCTGATACCCAATATGACGCTGTGGCGGCCGTGCGATGCGGTCGAGGCGCATGCGGCCTGGATCGACGCGATCGAGCGCCGCGGCGGGCCGACCGGGCTCGTGCTGACGCGCCAGACGCTGCCGCACCAGGCGCGCTCGACCGAGCAGCTGGGTGAGCTACGCCGCGGCGGCTACGTGCTCGTCGATTGCAACGGACTGCCCGAGCTGGTGCTGGTTGCGACCGGCTCCGAGGTCGCGCTCGCGGTCGAGGCGGCGCGCGCGCTCGGTGCCGACGGGCGTCGCGTACGGGTGGTCTCGATGCCGGCGACGCAGCTGTTCGACGCGCAGCCGGACCAGTACCGGGCGACGGTACTGCCGCCGGGCGTGCCCTGCGTCGCGGTCGAGGCGGGCGTGCGGGACTACTGGTGCCGCTACACCGGACGCCGTGACCACGTCGTCGGCATCGACAGCTTCGGCGCCTCGGCGCCCGCCAAGGACCTGTTTCCGCACTTCGGCTTCACGGCCGCGGCAGTCGTCGCGGTCGCGAAGCACGCCCTCGGCGCTTGAGGCAAGGCTTTACAGACAGGGGACTGCAACATGGCGATCAAGGTGGGCATCAACGGTTACGGGCGCATCGGACGCAACGTCCTGCGCGCGCTGTACGAGGGCAAGCGCAACGGCGAGATACAGATCGTAGCGATCAACGATCTCGGCGACGCGAACACGAATGCGCACCTGACGCGCCACGACACCGCGCACGGGCGATTCCCGGGCGAGATCAGGGTCGACGGCGATTCGATGATCGTCAACGGCGACCGCATCCGCGTGCTCGCCGAACGCGACCCGGCCAGGCTGCCCTGGGGCGAGCTCGGCGTCGAGTACGTGCTCGAATCCACCGGCCTGTTCGCCAACAAGGAAAAGGCCTCCAAGCATCTCGCCGGGGGCGCCCGCAAGGTCGTGATCTCGGCGCCGGCCGAGGGCGGCGTCGACGCAACCATCGTCTACGGCGTCAACCACGGCACGCTGACGAGCGGCATGACGGTGATCTCGAACGCCTCCTGCACGACCAACTGCCTCGCGCCACTGGTCAAGCCGCTGCATGATGCTATCGGGCTCGTCTCCGGGATCATGACGACGATCCACTCGTACACCAACGACCAGGTCCTGACCGACGTCTTCCACAAGGACCTGCGGCGCGCGCGCTCGGCGACGATGTCGATGATCCCGACCAAGACCGGCGCCGCGGCCGCGGTCGGTCTGGTGCTGCCGGAGCTAAAGGGCAAGCTCGATGGCTTCGCGGTGCGCGTGCCGACCCTGAACGTGTCGCTGGTCGACCTCAGCTTCGTCGCGCGGCGCGCGACGACCGTCGAGGAGGTCAACGCCGTGCTGAAGACGGCCGCCGCGGGCCCGCTCAAGGGCGTGCTCGCCTACAACGACCAGCCGCTGGTATCGATCGACTTCAACCACGACGCGGCGTCGTCGACCTACGACTCGACACTGACCAAGGTCATCGACGGCACGCTGGTCAAGGTCTGCTCCTGGTACGACAACGAATGGGGCTTCTCGAACCGCATGCTCGACACGACGCTCGCCTGGAGCCGGGCCAAGTGAGCGCTGCGGCCGGCACGCTGGCGGGCGTCTCGAGCCGCGTCGTGCGCATGCAGGACGTGTCGCTCGCCGGCAAGCGCGTTCTGATCCGCGAGGACCTGAACGTACCGGTCAAGGATGGCGTCGTCAGCAGCGACGCGCGCATCCGCGCGGCGCTGCCGACCATCCGGCTCGCGCTCGCGGCCGGCGCGCGCGTCATGCTGATGTCGCACCTCGGCCGGCCTGTGGAAGGCAAGCCGTCCGCGGAGTTCTCGCTGGCGCCGGTGGCGGTGCGACTGTCGGAACTGCTCGGCCGCAAGGTCGCGCTGGTCACGGACTGGCTCGGCGGCGTCACTGTCGCGCCCGGCGAGGCCGTGCTGCTCGAGAACGTCCGCTTCAACAAGGGCGAGAAGAACGACGCGGAGGACCTGGCACGGAGGATGGCGGCACTCTGCGACGTCTACGTGATGGATGCCTTCGGCACGGCGCACCGGGCCGAGGCGAGCACGCACGGTGTCGCGCGCTTCGCGCCGGTTGCCTGCGCCGGGCCGCTGCTGGTCAACGAACTGGTCGCGCTCGAGACCGCGCTCGGCAGTCCGCGGCGGCCGCTGCTCGCGATCGTGGCGGGCTCCAAGGTGTCGACCAAGCTGACGGTGCTCGAGTCGCTGCTCGCCATGGTTGACCAGCTGATCGTCGGCGGCGGCATAGCCAACACTTTTCTGCTGGCGCGCGGCGCGCCGATAGGCAAGAGCCTGGCGGAGCCCGACATGGTCGACATCGCAAAGCGGCTGCTCGAGCAGGCGGCCGCTCGCGGCATCGACATTCCGCTGCCGACGGACGTAGTGGTCGCCAAGGAGTTCTCGCCGAAGGCGGAGGCGGACGTCAAGGCAGTCGCGGACGTCGCCGCGGACGACCGGATCCTCGACATCGGCCCGGACACTGCCGAGCGCTTTGCGCGCATCGTCGGCGACGCCGGCACGATTGTCTGGAACGGCCCGGTCGGGGTGTTCGAGTTCGCGCAGTTCGGCGAAGGCACGCGGACGCTCGCGGTCGCGATCGCGCGCTCGAAGGCGTTCTCGCTGGCGGGCGGCGGCGACACGCTGGCGGCGATCGAGAAGTACCAGGTCGAGGACGGTATTTCCTACATCTCGACCGGCGGCGGCGCGTTCCTGGAGTTCGTCGAAGGCAAGCCGCTGCCCGCGGTCGTCATGCTCGAGTCGCGTGCCCGCGACGGGCGCGCCCGATGACCAGTCCCAGAATCGTCCGCCGCGCCAAGATCGTCACTACGCTCGGGCCGGCGACCGACGACCCGAAGGTGCTGGCAGAGCTGATCAAGGCCGGCGCGGACGTCGTGCGCATCAATTTCTCGCACGGCCACTTCGAGGATCATGCGCAACGCGTCGCGATGGTGCGCGAGGCCGCGCGCAGCGTCGGCCGCTGTGTCGGCATCCTCGGCGACCTGAGTGGTCCCAAGATCCGCATCGAGCGTTTCATCGGCGGCGCCGTGCAGCTCGAGGAGGGCGCCGACTTCACGCTCGATGTGGCGCTCGCGCCCGACGCCGGCACGCGACAGGTGGTTGGCTGCGCCTACGCGGAACTGCCGCGGGACGTGCGCGCCGGCGACGTGCTGCTGCTCAATGACGGCCTGATCGTTCTCGAGGTGGTGCGTGTCGAGGGCCCGCGCGTGCACACCCGCGTCGTCACCGGCGGCGAACTGTCGAACAACAAGGGCCTGAACCGGCGCGGCGGCGGGCTGTCCGCCGGCGCCCTGACCGACAAGGACCGCGAAGACATACCGATCGCGGCGCGGCTCGAGGTCGACTACCTCGCGGTGTCGTTCCCGAAGTCCGCCGCCGACATGATCGAGGCGCGGCAGCTGCTGCGCGACGCGGGCGGCAACGGCCGCCTGTGCGCCAAGATCGAGCGCACTGAGGCGATCCGCCACCTCGACGAGATCATCGAGGCGAGCGATGCCGTCATGGTCGCGCGCGGCGACCTCGGCGTCGAAGTCGGCTATGCCGAACTGACGGGGCTGCAGAAGCGGATCATCGCCGCGGCCCGCCACCAGTTCCGCGTCGTCATTACGGCGACGCAGATGATGGAGTCGATGATCCACAATCCGGTGCCGACGCGCGCCGAGGTCTCGGATGTCGCCAACGCCGTGCTCGACGGCACGGACGCCGTCATGCTGTCGGCTGAGAGCGCGGTCGGCAAGTACCCGGTCAAGGCGGTCGAGGCGATGGCGCAGGTCATCGAAGGCGCCGAGAAGTACCAGATCGAGCAGGGCGGGCGCGCCAGGCAACGCTTCGAGCAGAAGGAGTTCCACGGCACCGACGAGGCGATCGCCATGGCGGTGATGTACACGGCGAATCACATGGCGGTGAAGGCGATCGTGGCGCTGACCGAGTCCGGCTCGACGCCGCTGTGGATGTCGCGGATGCGCACCGATATCCCGATCTACGCGTTCACCGGCCACGAGGCGACGCGGCGGCGGGTGACGCTGTACCGTGGCGTTTATCCCGTGTACTTCGACATCATCCACACGGATCCCAGCGTCCTCTACCCGTCCATCTTCAGGAGCGTCCTCGAGCTCGGCCTGTGTGCGCCCGGCGACCTGATCATCGTCACCAAGGGCGAGTTCTCGGGCGTCTCCGGCGGTACCAACTCGATGAAGATCCTCGAGGTCCGGCGCTGAGCGCGTCGCTGCGACGCGCGCGGCCGGCACCGGACTTGCCGCGTCAGGCGCGAACGGCGACCATGGCGGCGCCAGGGAGGTAGCGTCCGCATGCCCAAGTTGACGATGCGCATCGCCGCCGTGCTCGCCGGCGCGGTGCTGGTGGCCGCCGTCGGCCTGTGGCTCGCATTGCGCGCGAGCCTGCCGGTACTCGACGGCCGCGTCGTCTCGCGCGCGCTGACGGAGCGCGTGACCGTCGAGCGCGACGCCCTCGGGGTGGTGACCGTCAGCGCCGGCAGCCGCGGCGACGCCGCCTTCGGCCTCGGCTACGCGCACGGCCAGGACCGGTTCTTCGAGATGGACCTGATGCGTCGCGCCGCGGCCGGTGAACTGTCCGCCCTGCTCGGCAGCCGCACGCTCCCCACCGACCGGGAGTTGCGCCTGCACCGCTTCCGCGCCGAGGCGCACGCGCTGGTCGCGGCCGCCCCGGCCGACCATCGGCTGGCGCTCGAGGCCTACGCCGCCGGCGTCAACGCCGGGCTCGCGTCGTTGCGCGCGCGGCCCTTCGAATACCTGCTGCTGCGCTCCACGCCCGAGTCGTGGCGCGCCGAGGACACGTGCCTCGTGCTGATTGCAATGTTCCTGCAGCTGCAGGACCAGGACGGGCACACGAAGATCCAGCGCGGATTGGTGCGCGAGGCGCTGCCCGAGTCGGCGGCCCGCTTTGTGTATGCGGCCGCCGCCGACTGGGACGCGTCCCAGGACGGCTCGGGCTCCGCGGCGCCGCAGGTGCCGGCGGCCGCGGATTACGATCTGCGCAAGGTCGGCGAGCTCGACTTCGAGCCGCCGCAGCGCCACGCACGCGCGCGGCCGTCGGCCACCGGCAGCAACAACTTCGCGGTCGCGGGGTCGCGCACGGAGAGCGGCGCGGCGCTGATCGCGAACGACATGCACCTGGGTCTGCGCGTCCCGACGATCTGGTACCGCGCGCGGCTGCGCTGGAAAGAGGCGGATGGCACCGCGGTCGACATCACCGGCGTCACGCTGCCGGGCACGCCGGCGGTCGTCGCCGGCAGCAATGGCCATGTCGCCTGGGGCTTTACCAACAGCTATGGCGATTTCCAGGACGTCATCGTCGCGGTGCCGGATCCGGCGCAGCCGGACCACTACCTGACGGCCGCCGGTTCGCAGCCGTTCACGCACGCCAAGGAGCGCATCGCGGTGCACGGCGGCGAGCCGGTCGACGTCGACGTCGTGGGCACCGAATGGGGACCGGTCGTGGGCCGTGACCAGGCCGGCCGGGCGCTCGCGCTCGAGTGGACCGTGCACGATCCGGCCGCGCTCAACTTCGAGCTGACGGAAATCGGCAGTGCGCACACGATCGACGAGGCGTTCGCGGTCGCAGCGCGGGCGGGCATCCCGGCGCAGAATTTCGTCGTCGGCGACGCCGACGGCCACATCGGCTGGACTGTCGCCGGGCAGATCCCGCGGCGCCACGGTGGCGACGCGTCGGTGCCGCGCCTGTCGACCGATCCGGCGGTTGGTTTTGCCGGCTGGGTCGGCGCCGAGCGGCCGCACCTGGTCGATCCGCCGAACGGCCAGCTCGTGACCGCGAACGCACGTGTCGTCGGTGGAACGGCGCTCGCGACCGTCGGCGACGGCGGCTACGACCGCGGCGCCCGCGCGCGCCAGATCGTCGACGGGCTCGCGGTGCGTGGCACGAAGCTCGTGCCCGCGGATGCGCTCGCGGTCCAGCTCGACGACCGCGCGCTGTTCCTGACTCGCTGGCACGAGCTGCTGATCGAGCTGCTCGACGAGGATGCGTTGCGGGACCAGGCGCGGCGCGCCGAGCTCAAGGCAGTGCTCGGGCGCTGGAGCGGGCACGCCGCCACCGACGATCCGGCGTACCGGCTGGTGCGGGCGTTCCGCGGCGAGGTCGAGCGGCGCGTGTTCTTCGCATTGGTTGCGCCGGCTCGCGCCCGCAGCCCCGGCTTCAGGTTCCGGGTGCCGGCATCGTTCGAGGGTCCGCTGTGGGCGCTGGTCCGGGAGCGGCCGGCGCACCTGCTGCCGCCCGGCTACCGCGACTGGCGGACGTTTTTGCTGGCCGGCGTCGATGGCGCGCTCGGCGGGCTCGCTACCGCCTGCCCGACGCTCGCCGATTGCACCTGGGGCCGCGCCAATCTCCTCGCGATCCGCCACCCCCTCTCGGGAGCGCTGCCCGGCCTCGGTCCGCTGCTCGACATGCCGGCCGAGATGCTGCCGGGCGACGATGACATGCCGCGCGTGCAGGGGCCGGCGGTCGGGGCCACCGAGCGCTTCGCGGTCTCGCCCGGCCACGAGGCCGACGCCTACCTCGAGCTGCCGGGCGGGCAGAGCGGGCACCCCTTGTCGCCGTACTTCCGCGCCGGCTTCGAGCACTGGGCGCACGGCACCGTGGCGCCGTTCCTGCCCGGTCCCACCGCCCACACGCTGCTGCTGACGCCCTGAGACGGGCAGCTCCGCCGGAGCCGACGCGATGACCAGGACACCCTTGACGCCGCTGCTGCTGGCCGCCGCGCTCGTGGCTGGCGGCGGCTGTGCCGCCGTGCCGCTCCACGACCTCGTCATCCGCAATGCCGTCGTCTACGACGGCTCCGGTGCGCCCGGCTTCCGGGGCGAGCTCGCCATTGACGCCGACCGGATCGCCTTCGTCGGAGCGCGCGGCGCGGGCCGCGGCCGGACGGAGCTCGACGTGCGCGGCAAGGCGGTCGCACCCGGGTTCATCAACATGCTGGCGCACCCGGAGGAGTCGCTGATCGCGGATGGCCGCGCGCTCAGCGACCTTCGTCAGGGCGTCACGCTCGAGCTCCTCGGCGAGGACTCGATGGGACCCCTGAGCGATGACATGCGGGCCCTGCTGGCCAAGCGCCAGGGCGACATCCGTTACCCGGTGGCATGGCATACGCTTGGCGAGTACCTCTCGATGCTCGAGCGCCGCGGCATCGCGCCGAATGTCGCCTCGACCGTCGGCGCGGCGACCGTGCGCAGCGACGTGCTCGGCGAGCGCGACGTGCAGCCGGATGCCGCGCAGCTCGGCCGCATGCAGCAGCTGGTCCGCGAAGCGATGGAGGAGGGCGCGATGGGGCTGTCCTCGGCGCTCATCTACGCGCCCGGCGCCTATGCGCATACGGCCGAACTTGCGCAGCTCGCCACCGCCGCCGGTGCCTGCGGCGGCATCTACATGAGTCACGTTCGCAGCGAAGGTGACCGCCTGCTCGAAGGGATCGGCGAGCTGATCGAGATCGCGCGCGCGTCGGGGGCGCCGGCCGAGATCTACCACCTGAAGGCCGCCGGGCGAGCCAACTGGGGCAAGCTCGACGACGTCATCGCGCTGGTCGAGCGGACGCGGGCGGCCGGCGTGCGCATCACGGCGGACATGTACACCTACACGGCCGGCGCCACCGGCCTCGACGCGGCGATGCCGCCGTGGGTGCAGGACGGCGGCCTGGAGGCGTGGATCGGCCACCTGCGCGATCCGGCGACCCGCGCCCGCGTCGTCGCCGAGATGCGCGATCCGGCACCGCCCTGGGAAAACCTGATGCTGCGCGCCGGCGCCGAACAGACGCTGCTGCTCGCATTCAAGAACCAGAAGCTGAAGCCGCTGACCGGGCGTACGCTCGCCTCGGTGGCCGGCGAGCGCGGCCAGAGCCCGGAAGATACCGCGATCGACCTCGTGATCGAGGACGGCAGTCGGGTCGGGGTCGCCTACTTCCTGATGTCGGAAGGCAACGTCCGGCGCGAGACGGCGCTGCCGTGGGTCAGCTTCGGCTCGGACGAGGCGGCGCCTGCTCCCGAAGGCGTGTTCCTTGCGGCGAATCCCCATCCGCGGGCCTACGGCAATTTCGCGCGCCTGCTCGGCCGGTACGTGCGCGACGAACATGCGCTGACGCTCGCCGAGGCCATCCGCAAGCTTGCCGCGCTGCCGGCGGCGACCCTCTCGATTCCCGACCGCGGCCTGCTGCGCGAGGGCTACGTCGCCGACGTCGTGGTGCTCGATCCGGCGACGATCTCGGATCACGCGACCTACGACCGGCCGCACCAGCTGGCGACCGGCGTCAGCGACGTGCTTGTCAACGGCCGATTTGCGCTGCGCGGCGGTCAGCCGACCGGGGCGGCCACCGGCCGCGTCGTTCGCGGCCGCGCCTGGACCGGCCGGCCGGGCGGTGGCTGCCGCGCGTCGAGCAGCGCCTGGAGCTGGCAGCCCTAGCGCTGGCCCGTCCGCTGCCCGCCGCGGCCCCGATCCCGACCGTAGACCGCACGCCAAGGACCCGCCGATGTCGTCACGCCGATTCACCGGAACCGAACGCTACGTCGCCACCGACGACCTGGAGATGGCCGTCAACGCCGCGATCACGCTGGCGCGGCCGCTGCTGATCAAGGGCGAACCCGGCACCGGCAAGACCCAGCTCGCCGAGGAGATCGCGCTCGCCCTCGGCCGGCCCCTGTACGAATGGCACATCAAGTCGACCAGCAAGGCGCAGCAGGGCCTCTACGAGTACGACGCCGTGTCGCGGCTGCGGGACTCGCAGCTCGGCGACGCGCGCGTCCACGACATCGGCAACTACATCCTGCGCGGTCGGCTCTGGGAGGCGTTCGCGTCCGAGATGCAGCCCGTGCTGCTGATTGACGAGATCGACAAGGCCGACATCGAGTTCCCGAACGACCTGCTGCGCGAGCTCGACCGCATGGAGTTCTACGTCTACGAGACGCGCGAGCTGGTCAAGGCGCGTCACCGCCCGATCATCCTGATCACCAGCAACAACGAGAAGGAACTGCCGGACGCGTTCCTGCGGCGTTGCTTCTTCCACTACATCCGATTCCCGGATGCGGAGACGATGACGCGGATCGTCGCGGTGCATTTTCCGGGGCTCAAGCGGGAGCTGCTTGGCGAAGCCCTCGGCGCGTTCTACCGGCTGCGGGACGTGCCCGGCTTGAAGAAGAAGCCGTCGACCTCGGAGCTGCTCGACTGGATCAAGCTGCTGCTCGCGGAGGACATCTCGCCAGAAGCGCTGCGCGCCACCGACAGCCACACGGCGATCCCGCCGCTCTACGGGGCGCTGCTGAAGAACGAGCAGGACGTGCACCTGTTCGAGCAGCTCGTGTTCATGCACCGCCGCGGCAGCCGCTGAGGCACGGCGGCCGGCGCCATGCTGGTCCGTTTCTTCCTGATGCTGCGCGCGGCGGGCGTGCCGGTGTCGCTGGGCGAGTTCCTGGCGCTGCTCGAGGCGCTCAAGGCGCGGGTCGGCGCGCTGTCGGTGGAGGCCTTCTACGCGCTCGCGCGCACGGTGCTGGTCAAGGACGAGCGCCACTACGACCGCTACGACCGCGTCTTCGGCGCCCACTTCAAGGGGCTGGAGCAGGCGTTCGCCGCGCTCGCCACGGCCGCCGTGCCCGAGGAGTGGTTGCGCCGCCAGGCGGAGCTGACGCTGAGCGCCGAGGAGCGGGCGCGGATCGAGTCTCTCGGCGGCTTCGAGCGGCTAATGCAGGCCCTGGCCGAGCGCCTGCGCGAGCAGCAGGCACGCCACGAGGGAGGCAACAAGTGGATCGGCACTGCAGGGCGCTCACCGTTCGGCGCCTACGGCGACCACCCGGAAGGTGTGCGCATCGGTCAGGACGGCTCGCGCCGGAACGCGGCCGTCAAGGTCTGGGACCGGCGCGAGTTCCAGAACCTGGACGACACCGCCGAGCTTGGTACCCGCAACATCAAGCTGGCGCTCCGGCGCCTGCGGCGCTTTGCCCGTGAGGGCGCTGCAGACGAGCTCGACCTGAGCGCTACCATCGACGCCACCGCTCGTAACGCCGGCTGGCTCGACCTGAAGCTGCGGCCGGAGCGCCACAACGCAGTCAAGGTGCTGCTGTTCCTGGACGTCGGCGGCTCGATGGACGGGTACGTGCGCGCCTGCGAGGAGCTGTTCACGGCGGCCCGCAGCGAGTTCAAGCACCTCGAGCATTTCTACTTCCACAACTTCGTCTACGAGTCGGTGTGGAAGGACAACCGGCGCCGCCACGCCGAGCGCACGCCGACCCTCGAGGTGCTGCGCACGTTCGGGCCCGACTACCGGCTGGTGTTCGTCGGCGACGCGACGATGAGTCCGTACGAGATCGTCCAGCCAGGCGGCAGCATTGAGCACTGGAACGAGGAGGCGGGCGCCGTCTGGCTCGAGCGCCTGCGGGGCCGCTATCCGAAGCACGCCTGGCTGAACCCGGCGAGCCAGGAACGCTGGGAGTACGTGCCGTCGATTGGCCTTGCGCGGCAGCTGCTCGAGGAGCGGATGTTTCCGCTCACGCTCGCCGGCATCGATCAGGCGATGCGGGCGCTGAATGCCTAGGGCGGGCGACGGCCGCCCGCGGAATTGCGCCGAGCGCCGGCTTCGCGCTGACGGCGGACCCACTCATCAGGCGCCGGTCGCGACGGCACGCCGGTGCATCTGGTCCGGGTCCGGCGCGTAGGTATAGAGGAATGCGGTCCTGGCGCGGCAGGTCTCCGAATCGCTGGTCATGACTTTGCGGTCGCCGATGTGGAGGCTTGCGGGCGGGTGCGGGCGGTGGTCCCCGGTCGCACCGAACGCGAGCTTGACGAGCCGGACGAGCACGCCGGCGTCCGCGCTCGCGATCGAAGGCGTCACGCGGCGCCATCCCGGAGGGGTGAACGCGGACGGGCCGGTGGAGTTCGTCGCGGCGCCGCCGCGTGGCCGGGCACTGACCGCGCCTCGTCCGGCGCGCCGCGCCCTGCCGCGCGGCTCAGCCGGCGTTCTTCGCTTCCGGCGCCTTCGCCTGCAGCGCCCCGAGCTCCTTGAGCACCAGCGCCGAATGGTCCTTCGGGTCGACCTTGGTCCAGTGCTTGGCGATCCGGCCCTTCGGGTCGACGATGAAAGTGTCGCGCTGCGCCAGCGGGAACACCCCCATCATCAGTGTCAGCACGCCGTAGTCCTTGGCCGTCTCCTTGGTCGGGTCCGCCAGGATCGTGAACGGCAGCGAGTGCTTCTCGGAGAATTCCTTGTGCGATGCGACATCGTCGACGCTGATGCCGACGATCGTCGCGCCGATCTTGTGGAACGCGAAGATGTTGTCGCGCAGATCGCAGGCCTGCGTCGTGCAGCCGGGCGTCTCATCCTTGGGATAGAAATAGAGGACCAGCCACTTGCCACGATATTCCTCGAGCGCGTGCCAGCGACCGTTCTGGTCCTGCAGCTTGAAGGCCGGCGCGGCCGCGCCCTCGACCGGGCCGGCGGCCAGAGCCGCAGGGCCGGGGAGGGCCGCAACGAGTCCGATCAGCAGGAGAGACGTGAGGCGATGCCTGAGCGTGCTCATGGTTGTGCTCCGCGGGACGCGGTCCCGGCCGTGCGGGCCCGCCGAACTGCCAATCGTAACGGCGCCCGCGGCATAATGACAGCGTGACGGATCCGCCGTACTCAGCCGCTCTTTCCGACCCGGTGGGCGATGCGCCGTCGGCCGGCCGCTTAGGGCTCGTGCTGCTCGGGGGTGGCGCCCGGGGCGCGTACCAGGTCGGAGTCCTGAAGGCGATCGTCGAGATGCTGCCGACCGACGCGCCGTCGCCGTTTCGAATCATCTCGGGCACTTCCGCCGGCGCGATCAGCGCCGCGGTCATCGCCTCGCACGCGCAGCATTTGCGCTGCGGTGCGGTCAACCTCGAGCGCGTCTGGCGCAACTTCCACGTCGACCAGGTATTCCGGGCCGACACGCGCAGCATGTTGCGCAACGGATTGCACTGGCTGCTGGCACTACTGACCGGCGGCTGGCTGGCGCGCTCGCCGCGCTCGGTATTCGACAACACGCCGCTGCGCGAGCTGCTCGAGCGCCACGTCAACTTCGCCCGCATCCGCCAGGCGCTCGACCACGGCCACCTCGACGCGCTCGCGATCAACGCATCGGCTTATCGCAGCGCCCTGTCGGTGGCGTTTTACAGCTGCGCGCGCGACGTCGACCCGTGGCAGCACGCCGGCCGCTACGGCACGCTCGCTGAGCTCGGCCTCGACCACCTGATGGCCAGCAGCGCGGTGCCGTTCATCTTTCCGCCGGTGTCCATGAATGGCGAGTTCTACGGTGACGGCGCCATGCGCGAGACCTCGCCGCTCGCGCCCGCGATCAACCTCGGCGCCGACCGCCTGCTGATCGTCGGCGTGCGCCCGCCCGCGGGGCCCGAGCGGCCGTCCGGCCCGTTCGACCGCGACGGCCCCACATTCGGCCAGCTCTTCGGCTTCATGCTCGATACGCTGTTTGCGGACGGGCTGCAGGCGGACCTCGACCGTGTCGAGCGCGACAACCTGCTGATCGCGTCAGTCGGCACGGCCGGCGCCGGCCTGCGGCGCGTACGGGCGCTGCATCTGGCGCCGCGCGACGATCTCGGGCCTCTCGCCGAGCGCCATGCGGACGAGATGCCGCGGCCGCTGCGGGTCCTGCTGCGCACGATCGGGGCCGCCAACCCGGGTGGCCGTACGCTGCTCAGTTACCTGCTGTTCGAGGCCGGCTACACCCGCGAATTGATCGCCCTGGGCTACGCCGACGGCCTGCGCCAGCGCGAGCAGATTCAGGAGCTCTTGCTGAGCGAGCCGTGACGCGCGACGACGTCCGGGTAGACTGCGGCGAAATGCGCCTGCAGGCGGTCGACCAGGTAGACCGAGCGATGCTGGCCGCCCGTGCAGCCGACCGCAACCGTCAGGTAGGCGCGGTTGTGCTGCTGGTAGAGCGGAATGCGTCGCTCCAGGAAGCCGATCATGTCGGTCAGCAGCGCCTGGACGGTCGGTTGCGCCTCCAGGAACTCAATGACCGCACGGTCGAGGCCGCTCAGCCGCTGCAGCGTTGGCACCCAGTACGGATTCGGCAGCGTGCGGGCGTCGAAGACGAAGTCAGCCCCGGCCGGGATTCCGTGCTTGAAGCCGAACGACTCGAACATGATCGAGAGCCGCCCGTGCCCGCGCTCGTCGACACGTGAGCGGATCAGGGCGCGCAGCTCGTGGACGCTGGTCAGCGTCGTGTCGATGACCAGATCGGCCGAGTTCATGATCGGCTCGAGCAGCCGCAGCTCCTCGGCAATCGCGGTCTTCAGGTCCGTCCCCTCGCGCGCCAGCGGGTGGCGGCGGCGGGTCTCGCCGTAGCGGCGCAACAGCATCGCCTCGTCGGCGTGCAGGTAGATTATGTCGCAAGCGACGCCGCTGCCGCGCAGCTCGCGCACGGTCCGCGCCGCGTTCGCGATCTCCTCCGGTCCGTTGCGGGCATCGAGGCCGACGGCGCTGCGCGCGTACAGCTTGTCCCGGCGGCCGACGGCGTGCGTAACGAAGTCGTTCAGCAGGCCGGCCGGAATGTTGTCGATGCAGTACCAGCCGAGGTCTTCGAGCATGTTGAGCGCGATGCTCTTGCCCGAACCCGACAGGCCGCTGACGATTACGAGTCGCATCGAGACACTGCCTGAGACCTGCACGCCGCAGGAGGCGCGGAAGAGCAAATACTACGAGTTGGCGAAGTCGGTGGCGAGCGCGGTGGCGCCCGGCCGGCCTCGCGGCCGGGCCCGGCCCGGCGTTCGCACTCAGACCCGGCCGCGGGGCGCCTCGGCGGCATGGTGATCGGCGCGCGTCTCCTTGTGTTTCTTCACCAGCCGGTCGAGCTTATCGGTCAGCACGTCGATCGCCGCGTACATGTCCGCCTCGATCGCATTGGCGTGGATGTTGCTGCCGCGCACGTGCAGGGTCGCTTCCGCCTTGTGGGTCAGTTTCTCCACCGTCAGCACGCAGTGCACATCGATGACCTGGTCAAAGTGGCGCGTGACCCGGTCGAGCTTCTTCTCCAGGTAGCTCTTCAGCGGCGGCGTGATGTCGACGTGGTGTCCCGTCAAGGTTAGCTGCATGTGCGTTCTCCTCTTGAACCTGAACTTCAGCGCCCCTGCGCGCGGCGTCGCTCGCTGGACGGCGCGATCTGCATGGCCTCGCGATACTTGGCTACCGTGCGGCGTGCGACCCGCGCGCCATCCTCGGCCAGAAGCTTCTCGATCTGGCTGTCCGACAGCGGCCTGGTCGGGTCCTCGCCCGCGATCAGCTTGCGGATCCGGGCCCGAATCGCGGTCGAGGCGATCTCGGAGCCGTCGGTGGCGGCGACGTGGCTTGAAAAGAAATGCCGAAACTCATACACGCCGCGCGGCGTATGCATGTATTTGCCCGTGGTGACCCGCGAGATCGTCGACTCGTGCATCTCGACCGCCTCGGCTACGTCCCGCAGCACCATCGGCTGCATGGCCTCGTCGCCCCGGTCGAGAAAGGCCGCCTGGCGTTCGACGATGCAGCGGGCCACCTTGAGCAGCGTTTCGTTGCGGATCTCGAGGCTGCGCAGCAGCCAGCGCGCCTCCTGTAGCTGCGAGCGCATGACCGCGTGGTCCGCTGCGCGGGTCACGAGGCCGGCGTAGCTCTGGTTGAGGCGGACCCGCGGCAGCGCCGAGGCGTTGAGCTCGACCGCCCAGCCGTGCTGGCCGCGGCGCACGAAGACGTCCGGCACGATGTAGTCGGGCTGCGACGGCTGGATCGTCGAGCCGGGGCGGGGATGGCAGGAGCGCACCAGCGCCAGCGCCAGGGCGAGCTCGTCCTCGTCGACGCCCAGTGCGCGCCGCAGGTGGGCGCGCTGCTGGGTGGCGACCAGGTCGAGGTGGCCGCGGGCCACGGTGATCGCCGTTGCGAGCGCTGGAGTGTCCTCGTGCAGCTGCGCGAGCTGCAGCTCGATGCACTCGCTGACCGATCGGGCGGCGACACCAACGGGGTCGAAGGCCTGGACGACCTTCAGCACCTGCTCGATCTCGGCGGCGGTGGCTTCGATCTCCGGACGCAGGACGCGCTCGATCTCGGCCGTGGAGTCGACGACGTAGCCGTCGTCGTTGATCGCGTCGATGATCGCGTGACCGATCGCGAGCTCGCGCGCGCCCAGCCGCGCGAGCTCGAGCTGCCACAGCAAGTGCTCCTGCAGGGTCTCGCCGCGATGGTCGGAGAACTCCTGCGCACGGTCGTCTCCGGACCACGGCGAGTCCGAGGCCGCGGCCGGCGCACTCTCGTCCCACGCGTCGTCGGCGAGCGCACCGTCCGCCTCGCGCTCGCCGCGGTCGTCGGTGTCCTGGGTCGCGGTCGGCGCAGTCTGCGCCTCGCTCTCCGCCTCCGGCTCGACCGCGTCGAGCGAGACCTCCGCATCCCCGTCCTCGTCGGTCTCGAGCATGACGTTCTGCTCGAGTGCTTCGCGGATCGTCTGTTGCAGTTCGAGCGCCGGCAGCTGCAGCAGCCGGATGGCCTGCTGCAGCTGCGGCGTCATCGTCAGCTGTTGGCCAAGGCGCAGCTGCAGTGAGGGTCTGAGCATCCTAGCCGTGCGGAATGGAGGGCGCGGCCGGCCGGCCACTGCCGACGGCGGTTACATCCGGAAATCCTGCCCCAAGTACACCTCACGGACCTCCGGGTTGGCAAGGATCTGCTGCGCCGATCCGGAGGCGATCACCGAGCCCTGGTTCACGATATAGGCGCGCGTGCAAATGCCGAGTGTTTCCCGGACGTTATGGTCGGTGATCAGCACCCCGATGCCGCGCGCCCGCAGGTGTTCTATGCTCCGCTGAATGTCCGCGACCGACAGCGGATCGACGCCGGCAAACGGCTCGTCGAGCAGTACGAACCACGGTTCGGCGGCGAGCGCGCGCGCGATCTCGACCCGGCGCCGCTCGCCGCCGGACAGGCTCTGTCCCAGGCTGTCGCGAATGTGACTGATGTGCAGCTCGTCGAGCAGCGCCTCGAGCCGCGTGGCACGCGCGTCGACGCTCAGCCCGCGGCGCGTCTCCAGAATCGCGTCGATGTTCTGGGCCACGGTCAGCTTGCGGAACACGGACGCTTCCTGCGGCAGATAGCCGAGGCCGAGGCGGGCGCGCCGATGCATGGGCAGCCGCGTCAGCTCCTGGTCGTCGAGGAATATGCGTCCGCCGTCGCAGCGGATCAGTCCCACCAGCATGTAGAACGCGGTCGTCTTGCCCGCCCCGTTCGGGCCCAGCAGGCCGACAACCTCGCCGGTCGACACCTCGAGCGTGAGGTCGCGCACCACCGCGCGGCCGCTGTAGCTCTTCTCCAGGCCCGACGCCGACAGTCGGCTCATGGATCGGGCTTCGGCGCGGGTTTGGCGTCCGGCTTCTTCGGGTTGATCGTGATGTGCACGTGCTGGCCGCCCTGCTCGTCCGGGTTCGCGCGCCAGCTGTGGTCGCGCACGCTGTAGACGAACGTCTGGCCGCTGATTTCGTTGTCGCCGTCCGACAGCCAGGCGTCCTCGGTAAGGCGCACGGTGCCGGCCGCCGGCAGGTATTCGATCCGGGACGCGCGACCACGGGCGACGCTCTTGTCGCGCGTCTGCTCGAACCGCGCCGGCGTACCGGTGATGTCGGCGCTCGCGATTACGTTGCCGGCGAAGCCGATGCGGGCCTCGTCGCTGGTCATCGAGCCGTCCGGGATCGTGATCCGGACGTTGCCGCGGAACAGCCAGTGGCTGTCACGGAAGTCGAGCCCGGTCGCGGTCGCCTCGGCCGCATCGATCGCGAGCGCGCCCTGCGCGATGTGCACGTTGTGGAACACGAGCGTGCTGGTCTTGTAGTCGAAGCCCGTCGAATCCGCTTCGAGCTGGATGGGCTCGCCGCCGTCGAGCTGCAACGGCGCGGGCGCCCGCGCCGGTGCCGCGCCCGCCGCCGCGGCCGCGACCAGCGCAGCGACCAGGCAGCTAGCGCGGGAACTTGCCATTGACCGTCGATTCAAGCGTCAGAGTCTCGCGTTTCAGGTCGGCGCGCAGGCCGCGTGCGTCGAGTGCGTACGGCGCGAGCTCAATGCGCACCGGATCGGCCGTGGTCGCCAGGTTGCTGTCGAGGTCGAGCGACAGGTGTTCGGTGTGCACGATCGCGCCGGTCGCCTCGGCGGCCGCCGCGGCCCGCAGCCGCACATCGCCCTCGAGCTTGACGACCCGCCCGCCGGCCGGCAGCGAGCCGGCGGCCGACGTCATGACCCAATCGCGGCCGGGCTGCGGGAAGTAGTCGACGACCAGCTGTTCGAGGCGCACGACACCGGCGGCGGGGTCCTGGGTGGCGCGTTCGGCGCTGGCCGTCAGCGTCCGGCGGCCGCTGGTGTCGGTCTGGTCGAGGATCGCCGAACGCAGGTAGTAGCCGGGCTGGTCCGGGACGGCTGCGGGCGCCACGGTGCGCAGGTCGCTGCTGCGGTTGGCGAGCCACCAGGAACCACCGGCCAGGCCGATCAGGAACAGGAACGCGATCGGGCCGCGGATTCTCACGGCCGCGCGTCGACCAGCAGGTCGCAGACTTCGCGAACCGCGCCTTTGCCGCCGGCGGCACGGGTCACGAGCCGCGCCGCCGCGATCACGTCCGGATGCGCGTCGGCGACCGCTATCGGCAGGCCGGCGAGCGCCATCAGCGGCAGGTCGGGGGTGTCGTCGACCACGCAGGCAGTTTGCGCCGGCGCGACGCCGAGCTCCGCCAGCAGATCGCGCAGCGCCTGCGCCTTGTTGGCGCAGCCCTGGCGCACGTGACGGACGCCGAGCTCGGCCGCACGCCGCTCGACCGCCGGCGAGCGCCGCCCGGAGATGATCGCGACATCGATGCCGCTCGCGAGCGCCGATTTGACGCCGACGCCGTCACGCACGTGGAAGCTCTTCAGCGCCTCGCCGTCGGCGCCGAACCAGAGACTGCCGTCGGTCAGCACGCCGTCGACGTCGAGTACGAGCAGGCGGATGTCCCGGGCGAGTTCCTCGGTCACATGACACCCGCGCGCAGCAGGTCGTGAACGTTCAGCGCGCCGAGAACGTGCCGCTCGGCGTCGACGACGACGAGGGCCGTGACCCGGTGCCGTTCCATCATCAATACGGCCTCGACCGCGAGCTCGCGCGGCCCGACGGTGCGCGGCTCGGTCGTCATGACGGCACGCATCGGCGTGTCGTGCACGTCGATGCGCCGGTCCAGCGCGCGCCGCAGGTCACCGTCAGTGAACACGCCGAGCAGGCGGTCCTGCTCGTCCACGACGCTGGTGATGCCGAGGCCTTTCCTGGTCATCTCGAGCAGTCCGACCGACACCGTGTCCTCGGGGCCGACGCGCGGCACCGCGGCACCCGAGTGCATCGCGTCCTCGACGTGCAGCAGGAGCCGCCGGCCGAGCGTGCCGCCGGGGTGCGAGCGCGCGAAGTCCTGCTCGGTGAAGCCGCGCAGGCGCAGCAGTGCGACCGCGAGCGCATCGCCCATGGCGAGCGTCGCCGTCGTGCTCGCGGTCGGCGCGAGGTTCAACGGGCAGGCCTCGGCCGGTACGCTGACGTCGAGGTGGACGTCGGCGATGCGCGCGAGCGACGAGGCCGGATTGCCGGTCAGCGCCAGCAGCGGCACGCCGAGGCGCTTCAGCGCCGGCACCATCATCAGCACTTCGGCCGTCTCGCCGGAGTTTGACAGCGCGAGCAGCAGGTCCTCGCGCGTGATCATGCCGATGTCGCCGTGCACCGCCTCGGCCGGGTGCAGGAAGAAGGCCGGCGTTCCGGTGCTCGCGAGCGTGGCCGCGACCTTTCCGGCGATGTGGCCGGACTTGCCCATGCCGGTGACGACCACCCGCCCGCGGCAGGCGAGGCAAAGCCTGCAGGCGCGCGCGAAGCCGGCGTCCAGGCGGCGGGCGAGCGCCCCGACCGCGTCGGCCTCTATGCCGAGCGCGACGCGCCCGAGCTCGGTGACTTCGGCATCGCTAAGGGTGGCGCAGTGCGCCGGCGTCGCCATGCGCGGACCTCGGCTGCATCGGTCTCTCAATCATACCAACTTGGCCGCCGGCCCGGCGGGCGGGCGGCGCTGTTCGGGCCTTGGCCGATTCACTACACTGCGGCACGACGCGTCATGCGCCCCAGCAAGCGAGCAAACCAGCCCCATGAAGGCCGCCGAAGTCGAGCGCCAGATCGTCGCCGGGCTGCCCGGCTGCCACGCCAGGGTACGGTCGGACGACGACACGCATTTTGACGCCGTCGTGGTCGCCCCGCAGTTCGCCGGCAAGCGGGCACTGCAGCGCCACCAGCTGGTCTACGCGACGCTCGGTGCGGCCGTCGGGCGAGAGATCCACGCGTTGTCGATTGCGGCACACACGCCCGAGGAGTGGGCGGCCCGCGAGGGTCGCTGAGCGGCCGCGATGGACAAGCTGCAGATCCGCGGCGGCGCGCCGCTCGAGGGCGAGGTCCGTATCTCGGGCGCCAAGAATGCCGCACTGCCGATCCTCGCCGCGACGCTGCTGGTCGACGGGCCGGTAACCATCGGCAACGTGCCGCATCTGCAGGACGTCACGACCACCAACGAACTGCTCGGGCGGATGGGCGTCACGGTCTCGATCGACGAACGCATGCGGGTGACCGTCGACGCGTCGACGATTGCCCACTTCGTCGCGCCCTACGAGCTCGTCAAGACGATGCGTGCCTCGATCCTGGTCCTCGGACCGCTGCTGACCCGTTTCGGCCAGGCCGACGTGTCGCTGCCTGGTGGCTGCGCGATCGGCGCGCGCCCGGTCAACATCCACGTTGCCGGCTTGCAGCAGCTCGGCGCCGACATCCGCATCGAGAACGGATTCATCAAGGCGCGCGCAGAGCGCCTGAAGGGCGCGCGGTTGGTGCTCGAGACCGTGACGGTGACGGGCACCGAGAACCTGTTGATGGCGGCGACGCTGGCCGACGGCACGACCTACATAGAGAACGCGGCGCGCGAGCCCGAGGTCGTCGATCTCGCCAGCTTCCTGGTCGCGATGGGCGCCCGGATCCGTGGCGCCGGCACTGACACGATCGTCATCGATGGGGTCCCGCGGCTGCACGGTGGCAGCTACGAGGTGCTGCCGGACCGCATCGAAGCTGGCACCTACCTGGTCGCGGGTGCCGTGAGCCGCGGCCGCGTCCGCGTCCGCGATGCGCGCCCCGACCACCTCGACGCCGTGCTCGCGAAGTTGCGCGAGGCGGGCGGGCAGGTCACGACGGGCGACGGCTGGGCCGAGGTCGACATGCGCGGCAGGCGGCCGCGCTCGGTGGACCTGCGCACCGCGCCGTACCCGGGGTTCCCGACCGACATGCAGGCGCAGTTCGCGGCGCTGAACACCGTTGCCGACGGCGTCGGCACGATCACCGAGACGATTTTCGAAAACCGCTTCATGCACATGCTCGAGCTGCGCCGGCTCGGGGCCGACATCCGGCTCGAGGGCAACACGGCCGTCATCAAGGGCGTGCAGCGGCTGACCGCCGCGCCGGTGATGGCCACCGACCTGCGCGCCTCCGCGAGTTTGGTGCTCGCAGGCCTGGTCGCGGACGGTCGCACCGACGTCGAGCGGATCTACCACATCGACCGCGGCTACGAGCGAATCGAGGAGAAGCTGCAGGCGCTCGGTGCGCAGATCCGGCGCGTGCCGGCCTGAGCGCCCCTGGCCTCAGCGCTCGATCGGTCGGGCCACGACCGGCAGCGCGGCCTCGTAGCGACCTTCGCCCGGTCGGATGGCACGCACCTTCGCCGTCTCGCCCGGCGACTTGCGGGCGATGCGGCCGAGGAAATCCTGGCGCCCGGTCACCGCTGCGCCGTCCAGGTGCGTGAGTACGTCGCCGGGTCGCAGCCCGGTCGCGAGCGCGGGGCTGTCGCGGTAGAAGCCGATGACCTCGACGCCCTGCACCGGCTGGCCGCGCTCGTCGGTCAGACCCTGCGGCAGGTCGCCGACGCCGACGCCGGACCAGCCGCGCACGACCCGGCCCTTGGCCTCGATCTCGGCGGCTACGCCGCGTACCAGGTTGACCGGGATCGCGAAGCCGATACCCTCGATGCCCTGCTCGTGGCTGAGGATCGCCGTGTTGATGCCGATCAGATCGCCGGCCGCGTTCACCAGCGCTCCACCGGAGTTGCCCGGGTTGATCGCGGCGTCGGTCTGGATGAAGTTTTCGAGCAGCGCGAGCCCGAGCTGCGAACGGCCGGTGGCGCTGACGATGCCCTGGGTGACGGTCTGACCGAGGCCGGCGGAATTGCCGATTGCGAGGGCGACGTCGCCGACCCGCAACCGATCGGAGCGCCCGAGCGGCATGACGGGCAGGTCGCGCAGGTCGATCTTGAGGATCGCGAGATCGGTGTCGGGATCGGTGCCGACGAGCTGCGCGCGGGCGGAACGCCCGTCGACGAGCTGCACGATGATTTCCTGAACGCCCTTGATGACGTGATAGTTGGTCGCGATGTGACCGGCGCTGTCGAGGATAACGCCCGAGCCGCGGCTGGATTCCTCGCGGCGGCGGAACTCCGGCCAGTCCGGGAAGATCTGCGCGAACTGCTCCGGCAGCTGGCGCTCGACGACGACCCGCCGCGTGGAGACGTTGACCACCGCCGGCGCGACGCGCGCGATCGCGTCGGCGTAGGTGGCCGGTGCACCGCGACGCGGCTCCGCGTCCGGCGCCTCGGCGCCGGTACCACGGGCGGCGGCCGGCGCTGGCACCTCCGCGGCCCGGTACGCCTCGGCGCCGACCTTGGCGGCAGCCGGCCGGGGCAGCAGCGACGGCTTCAGATAGACGGCGAGGAGCGCACCGGCCAGGCCGAGCGCGATCCACGGCGACAGGTATTTGACCAAGCGACTCAGGCGCTGCACGAGACCCCCGCGGACCGGCTCGGACGCAGGCCCGCGGCCGCGTCCCCGATTCCGACGTGTGTATAATGCTAAATCCCTCGGCGCGGCGAAACCTGCAGGCAGTCCGCGGCTTCGTGCCCGCCATGCGCAGCGAGGATCATCGGCCGGAGCCGGACCGGGCAGCGAGCGGGGGGTGTTCATGAGCGATGTGGTGGACCAGGGGCGGCGCCGCCTGTTGACGGCGGCGACGGCGCTCACCGGTGCGGTCGGCGCCGTGTTTGCCGCGGCACCATTCCTCGCCAGCTGGAAGCCCAACGCGCGCGCCAAGGCGCTCGGCGCGCCGATCGAGATCGACATCAGCAAGCTCGAGCCCGGCGCGATGCTGAAGGTCGAGTGGCGCGGCAAACCGGTCTGGATCGTGCGCCGCACCCCGGAAATGCTGCACCAGCTCGCGCGCGCCACGCCTTTTCTGCTCGATCCCGGTTCCGAGGCGTCGGTGCAGCCGGCCTTCGCCAAGAACGATGCACGGGCGCTGAAGCCGGAGTTTCTCGTCGTGCTCGGCGTCTGCACTCACCTCGGCTGCTCGCCGCTGCCAAAATTCGAGGCTCCGGACGTGACCGTGTCCGCTGACTGGCCGGGCGGCTTCTACTGCCCCTGTCACGGTTCGAAGTTCGACCTGTCCGGGCGCGTCTTCAAGGGCGTGCCGGCGCCATCGAACCTGACGGTGCCGCCGTACGCGTTCCTCAGCGAAGGCCGCATCCTGGTCGGCAGCGACAGCACGCAGTCCGCCTGAGCGGACCGCCCGGCGAAGGAGCCCAGACGATGGCGAAGGACGGCTACGGCACGACTCCGGCCCCCGGACTCTGGGGCTGGATCAACGCGCGCTTCCCGCTCGAGTCGATGCTCAAGGAGCACATCACCGAGTACTACGCGCCGAAGAATTTCAACTACTGGTACTTGTTCGGCTCGCTCAGCCTGGTCGTGCTCGTGCTGCAGCTGGTGACCGGCATCTTCCTGACGATGAGCTACAAGCCGAACGCGGCCGAGGCCTTCGCGTCGGTCGAGTACATCATGCGCGACGTGGAGTGGGGCTGGTTGATCCGCTACCTGCATTCGACCGGCGCCTCGGCGTTCTTCATCGTCGTCTACCTGCACATGTTCCGCGCGCTGATGTACGGCTCGTACCGGGCGCCGCGCGAGCTGCTGTGGCTGTTCGGCATGGTGATCTACGTGTGCCTGATCGCCGAAGCCTTCCTCGGCTACCTGCTGCCGTGGGGCAACATGTCGTACTGGGGCGCGCAGGTGATCGTGTCGTTGTTCGGTACCGTGCCGGTAATCGGCGAGTCGCTCGCCGAGTGGATCAAGGGCGACTACTTCATTTCCGACATCACGCTGAACCGGTTCTTCGCGCTGCACGTGGCGGCGATCCCGCTGGTCCTGGTGTTCCTCGTGGTCGCGCACATACTGGCGCTGCACCAGGTTGGATCCAACAACCCGGACGGCATCGAGATCAAGAAGACCAAGGACGCCCGCGGCATCCCGCTCGACGGCGTGCCGTTCCACCCGTACATGACCGTCAAGGACACCTTCGGCCTCGGCGTCTTCCTGCTGCTGTTCTGCGGCATCGTGTTCTTCGCGCCGACCATGAACGGGTATTTTCTCGAGGCGCCGAATTTCGAGCAGGCGAATCCCATGCAGACGCCGCCGCATATCGCGCCGGTGTGGTACTTCACACCCTTCTACGCGATGCTGCGCGCCGTGCCTTCGTACTTCGGCACCCAGGTGTGGGGCGTGATCGTGATGTTCGCGGCGCTGATGCTGCCGTTCTTCCTGCCGTGGCTCGACCGCTCCCCGGTCAAGTCGATCCGCTACAAGGGGTGGATCTCCAAGCTCGCGCTCGCGGTGTTTGCGCTCTCGTTCGTCGTGCTCGGTTACTGCGGTATGAAGCCACCGGTCGGCAACCTGCCGCTGGTCAGCCGGGTCTTCACGGCCCTGTACTTCGCATTCTTCGTGCTCATGCCCTGGTACTCGAGGATCGACGGCGTCAAGCCGGTGCCGGAGAGGGTGACCTATCATGCGCATTGAGATCCTCCCGCGGGCGACAGCGCTCGCCGCGGTGGCGCTCCTGCTGCTGCCGCTGGCAGCGCCTGCCGAGGAGGGCCCGTCCCTGCCGCCCGCAGGCAACGACGTGCGCAACCGCGACTCGCTGCAGCGTGGCGCGCGCAACTTCATGAACTACTGCTCGGGCTGCCACTCGGCGAAATTCGTCCGCTACAACAGGGTGGCCGCCGATCTCGGCATTCCGGAGGCCGAGCTCAAGGCCAACCTGATGTTCACGTCGGACAAGTCCTTCGACACCATCCAGAGCTCGCTCTCGGCAGCCGACGCCGTCAAGTGGTTCGGCATCGCGACGCCCGACCTGTCGCTGATCGCCCGTGCCCGCGGCACCGACTACCTGTATGCGTACCTGCGCAGCTTCTACGCCGATGCCTCGCGTCCGACCGGCGTCAACAACGTGGTGCTGCCGGGCACGGCCATGCCGCACGTGCTCGTTGACCTGCAAGGCTTGCAGAATGCGGTCTTCAAGTCCGAGGCCGGCGAGGCGACGCCGGTGTTCGATCACTTCGAGCCGGTGGCGCCGGGCCGCCTGTCGCGCGAGCAGTACGACGAATTCGTCCGCGACACGGTCAACTTCCTCCAGTACATCGGCGAGCCGATTGAAGTGAAGCGGCGCAACCTGGGCGTTTGGGTGACCCTGTTCCTGATGGCGTTCACGGCGTTCGCCTACCTGCTCAACAAAGAGTACTGGCGCGACGTGCACTGAGTCGCGCGGGGAGCTCGGCACTCCATGTCGAAGGAAAATCCGCTGACCTCGCGCCGCCCGTACCTGCTGCGGGCGATGCACGAGTGGATGACCGACAACGGCCAGACGCCGCACCTGGTCGTCGACGCAGCCACCGACGGCGTCGACGTGCCGCGCCAGTACGTTCGCGACGGCAAGATCGTGCTCAACGCGAGCTACGAGGCGACCGACGGCCTGCTGCTCAAGAACGACTGGATCAGCTTCAACGCGCGCTTCGGTGGCGTCGCCTTCGAGGTGCGCGTGCCCGCCCACGCGGTGCTCGGGATCTATGCCCGCGAGACCGGCCAGGGGATGATTTTCGCGGACGACGACCCGGCGCCGGAGCCGTCCGGCGGTCCCGGCAAGGCTGCCGGTGACGACCCGGCGCGCCGGCCAAAGCCGAGACTAAAGGTCGTCAAGTAGCGGACTGGCGACGCCGCCGTCAGACAGCGGCGTGCCACGGGGCGGCGGCTATGGCGGCGGAACTTCCTGCATCGGCCGCGGCCGAGCGCAACAAGGCGCCGATACTATCGGTGTTGAGCGAGGTGCTGCCCGCACGCGGCCGCGTGCTGGAGATCGCGTCGGGCACCGGGCAGCACGTACTGCATTTCGCGGCGGCGTTGCCCGCGCTCTGCTGGCAGCCGTCGGATCCGGATCCCTCCCGGCGCGCGGCGATCGCGGCCCGGCGCGCGGCCGCGGCGCTTGCCAACGTGGCCATGCCGCTCGACGTCGATGTGCTGCGCCGACCATGGCCCGTCGCCGCCGGCGTTGATGCCGTGGTCTGCATCAACATGATCCATGTCGCGGCGGAAGCGGCCACCGAGGCGCTGCTCGCCGGCAGCAGCGACGTGCTCGGCCCGGACGGCGCGGGACTGCTGTTCCTGTACGGGCCGTTCAAGGAGCGCGGCCGCCATACCGCGGGCTCGAACGCGGCCTTCGATGCGACGCTGCGCGCCGGCAATCCGGCGTGGGGCGTGCGCGATCTTGACGAGGTCACGCGGCTCGCGGCACGCCACGGGCTGGCGCGGCGCCTGGTGCGGCGCCTGCCCGCCAACAATCTCGCCGTCGTGTTCGCTCTCGATCGCGCCGCCGCCGGCGGCGCACGCTAGGGATCGGGGCTGCGCGCGGGTAATGGCCGCGCCTCACCGTCCGGCCCGACGGTCGCCCAGTCGAGTTTACGCCGCACCCGTCCCGCGGCGTCGATCGTCAGGCGGCCGGTCATGCCGGCCAGCGGCTCGCGGATAGGCCCACTGGCGGTCGCAAAGGCACCCACCAGCCGCCAGGTGTCGAAGCCCATCGCGAACAGGCGGCCGCGGCGGCGCGCATTCGCCGGCCACAGCTGTGCGACCGTGGCGCGCAGCTCGGCGACCGCTGGCTCGTCGGCGATGAGCCACGGTATGTCGACGAATGTCGCGCCTTCGAGGTCCTGGTTGGCCTGCGGGTCCGGGTCGTAGATGTCCGACGTCGAGTAGAACGGCAGATCGCCGGCATAGTGGAACTTGAGCTGAGGGCGTACCAGCCGGCCCTGCACCGGCTGGCCGGCGAAGAACACAAACTGCAGGTCGTCGCGCCGGCGCGGCGTGAACTGCAGCGGCCCGCCGACGATGGCGACCAGCGCCTGGTGGCGGTGCTGGCTCTCCTCGAAGCCGAGCAGCGGGACCAGCACCGCGGAAAAGTCGGTCGTGCCGGCGCCGTAGGTCATCGTCGTCACCAGCGTGCCGCCGCCGCCGGTGAATGCGCCTTGGAACGCCGTCAGCACGCGGGCGCCCCACTCGCCGCCCGGCACCAGCGCGACTCCCATGCGCCGTCCATCGCTCAGCAGCTGCTCGGCGACCTGGCGTGCCTCATCCTCCGGCGCTAGCGCAAACTGGTAGAAGACCTGCGGGGTCGTTTCGCCGTCTGACAGCATGTTCAGGACCAGCGTTGGCACGCTGCCATCGGCCACGGCCCGCACTGCCGCCACATTTTCCTTGCCGAGCGGGCCGACGACGAAGGCGGCGCCGTCGGCGAGTGCGCGCAAGTAGCTTGCGGCCGCATCGGTCGTCGAATCGTAGATCCGGACGATGGGACGGCTCGCGACGTCCTGCTGGTAATAGGCCGTCATGAACCCGTCGCGCAGCGACTCGCCGGCGTCGGTCAGTCGGCCGGACAGCGGCAGCAGCAACGCGATCTGGCCCGGCAGCTTGAGCTTGGAGGCGTCCGTGTCCTGCATGGCGTCGACGACTGCGCTGCTGGCGGGATGCAGAGGATAACGGGTTCGCCACGCGGCGAGCTGCGCGCGCTGCGTGAACGGATTCCGCTGGCCGCGGGTGACGATTCGTGCGAGCTCGAGCCAGCCGGCGGTGACCGGGTCCGCGCCCGCCGGTGGGGAGACGTCGGCGCCGCGGGCGGCGGCGGACCGTAGCGCATCCCACAGGCTCCGGCGATTGTCGGCGAGCTGCGCCGGCGGCAGCACGCGCTCGCGCGCCGCGAATGCCGCGATGCCGTCGCGCGCGCGACCGGCGTCGAGGCACGCACGTCCCCGCAGCAGCAGGATCTCGGCCTCCGCGCCGGCCGGTGGCGGTTCGCCAAGCGCGCGCAGCGCGGTCAGCGCCTGCTCGGGTTGCCCCGCTGCAAGCGCCACTTCCGCGACCACGATGCCGCGCGTGGTGCCCGCGGCGGAACGCGGATCGACATCGGGCAGCGCCTCGAGCGCAGCGCCGACGCGCCGTGCGTCGCCGGGGCTCGCGGCGCGCAGCCATTCGCGCGCCGCCGCGGCCAGTGCCTGGACGCGGGCGTCGCCGTGCGCACCTGCCGCGATCTGTTCCCAACGCTGCGCCGCGGCCGCATGGTCGCCGCTGCGGGACAGGCGCTCCGGCCGTTCGACTGCGGCCGCGCGCTCGGCGGGCTGGGCGAGGTCGCGGCTCGGCGTGCACGCCGCGAGCGCGACAGTGCCGAGCAGTGCGAGATACGCGCGCGCCGCTGCCGCGTGCGCCGGGCGGTCGCCGACGGGACATTGCATGGGCCGATCCCTCCGTGCACGATGCCGTCGCGCGGATTTCGCGCGCCGACCGCCCAGTATAGTGTCAGCGCCCGGCACACTCTTCGTCGTCGCGACACCGATCGGCAACCGCGCCGACTGGAGCGATCGCGCGCGTTCGACCCTCGCCGACGTCGAGCTGATCGCCGCCGAGGACACGCGCCACACGGGCCAGCTGCTGGCGCTGTGCGGGATCTCGACGCCGCTTATCGCATTGCACGAGCACAACGAGGCGGCGCGGGCTGAGGAGCTCGTCGCGCGGCTCGCCGGCGGGGCCCGCATGGCGCTCGTCTCCGACGCCGGCACGCCGCTGATCAGTGATCCGGGATTCCGCCTGGTCGCGGCGGCGGCGGCCGCCGGCGTCGCGGTCGTGGCGATTCCCGGCGCGTGTGCCGCGGTCGCGGCACTGTCGGTGGCCGGCCTGCCGACCGATCGTTTCGCGTTCGAAGGCTTCCTGCCGAGCCGCGGCGCGGCCAGGCGCACGCGCCTGGCCGCGCTTGCCGGCGAGTCGCGCACGCTTGTGTTTTACGAGGCGCCGCACCGCGTCGGCGACACGCTGGCCGACGTCGCGGCTGCGTTCGGCGCCGGCCGGCGGGCGGTGCTGGCGCGCGAGCTCACCAAGCTGCACGAGACGACCTACCGGGGCACGCTCGCTGAACTCGCCGCGCTCGCGGCCAGCGACCCGGACGTCGCCCGTGGCGAGTCGGTGCTGGTGGTCGCCGGGGCACCGGAACCCGGGCCCGACGCGCCGCGGGACGCGCTGCAGCTCGACCGGACCCTGCGCGCGCTGCTTGGCGCGCTGCCGCTGTCACGCGCGGTCGACCTCGCGGCCGAATTGTGCGGCGAGCGGCGCAACCGCGTCTACGACCGGGCGCTCGCGCTGCAGCGCGCGCCGCCCGCCGAAGACACTTGAGCTTGGCCCGCCGTCGCCCTATCGTGCCGGTGGGAGTCGGCCAGGCAACCGCTCGCGGTTCGACCGCGGGAGGAAAGTCCGGGCTCCACAGGGCAGGGCGCCAGGTAACGCCTGGGGGGCGCGAGCCCACGGAAAGTGCAACAGAAAGCAAACCGCCGAAGTCGCAGGTCCGCCTGTGACTGGCAAGGGTGAAAGGGTGCGGTAAGAGCGCACCGCGTGCCTGGCAACAGGCACGGCACGGCAAACCCCGCCCGGAGCAAGGCCAAATAGGGGAACGGGTCGGTTGAAGTTCGCTTCGGCCGGCGGCGCGCGGCCCGCGCGTGTTCCCGGGTAGGCTGCTTGAGGTGCACGGCGACGTGCATCCCAGAGGAATGGTTGCCCACGACAGAACCCGGCTTATCGGCCGACTCCCACTTTTCTCGCGCTGGCGGGCCATTTCGCACCGTCGTTGGCCCGTTTCTTGCTTGACCCTGACATTATGGACAAAGAGGCTGTTGTAAGCCTCTGATTCATACAAGGTTCATTTCCCAGAATGTGAACCGGGTCTCACTGGTAAGTCTCTGTAGCCGCAGGAAAAATTCGCTCCTGGAACGTTGACCTCGCGCGCCGGCGTCCCTATAGTGACGTCAGGTGGGA
>JANXWS010000017.1 GCA_025351005.1 Pseudomonadota bacterium | reverse complement strand
GGCAGGAATGGCTCCAGATGCTTCTTGATGGCCACTGCGCCCGAACCGGGACCGCCACCGCCGTGCGGAGTGGAGAAGGTCTTGTGCAGATTCATGTGGATCACATCGAAGCCCATATCGCCCGGACGCACCTTGCCGAGGATCGCATTGAGGTTTGCGCCGTCGTAATACAGCAGGCCACCCGCCGCGTGCACGATCCCGGCGACCGCCACGATCTTGCGCTCGAACACGCCCAGCGTGGACGGATTCGTCAGCATGATGCCGGCAGTCCTGGGTCCTGCTGCCGCACGCAACGCCTCTATATCGACATCCCCATTCGAGTCACAGGGAATTTCCCGCACCCCGCAGCCACACATCGCCGCGGTGGCCGGATTGGTCCCATGCGCAGCCTCCGGCACGATGATTTCATTGCGGCCCTCATCGCCGCGCGCGCGGTGGTAGGCGCGAATCATCGCCACGCCCGCGAATTCGCCCTGCGCGCCGGCCATGGGCGTCAGGCTCACGCCATGCATGCCGGTAATTTCCCTGAGCATTTCCTGCAGTTCAAACATGCAGGCGAGGTAACCCTGGGATGCGCTCGCCGGGGCGAGCGGGTGACGGTGCAAGAATTCCGGCAGCATCGCCAGGCTGTTGCACGCCTTCGGGTTGTATTTCATCGTGCAGGAGCCGAGCGGATAGAAGTGAGTGTCGATCGAGAAGTTCATCTGCGACAGGCGCGTGTAATGGCGCACGGCCTGCAGCTCCGAGACCTCCGGCAGCAGCGGCCGGCGCCGCCGGCGGAGCTCGGCGGGCACGCTCGCCGGGAGCGCCGGCGGGAACTGCGCGGTGGCGGCACGGCCGGGCCGCGACAGGTCGAAGATCGTCGGCTCGCGGGCCGGCGCGGCGGGGTTTGCGGTGGTCATGGGCGATTCCTCCTCAGGCGGCCCGGGCCGCGGCAAGCACGCCCTCGAGCGCGCCGCGGTAGGCGGCGATGTCCGCGCCGGTCTTGGTCTCGGTCGCGCACACCAGCAGCACAGATCCGAGTTCCGGGTAGTCGGCCGAGGCATCGTAGCCGCCGGCGATGCCGCGGCGCGCGAGCTCCTCGAGCAGCGGACCGACCGGCCGGTCGAGCCGCAGCAGGGCCTCGTGGAAACGCGGTGACGGAAACGCCTCGCGCACACCCTCGAGCCGCGTCAGTTCCCGGACCAGTTCCGCCGTGCGCGCCATCGACGCCGCCGCGACCCGCTCGAGCCCCGCCGGCCCCATGATCGACAGATATACCGTCGCCGCCGTCATCAGCAGGCCCTGGTTGGTGCAGATGTTGGAGGTCGCCTTGCCGCGCCGGATGTGCTGCTCGCGGGCCTGCAGCGTCAGCGTGTAGCCGGCGCGGCCGTCGGCGTCGAGCGTCCGGCCGACGACGCGCCCCGGCATCTGCCGCACGTGTTCCATGCGGCTCGTCATGAAGCCTACGTACGGGCCGCCGGACGACAGCGGGACGCCGAGCGGCTGGCCCTCGCCGACGACGATGTCGACGCCGTGCTCACCCCAGTCGCCCGGCGGCTTGAGGAGCGCGAGCGAGGTCGGGTTGACCACCGCGATGACCAGCGCCCCGTGCTCGTGCCCCCAGTCGGTCAGCCGGTCGACGTCCTCGAGCACGCCGAAGAAGTTCGGCTGCTGGATTACGACCGCGGTGACGTCCTGGCCCGCGAACGGCTCCAGCGCCTCCGCGGCGCTGCGGCCGGACGAGGCGTCGAAGCCGACCTCCTCGAAGCGCAGGTTCTGGTTGCCGGCGATGGCCTTGGCGCACTTGCGGTAGGTCGGGTTCACGGCCCGCGGCACCAGGATGCGGGCGGACTTCGAGCGGCGATTGGCGCGCACCGCCATCAGGCAGGCCTCGGCGAGTGCCGAGGCGCCGTCGTACAGCGACGCGTTCGAGACCTGCATGCCGGTCAGGCTCGCGATCATCGTCTGGAACTCGTAGATCGTCTGCAGCGTCCCCTGGCTCGCTTCCGCCTGGTAGGGCGTGTAGGCCGAGTAGATCTCGCCGCGCGTCGTGATCGCCCAGACGGCGGCCGGGATGTGGTGCTCGTAGGCGCCGGCGCCGATGAAATTGAGCGGCCGGCCGTCGGCGGCCGCGCGCGCCGACATCAGCCGCCCGATCTCCATCTCGGAGACGGCCGGTGGCAGCGCGGCGAGCGGGCCGGCGCGCAGCGCCGGCGGGATCTCGTCGAACAGCTCCTCGATGCTGCCGACGCCGATCGTCGCCAGCATCGCCTTGACGTCGTCGTCGGTGTGCGGAATGAAGGCCATGGTGTGTCTCCGCGACGGCAGTGCTATTCGGCGGCGGCGAGCAGGCGCTGGTAGCCGGTCGCATCGAGCAGCGCCGCGAAGGCCGCGGGGCTCGCCGGCTTCAGGCGCCACAGCCAGCCGTCGCCGTACGGGTCGGCGTTGATCTTCTCGGGCGCCTCGGCGAGCGCCGCGTTGGCCTCGAGGACGGTGCCCGCCAACGGGCTGTAGACGTCGGAGGCGGCCTTGACCGACTCGACGACGGCGCACGCCTCGCCGGCCGCGAGCACGCGCCCCGCTTCCGGCGTCTCGACGAACACGAGGTCGCCGAGCGCGTGCTGCGCGTGGTCGCTGATGCCGATCGTCAGGCTGCCGTCCGGGTTCTGGCGAACCCACTCGTGGCTCTCGGTGTAACGAAGATCTGCGGGAAGCGGGTTGCTCATGGAAGGTCCCTCGGCACTGGCTGGCGTCTGGACGGTGTGGCCGCCTGCGGCGGGCTGCTAGAGCTGTATCCGCGCGCGCCCGTGGCGCACGAACGGTGGCTTGACGACGCGCGCCCTCAGGCGCTTGCCGCGGATGTCGACCTCGACCATCGTGCCGGTGGCCGCCGGCACGCGGGCAAGCGCGATCGAGCGCTCGAGCGTCGGCGAGTAGCTGCCGCTCGTCGTCTCGCCGTCGCCCGCATCGCCGGCGTGCACGGTCTGGTGCGCGCGCAGGATGCCCTTGTCCTCGAGCAGGAGGCCCACCTGCCGGCGCGCGACGCCCGCGGCGCGTGCGCGCTCGAGCGCGGCGCGGCCGACGAAGTCACGCCCGGGTCCGAACGACACCGTCCAGCCGAGGCCGGCTTCGAGCGGCGAGGTCGCCTCGTCCATATCGTTGCCGTACAGGTTCATGCCGGCCTCGAGCCGGAGCGTGTCGCGCGCGCCGAGGCCGCAGGGACGGACGCCGGCGCCGGCCAGGCGGTTCCACAACTCCACGGCGTGCTCGGCCGGCAGCATGATCTCGAAGCCATCCTCGCCGGTGTAGCCCGTGCGGCCGACGAACACGCTCCCATCGAGCAGCGCGAGCGAGGTCGCATGGAAATTCGCGAGCGCGAGCGCAAGCGCGCGGTCGGCCGGCGGCAGCAGCCCCGCTGCCCGCTCGCGGGCGTTCGGGCCCTGCACCGCGATCATGGCCAGGTCGCCGCGCTCGGCGACCGTCACCGCGAAGGCGCCGGCCTGCGCGACGATCCAGCGCAGGTCGCCAGCGGCGGTGCCGGCGTTGACGACCAGCCGGTAGCGCCCGGGCGCCCGACCGTAGACGATCAGGTCGTCGATCACGCCGCCGTGCTCGTTCAGCATGCAGCTGTAAAGCGCCTGGCCCGGCGTCGCCAGCCGGGCAACGTCGTTCGCGAGCAGCTGGCGCAGGAACGAGGTCGCGCCCGGCCCCTCGACGTCGACCGCGCGCATGTGCGAGACGTCGAACATGCCGGCGTCGCGGCGCACCGCGTGGTGCTCCTCGAGCTGCGAGCCGTAGTGGAGCGGCATGTCCCAGCCGCCGAAGTCAACCAGCCGCGCGCCGAGTTCGACGTGCCGGGCATGCAAGGGCGTCTGCTGCGTCATCGGGGTCTCCGCGTCAACGTCGCGCGACGGACGCTCACCCCGAAATAAGGGGCGACAGGCCGTCGCCTGTCGCCCCTCTGTCCTGTGACCTGAGAGATCAAGCGCAGCCCGTGCCGCGCCGCACCCCTTCGGTGGGCCCTGCGCACGCGCGCGGGCCGCTCTCCAGAGCTCGCGAGACGCTGCCGTTGTTCTGCCTGAGCGTTTCCGGGCGGGTTGCGCCTTCGGCGCCGCGCGTGCCGCCGGGCGCTCTCGCCCCGCAGCCTCGCGGTCTCTCCGGACAGGTCTTGTCGCGAAGCGGGCATCATAGCCGGCGCGGGGCCGGAACGCCCAAATAAAAAGGTAGGCGGGAGTCCCCGGCGGCGCAATAATTCCGGAATCCTGCCAAACCCGCCCGGAGGCTTCATGTCCCGCCGCCAACCGCTCGCTCTGTCCGCCGCGACCGTTCTGCTGTTGTTCGGCAGCGCCGGCGCGGCAGTAAAGCCCGCGCCGGGACCGGCCGCGGCCCTGCATGGCCTCTTCGACCGGGCCTGGGAGCAGGACCTCGTCAATGATCCGCTGGCGGCGACCTACCTCGGCGACACGCGCTTCAACGACCGCTGGCCGGACGTCAGCCGGGCGAGCCTGGAACGGATCCACGCCTCGGACATCGCCGTGCTCACCGCGCTGAAGCGCATCCCGCGCGCCCGGCTCTCGACCGCGGACCAGCTCAACTACGACCTGTTCCAGGACGGCTACCAGGACCGCCTGGCCGCCTGGCCATTCCACCTCGAGGCCTACAGCGTCGACGCGCGCGGTGGCGTGCAGACTCTGAACGAAGTCGCGGAGCTGATGCCGTTCGAGACGGTGGCGGACTACGACACCTGGCTCAGGCGCCTGGCAGCGCTGCCGGCGTTCCTCGACCAGACGGCCGCGTTGTTGCGCGAGGAGGCCCGGGCGAAGCGAACGCAGCCGCGCGCGCTGATGGAGCGGGTGCTGCCGCAGCTCGAGATGCAGGTGGCGGCGACGCCCGAGACGAGCCCCTTCTACGAGCGCTTCAAGGAATTCCCGAAGGCGATCCCGGCCGCCGAGCGCGAGCGGCTGGCGGGCACGGCGCGGCGCGTGATCGGCGACGGCGTCATTCCGGCCTACCGCCGCTTCCAGCAGTTCTTCAGGGACGCGTACCTGCCGGCCTGCCGCACGACCGATGGCATCTGGGACACACCGGACGGCGACGCGTTCTACCGCAACCGGATCCGGCACTACACGACCACGACGCGCACGGCGGCCGAGATCCACGCGCTCGGGCTCGCGGAGGTCGCGCGCAACCGTGCCGAGATGCAGAAGGTGCTGGACGAGGTCGGCTTCAAGGGCACGCTGCAGGAGTTCTTCACCAAGCTGCGCACCGACCCGCAGTTCTACTACGGGACGCCGGAGGAGCTGTACCGCGGGTACGTCGTGATCGCGAAGCAGATCGAGCCGGAGCTGCCGAAGCTGTTCGGCCGCCTCTACCGCCTGCCGTTCGGCGTGCGGCCGATCCCGGACACCTCGGCGCCGAATACCACCACCGCCTACTACATGGACGGCTCGGCGGACGGCCGGCGCGCCGGCTACTTCTACGTCAACCTCTACCGGCCGGAAGTACGGCCGAAGTGGGAGATGGAAGTGCTGACGGCGCACGAGTCCGTTCCCGGTCACCATCTGCAGCTCTCGGTCGCCCGCGAGCTCGGCGACCTGCCGCAGTTCCGCCGCCACGCCGACTACACGGCGTTCGTCGAGGGCTGGGCGCTCTACTCGGAACGGCTAGGCTACGACCTAGGCCTCTACAAGGATCCGTACAGCCGCTTCGGGCAGCTGACGTACGACATGTGGCGGTCGGTACGGCTGGTCGTCGACACCGGCATCCACGCCGAGCACTGGACCCGGCAGCAGGCGATCGACTACTTCAAGGACAACGCCGGCAAGACCGAGACCGACATCGTCAACGAGATCGACCGCTACATCGGCTGGCCGGCGCAGGCGCTCGCCTACAAGAGCGGCCAGCTGAAGATCCTCGAGCTCAGGGCTGAGGCCGAGCACGCGCTGGGGCCGAAGTTCGACGTGCGCGCCTTCCACGACACGGTGCTCGGCAGCGGCGCGCTGCCGCTCGAGGTGCTCGAGCGGCAGCTGCGCGCGTGGATTGCGGCCCAGAGTCGCGCGGCGGCGGGAGGCAGCGCTCGGTAGGACCGGCTGAACGCACGTTCAAGCGCGGCGGGCGGGAGTCACGGCCGTCTCCTCCGTCGGCGCGAATGCCTGTAATAGGCTGTTTTCATTGGCTAGCAGCCAAGCTGTGGCGGATTCTTGCCTCCGACCCGCCGTTGCGAGAAACTGAAATCGAGCGCCGGATGGGTCACCATTGAGCGGGCATTCAACGTCCTGTCGACGGATGCCCGGCGAACAATGGCTGGCTGCATGCAGGGGGAAGTACCGTGCGGACCGTCAGGGGTGCGGCCGACGCCGCGGATTTACAAGAACCGTTTAAGGAAGGGGCACGCGTGAATTCCAATCGCAAGTTGTCGTGCGCGATCGCCGCGGTCCTCGCCGGCAGCGCCGCCGGCGGCGCCCATGCCGCGAGCGCAGTCGAAGCGGGAGCGCCCGCCGACCAGATCGCCGAGATCACGGTGACCGCCCAGCGGCGCGTGGAGAACATGCAGGACGTGCCGATTTCGATCACGGCGCTGACCGCGGAAACCCTGACGCAGCTCAACGTGCAGACCTTCGACGACTTCGTGAAGTACCTGCCGAACGTCACCGTCGCAAGCCAGGGCCCCGGCCAGGGCGCGATATTCATGCGCGGCCTGTCGACAACGCTGGCGGGCTCGCAGGGATCCGGCGGCGTCGGCAGCTTCTCGAGCGTCGCGATCTACCTCGACGAGCAATCCGGCGCCTTGCCGGGCCGCAACCTCGACGTGTACGCGGCCGACCTCGAGCGCATCGAGGTCCTCGAGGGTCCGCAAGGCACGCTGTTCGGCGCGGGTGCCGAGTCGGGGGTGCTGCGCTACATCACCAACAAGCCGAAGCTCAACGTCACCGAGGGCAGCGTCAGCGGCGCCTACGAAACCACGGCGCACGGCGACCCCAGCTCGAGTGTCCAGGCCGTGCTCAACCTGCCGATCATCAACGACCGGCTGGCGGTACGCGGCGTGGTCTACACGGACGCGCGCGGCGGCTACATCAACAACGTGCCGTCCACGTTCACCCGCCAGAACAGCGACTTCACCATCATCGACTACGAAGGCGGCGTCGTGCCGAGCGGCGTCGGCTCGGTCACGACGATCAACAACTACTCACTCGCCGGCAACGCGATCAACCCGGTGACCTACAAGGGCCTGCGCCTGTCGGCGCTCTTCAAGATCAACGACGACTGGGACGCACTGCTGGCGCAGTCCTACCAGAGCCTGCGGGCCGAAGGCGTCTTCTACGAGATGCCCCACAGTTCGAGCGTCAACCCGGCGCTGCAGCAGCCCTTGCCCGACCTGTCGGTGCAGATGTTCGAGCCTTCCTATAACCACGACACCTTCGAGAACACGTCGCTGACGGTCAACGGCCGCATCGGCGACCTGCGGCTCGTGTACACCGGCGGCTTCCTGGTCCGCAACGTCGACCAGCAGGGCGACTACACCGCGTACTCGCGCGGCGTCAACGCCGCCTACTATCAGTGCACGCCGACGCCCGCCTACGGCGCGCCGCAGGCCGCGGGTTCCGTCTGCTATACGCCGGCCTCCTACTGGCACGACCGCGAGCAGAACCGGCACAACAGCCAGGAACTGCGCCTCAGCACGCCCGACAACTGGCGGGTGCGCGGCATCGCCGGCGCGTTCTGGGAGGACTACACGATCCACGAGAACATCGACTGGTTCTACAAGTCGGTGCCGCCGTGCACGGCCACGCTCAACACGAACTGCCTGACCAACGTCGGCCCGCCGGCCAGTTCGCAGGTGAACAACCCGAAGATCAGGCCGGACAACGAGTCGTACTTCGATGACATCACGCGCGGCTACACGCAGAAGGCGCTGTTCGGCTCGGCCGACTTCGAGATCGTTCCGAAGAAGCTGACGCTGACGCTCGGCACGCGCTATTACCGCATCAACACCACCGAGGTGGGCTTCTCGGCGAGCAGCTTCGGCTGCGCGGCCAACGGGCCACCGCCCTGCACGGGCAACCAGGTCAGCAGCGTGATCACCATCGATTCGAACAACGAGACGGCCAACCATTTCAACATCACCTACTCCGGGTTCAAGAGCCGCGCGAACCTGAGCTGGAAGGTGACCGACGACGCCCTCGTGTATTACACCTGGTCGCAGGGATTCCGCCCCGGCGGCTTCAACCGCGGGTCGACCCAGTTCACGTCGGCCACCTATGTCTTCAAGACGCCGGCGATTTTCACGCCGGACACCCTGGTCAACAACGAGGCCGGCTTCAAGACGCAGTGGGCCGACCACCGCTACGAGTTCAACGGCGCGGTCTATCAGGAGGACTGGAAGAACATCCAGGTCGAACTGTTCCTGCCGCAGTACTTCGGCAACCTCAGCTTCGTCGCGAACGGACCGAACTACCAGGTCCGGGGCATCGAACTCGAGGCGATCGCCCGTCCGGTGCATGGGCTGACGCTGAGCGCCTCGGCCGCCTGGAACAGCAGCAAGCAGCAGAACGTGGCCTACCTGCCGGACATCAACGGCCATCCGATCACGTCCGTGCGGGCCTTCGGCGACCCCGGCGTGCCGCTCGCGCAGTCACCGCCGCTGCAGGCGAACGCGCGCATTCGCTACGAGTTCGCGCTCAGCGACTACAAGGCGTTCGTGCAGCTCGGCGGCACCCACCAGGCGCACTCGATCTCCTCGATCGCGAGCACGACGACCGCGTTCCCCGACCAGCCCGGCTACGCGTACAACCAGGCGGGCTTCTCGACCTACGATGCCTCGGTCGGGCTCGGCACCGATGCCTGGATGGTGCATCTGTACGGCGAGAACATCACCGACACGCGGGCCGACATCTACGAGAACCCCAATCAGTTCGTCGATGCGCGAGTCGTCAGCCGGCCGCGCACGATGGGACTGAGGCTTACCTACAAGTTCTGATCGCGCAGCGCCGCGGGCCCGCGGCGTCCGTCGCGGGCGGCGCGCAGGGCGCGCGGCCCCGGTCCTCCCCGCCGCGGCGGCGCACGCCGCGACGGCCGCGCTATGGCGTGGCCCGATAGACGACGCCTGCGTACGGGGCCTTCCACTGGTCGAACACGCCCGTGATGTAGAGCGTCTTCGCCCCGTCGGCGCCGAAGGCCACGTTCGTCACGTACGGCGTCGGCACGGTGACGATGCGCACCAGCTTCTTCAGTTCATCGACGACGAGTACGCGGCCGGAGCCGTTCTGGGCGATGTAGTAGTTGCCGTCGGGGCCCAGCTTCAGGCCGTCCGGGCCGTTGTAGGCGTCTTCCTTCGGCGTCGCCGGCGCGAGGTCGCGCAGCCGCGCCCAGACGCGGCGGTTTCCGAGCGTGCCGTCGGCGCTGACCGGGAACGACAGGATCCTGCCGGCCAGCATCTCCGCGACCAGCAGGTGCTGGCCGTCCTTGGACAGCGTGAGCCCGTTGGAGTAATGGATCGTGTTGGCGACTTCCCGGATCCGGCCGCCGGGATCCATGTAGAGCACGGTACCGCTGACCGGTGCATCGAGGTCGTAGACGCCGGACGCCGAGAAGTAGATCCCGCCGCGGCCGTCGGCGGTGAAGTCGTTCGGACCGATGAAGGGGTTGCCGGCGCTGTCGCGGTCGATCGTCCGGACCGTCCGTCCCTGCTGGTCCACCTCGACCAGGCTGTTCGCGTCGTAACACGCGACCAGCAGGTGATCGACGTGATAGGCGATGAGACCGGACGCGCCGCAGTGATCGCCGCGCCAGTACACGGAGATCGTCCCGCCGTTCCACTCCTTGATACCCGGGCCGCCGTACTCGACATACAGCAGCCTGCCGTCCCGCCACAGGGGGCCCTCCGGGTAAATGGCATTCGGGTCGATGACGACCGTGGCTGCCACCGCGGCAGCGGCCGGCGCGCCAAGCGCGGCCACGCTCCAGAGCCAGCGTCCAAACCACGAGCGCATGGCGATCCTCGCTGATGACGGCCGTCGTTCCGGTCTCGTGGCCGGCATCGGAGTCTCGCAGATCGGGGATTCCTGGACCACCGGCGCCCGTGCTCCGATCGGCGCCGGGTCGCGACCGTTCGCCGCCGGTACCGGCGCGATGCGACCATGTATTCTGTGGACGGTACCGGCATCGGCGCGTCCTGCCGACCGACCGAGCGAGAAGCGCATGACCGACCGACCGCTGATCGAGCACCATTCGATCGACTACGTGCCCCTGGCCGAGCGTCACGGCAAGGTCTGGCACCTCTTGCCCGTCTGGTTCACCGGCGACGCCCACCTAGCGACGATCGCCACCGGCGCCGTCGGCATCGCCGTCGGCGGCAACCTCGCCTGGATGGCGATCGCGGTGCTGGCCGGCTGCGTGCTCGGCACGTTCTTCATGGCGTTCCACTCGACCCAGGGGCCGCAGCTGGGACTGCCGCAAATGATCCAGTCGCGGCCGCAGTTCGGCTATCTCGGCGCGCTGCTCGTCTGGGGCGTGGCGCTCATCACCTACATCGGCTTCAACGCCTTCAACCAGCTGCTCGCTGCCGACACGATGACGACGCTCTACGGCAGCGACCGCTACGTCACGATGCCGGTGCTCGGACTGCTCGCGGCGGCGCTCGCGGTCGTAGGCTACGACTGGATCCACCGCGCCCAGCGGCTGCTGGCCGCAATCCTGATCGCCGGCCTGCTGGTCATGACGGTGGCGGTCACCTCGGCGCATTTTCCGGCGGCGCAGCTCGACCTCGGCGATTTCCGGCTGGTGCCGTTCCTGGTGCAGCTGTTCGCCGCCGCCTCCTACCAGCTCTCCTGGTCGATCTACGTCTCCGACTACTCGCGCTATCTGCCGCGCAACGTGGGCGTCGCGGCGTCGTTCTGGTGGACCTACCTTGGCGCCTTCATCGGCGGCGCCTGGACGATGCTGGTCGGCACCGTCGCTGCCGCCATGTTCCCGAAGCTCGCACTCACGCCCGCGATCAAGGCGGCCGCGGACTCCGTGCTGCCGGGATCCGGGACGCCGCTCCTGATCGCCTCGCTCCTCGGGCTCGTGACGATCACTACTCTCAACTTCTACGGCGCCTCGCTCACGCTGCTGAGCGTCGCGGACTCGCTGAAGCCGCTGCGCCCGACGACCGGCCAGCGCGTCGTCACGATCGCGCTCTCCTGGGTGGTCGCGACCGGACTCGCGCTGACCGCATCGAAGGACTTCGTGCACGGCTTCGACGAGTTCCTGGCGATCCTGCTGTACCTGTTCACGCCGTGGACCGCGATCAACCTGGTCGACTTCTACTACGTGCGGCGCGGCCACTACTCGGTGCGCGAGATCTTCAACCCGCGCGGCATGTATGGGCGCTGGAACTGGCGTGGCCTGACGGCCTACGGCGCGGGCTTCCTGTCGATGGTGCCGTTCTTCAGCACACCCTCGTACACGGGCTACTTCGCGCGCCAGCTGGGCGGCGCCGACGTGGCGATGATGGTCGGGCTGCCGGTGTCGACGCTCGTCTACCTGCTTGCGTGCCGCTCGCTCGACGTAGAGGCCGACATTCGCGCAGCGGCGGCCGCCGACGCAGGCCTCGATCCCGCGGCCTGACGGGGCGCCGCGGCCGCGCTCAGCGCTGGCGCAGGCGCCAGTCGGGGGCCGTGTAAAGCGGCACGTCGAGCGGCGGCAGCAACGGCCTGCCGAGGATGTGGTCGGCGGCCTTCTCGGCCACCATGATGGTCGGCGCGTTGAGATTGCCGTTCGTAATCGTCGGCATGATCGAGGAGTCGATGACCCGGAGCGCGTCGAGGCCGTGCACGCGCGTCTCCGGGTCGACCACGGCGTAGCGGTCGCCGGCGGCGCCCATTCGGCAGCTGCACGACGGGTGGTAGGCGCTTTCGACCTTCCGGCGGATGAACTCGTCGATCTCCGCGTCGCTCTGCACGGCCGGCCCCGGCGCGATCTCGCGGCCGCGAAAACGGTCGAATGCCGGCTGCGCGAAGATCTCGCGCGTCAGGCGGACGCAGGCCCGGAACTCGACCAGGTCGTCGGGGTGGCTCAGGTAGTTGAACAGGATCCGTGGTTTGTCCGCCGGGTCCGGCGAGGCGAGTCGCACCCAGCCGCGGCTTTTCGAGCGCATCGGCCCGACATGGGCCTGGAAGCCGTGCTCCTTCGCGAGCGAGGAACCGTCGTAGCTGACGGCCATCGGCAGGAAGTGGTACTCGATGTCCGGATACGGGATGCCCGCCCGGCTCCGGATGAAGGCGCAGGTCTCGAAGTGGTTCGTGGCGCCGAGCCCGTCCCTGAACAGCATCCAGCGCACGCCGATGCCGAGCTTCGCGAGCGGATTCATGACTGAATAGAGCGTCACCGGCTGCTGGCAGGCGACCTGGAAATAGAACTCGAGATGGTCCTGCAGGTTCTCGCCGACGCCGGGCAGGTCGGCCACGACCGGAATCCCGAACTGCTGCAGCTCGAGTCCCGGGCCGATGCCGGAGAGCTTGAGCAGCTGCGGCGAGTTGATCGCGCCCGCGGCGAGCAGCACTTCGCGGCGCGCCCGCACGCTGTGCTCGCGCCCGCCGCGCGTCAGGCGGACGCCAGTTGCGCGCCGCCCCTCGACGAGCACGCGCGAGACCCGCGCGTGCGTCCAGACGCACAGGTTGCTGCGGCTGCGCGCAGGCCGGAGGTAGGCGTTCGCGGTACTCGCGCGCACGCCGCGGTCGACCGTCATGTCCATGCGCCCGAAGCCTTCCTGACGGAAGCCGTTGATGTCCGCCGTTGACCCGTAACCGGCCTCGCGGCCGGCCTCTAGCCAGGCCGCGTGCAGCGGGTTCGCGAGTGTGCCGTAGCGGGTGGCGAGCGGCCCGTCGCCGCCGCGATAGTCGTCGCCGCCCTGCGCACGCCGTTCCGCCCGCTTGAAGTACGGCAGCACGTCGCGGTAGCCCCAGCCGGTCGCGCCGAGCGTTTCCCACTCCTCGTAGTCGAGCGCGTGGCCGCGCACGTAGACGAGGCCGTTGATCGACGAGGAGCCGCCGAGCACCTTGCCGCGCGGCGTGTGCATGCGTCGCCCGCCGAGGCCCGGCTCAGATTCCGTGTGGTAGAACCAGTTGTAGCGCCTGCGGTTCATCGGTATCGCAAGCGCCGACGGCATCTGGATGAACACCGAGCGATCGGAGCCGCCGTGCTCGAGCAGCAGCACCGAATGCCGGCCGTCGGCGGTCAGGCGATTGGCCAGCACGCAGCCCGCTGAGCCCGCGCCCACGATGACATAGTCGAAGCTCGGATCGTCCACTGCCGCCGTCCCTTCAGTAGGGCGCGTCGACGTCACCCATCGCGACGTAGACGCTCTTCAGCTGCGTGTAATGTTCGATCGCCGCGCGGCCGTTCTCGCGGCCGAGTCCCGAACGCTTGTAGCCGCCGAACGGCAGCTCGATCGGCGTCACGTTGTAGTGGTTGATCCAGCAGGTGCCGGCCTCGAGGCGAGCGATGACGCGGTGCGCCCGGGTCAGGTCGTTGGTGAAGACGCCCGCCGCGAGTCCGTAGTCCGTGTCGTTGGCGCGCGCGATCACCTCGTCCTCGAGCTCGAACTCGAGCACGCTCATCACCGGGCCGAAGATCTCCTCGCGCACCACCGCCATGTCGTCGTGGCAGCCGTCGAACACGGTGGGACTGACGAAAAACCCGTTCGCGAGGTCGCCGCTGGTGACGCGATGCCCGCCGACCAGCAGCCGCGCGCCCTCGGCGCGGCCGCGGGCGATGTAACCGAGCACCTTCTCCATGTGCGCCTCGGAGATCAGCGAGCCGACCTGCGTGCGCGGATCCTCCGGGTCGCCGACCCGCAGTGCCAGCACCCTGGCCTTGAGCCGCTCGAGGAAGGCGGCCTTGATGCCGCGCTGCACGAACACGCGCGTGCCGTTCGAGCAGACCTCGCCGGCCGAGTAGAAGTTGGCGAGCAGCGCCCCGCCGACGGCGTTGTCGAGCGTCGCGTCGTCGAAGACGATCAGCGGCGACTTGCCGCCGAGCTCGAGCGTGACGTGCTTGAGCGTGCCGGCCGCGTCGGCCATCACCGCGCAACCGGTGCCGGCCGCGCCGGTCAGCGACACCTTGCGGATCCCGGCGTGGCGCGTCAGCAGCCGGCCGGTGTCGGCGAAGCCCTGCACGACCTGGAAGACGCCGGGCGGCAGGCCCGCGTCGTCGAATGCGCGCCGCAACTCGATCGCGGTCAGCGGCGTCAGTTCGGCGGGCTTGAAGATCATCGCGTTGCCGCAGGCGAGTGCCGGGGCGGACTTCCAGCAGGCGATCTGCAGCGGGTAGTTCCACGCGCCGATGCCGGCCACGACCCCGAGCGGCTCGCGGCGCGTGTAGCCGAAGGCGCCCGGCCCCAGGTCGAGGTGTTCACCGGCCAGGGTTGCGGCGAGACCCGCGTAGTACTCGAGGCAGTCGGCACCGGATGCCACGTCGACGACGCTGGTCTCCTGGATCGGCTTGCCGGTATCCCGGGTCTCGAGCAGGGCAAGCTCGGCGTTGCGCGCCCGCAGGCAGTCCGCGGCGCGCCGCAGGATCCGGCCGCGCTCGGCGCCGGTCATCGCGGCCCAGCGCCGCTGCGCGGCGGTCGCAGCAGCGACCGCCGCGTCGATCGCGGCGGGGCCGTCGACGTCGAGCTCGGCGAGCGTCCGTCCGGTGGCGGGATTGATCGTGCGCAAATGCCGGGCCCCGGCGCCCGTCGACGCCGCGGAACCGGCCGTCGCCGCGGCAGCCGGCCGGGCGCGCTCCCGGAGCCGGCCGTCAACGAGCGCCGTCAGCAGCGCGCGCGCCGCCTCACTGTCGGCCTCGCGCCATCTCGAGAGCGCCGCCCGCAACCAGACGCCGTCGATCATCGCCGCGATCATTGTCGCCAGCGACTCGGCCTCCTCGCCCGGCAGCAGCTGGCGGAGCGCGTGGCGCAAGTTCGACAGCATCCGGCCCTGGTAGGCCTGCTGCACCCGCAACAGCGGCTCGACATGCAGAAGCTGACCCCAGAACGCGAGCCAGGCGTTGCCGGTCCGCTGGTTGAACTCCTCCGGGGCGAGGTTCGCATCGATGATCGCCTGCACCCGGCCGCGCGGCGTGCACGCGAGCCTGAGCTTGGCGCGGACGTTGTCGTGGACGCGACGGTTGAGGCGCCGGAAGGCCGCCTCGAGCAGGGCGTCCTTGTCGCCGAAGTAGTGCGCGATCAGGCCGGGCGAGACGCCGGCCCGACCGGCGATCTGCGCGAGCGTGCTGCCGACGAAGCCGCATTCGGCTAGACAATCGATCGCCACCTCGATCAACTGGTCACGCCGGTCCTGCTCGGGACGCTCGCGCGCCGGCAGGTGCACGGTCGCCGCGTCGGCGGCTGTCTGGCCCTTCTTTGACTGAGTGTTCAGCGTCGTGCCCCATTGGGCCCGGACCCGGTCCGGGTGTCAGGCTGGCGGGAGATCGGCAGTGTGCGGCTGGCGGGCTTTCTAATCAACCGGTTGCGAGATACCAGCGTGCTTGACAGCGGGCCGATTGAACAGCTATTCAGTCGCGACCATGGGAATGATGCCGACCGGGCATCTATGGGGTCAAGGGAAGCGTCATGACGGCCGTCCCGCCACGAGTCCGATCGCCGGCAGGCCGCTGCGCGGCGCTAGCGGCCGTACTGCTCGCGGCGACCCTCGTCCCGCAACCCGGCCGCGCCGCCGAAGGCCCCGGCTGCCACGGCGTCCGGCTTGCCGACATCGGCTGGACCGACGTGACGGCGACGACGGCACTGTTCGGGCGGCTGCTCCGCGAACTCGGGTACGAGCCCGCGATCACGGTGCTGTCGGTGCCGGTGACTTACGCCTCGATGAAGAACCGCGACATCGACGTGTTCCTCGGCAACTGGATGCCGTCGATGGAGGCGGATCGGCGGCCCTACGTGCAGGACCACTCGGTCGAGGTGCTGGGCGCGAACCTCGAGGGCGCGAAGTACACGCTCGCGGTGCCGGCCTACGCCTACGAGTCGGGCCTGCGGAGCTTCGCCGACATCCGTCGCTTCGAAGTCGCCTTGCACTCGTCGCTGTACGGCATCGAGCCCGGCAACGACGGCAACCGACTGGTACTCAAGATCATCGGCGAGAACCAGTTCGGGCTCGGCAGCTTCAAGCTGGTCGAGTCGAGCGAACAGGGCATGCTGGCCGAGGTCGAGCGCGCGATCCGCGCCCGCGAGCCCATCGTGTTCCTCGGCTGGGACCCGCACCCGATGAACACGCGCTTCGACCTGCGCTACCTCGCCGGCGGCGACGCGACCTTTGGCGCCAACTTCGGCGGCGCGGCGGTCTACACGAATACCCGGGCGGGCTATTCGGCCGCCTGCCCGAACGTCGGCCGGCTGCTCCAGAATCTCAAATTCACGCTGCGCGGCGAGAGCGAGCTGATGGGCCGGATCCTCGACGGCCACCAGCCGCCGGACGCGGCCGCCGCCGACTGGATCCTCGCCCACCGCGACACGGTCACCGCATGGCTCGCCGGCGTCACGACCTTTGCTGGCGGCCCGGCGAGCGCAGCCCTCGACCACGGCGCGGCCCAGAAGCCGGTCGCGGCGTTCGAGAGCTGGGTGACGAGCCACAAGATCCCGGTCGGCGACACCGTCACGCGCGGCGTCGATTACCTCAAGCAGCACGGGCTCGGCTTCTTCGACGGCGTCAAGATCGTGGTGCGCACCAGCATCGACCTGGTCGGGTCGCTGCTCGGGCTGCTGCCGGCGCCGCTGCTGATCGCCGCGGTTGCGCTGCTCGCGCTCTGGCTGCGGCGCTCGCTGCCGCTCGCGCTCTTCGTCGCGCTGGCGCTGCTGTTCATCATGAACCAGGGCTACTGGGACGCGACGCTCGAGACACTGGCGCTCGTGCTGGTGGCCGCGTTCGTCTCGACGCTGCTCGGCGTGCCGCTAGGTATCGCGGCCGCCCGCCGTCCGGGGCTCTATGCCGTCCTGCGGCCGGTGCTCGACCTGATGCAGACGCTGCCGACCTTCGTCTACCTGACGCCGACGCTCGTGCTGTTCGGGCTCGGCGTCGTGCCGGGCCTGATCTCGACGGTGATCTTCGCGCTGCCGGCGCCGATCCGCCTCACGCATCTCGGCATCTCGTCGGTGCCGAAGGCACTGCTCGAGGCGGGCGAAGCCTTCGGTGCGACGCGGCTGCAGCTGCTGCTCAAGGTCGAGCTGCCGAGCGCCGCGCCAACGATCATCGCTGGCATCACACAGTGCATCATGCTGAGCCTGTCGATGGTCGTGATCGCGGCGCTGGTGGGTGCGGGCGGGCTGGGCGTGCCGGTGGTGCGCGCGCTCGGCACGGTGCAGGTCGGCATGGGCTTCGAGGCCGGGCTTGCGATCGTGCTGCTCGCCGTCATCCTCGACCGCATCACGCGACCGGCGGACGACGGAGCGCGGACATGAGCGTCGCCCTCGACTTCCAGAACGTCGACATCCTGTTCGCTCGCGAGCGGGGCCGGGCCGGCCAGGCGAAGATCAGGGCGGCGCTCGGCGCGCTCGACGCCGGCCGCACGCGCGCCGAGATTGCCGGCGACGGCGGCGTGATCGTCGGCGTCGCGAACGCAAGTCTCGCCGTCAGGCGCGGCCACATCTCGGTGCTGATGGGTCTGTCCGGTTCCGGCAAGTCGACGCTGCTGCGCGCCGCCAACCGGCTGAATTCGGTCACCCGCGGCCGCGTGCTGGTCGACGACGGCAGCGCGGTCGTCGACGTCGCGAGCTGCGATGCGGTGACGCTCAGGCGCCTGCGCCGGGGCTGCATCGCGATGATGTTCCAGCAGTTCGGCCTGCTGCCCTGGCGCACCGTGCGCGACAACGTCGGGCTCGGCCTGGAGCTGCGCGGCGACCCGCCCGCCACCCGCCGCCAGGTCGTCGACGACAAGCTTGCGCTCGTCGGCCTCTCGCAGTGGGCCGAGCGCCACGTGGCCGAGCTCTCCGGCGGCATGCAGCAGCGGGTGGGCCTCGCGCGCGCGTTCGCTACCGAGGCCGACATCCTGCTGATGGACGAGCCGTTCTCGGCGCTCGACCCCCTGATCCGCACCAAGTTGCAGGACGAGCTGTGCCAGCTGCAGGAACGCGTCAAGAAGACGATCCTGTTCGTCACGCACGACCTCGACGAGGCGCTCAAGCTCGGCGACCAGATCTCGGTGCTCGAAGGCGGCCGCATCGTCCAGACCGGCACGCCCGAGGACATCGTGTTGCGACCGGCCGATGCCTACGTAGCCGAGTTCGTCCAGCACATGAACCCGCTCGCCGTACTGAACGGCCGCATGGTCATGACCGGGCGCGACGTGCTGTGGAACGACGGCGCGGCGGTCTGGCTGGACGCGGCCGGCCGCTACCGGCTGCTGCTCGGGACCGCGTCCGAGCCGGTCGGAGCGCAGCTGGACGGCGCCGCCGTGCCGCTCGTTGCCGCGACCGACGGCGGGCAGCCGCTGCCGCCGGGGGCCGGGCTTGCTGTCGCGCCGGCCGTGGCGCCGCTGCGCCGGCTGATCCAGCTGCAGCAGCAGTCCGGCCACCCGGTGGTGCTGACCGAGGACGGCGCCTTCTGCGGAGTCTGCGGACCGGGCGACGTCATCCGCGTGCTCGCCGGCGGGCATGGCGCGCCGAAGCACGCCGATGCCGCAAACTGAGCAGCCGATGGCCGGGCCGGTGACCATACTCGGCCATCGGGCCAGGAGATCGGATCCCCATGGATGAGCAGCAGGCCGGCACGCTGCGCCGCAGCCGCGGCGGTGGCCGCGAGGCGAAGCGCGCCGCGCGCGCCGCGCGCGGCTCGGTCTCGGTGCCGTACATCACGCGCTCGATCCCGTACTACGAGGTGCTCGGCGAGGAAGGCCTCGTGACGATCGAGCAGAACGCCGAGACGATCCTCGCCGAGGTCGGCATCGACTTCCGCGACGACCCGGAGGCCCTCGCGCTCTGGAAGGACGCCGGCGCCGACGTCGCCGGCGAGCGCGTGCACTTCCCGCGCGGCCTGTGCCGCTCGCTGATCCAGAAGAGCGCGCCCCGGCAGTTCGTGCAGCACGCCCGCAATCCGGAGCGCAGCGTCGTCATCGGCGGCCCGCACACGGTGTTCGCGCCCGCCTACGGCTCGCCGTTCATACGCAACCTCGACGACGGCCGCCGCTACGCGCGCATCGAGGACTTCCGCAACTTCGTCAAGCTCGCCTACGTCGCGCACGGACTGCACCATTCCGGCGGCACGATCTGCGAGCCGGTCGACCTGCCGGTCAACAAGCGCCACCTGGAGATGGTCTACAGCCACATCAAGTTCAGCGACAAGCCGTTCATGGGCTCGGTCACGGCGCCGGAGCGCGCCGAGGACACGGTCGCGATGGCCAAGATCGCGTTCGGCCAGGACATCGAGGATCCGGTGACCGGACGGCCGAAGACGATGATCGTCAGCCTGATCAACGCGAACTCGCCGATGACCTTCGACGCTACGATGCTCGGCGCGCTCAAGGTGTACGCGCGCGAGAACCAGGCGGTCATCGTGACGCCCTTCATCCTCGCCGGCGCCATGTCGCCGGTGACGGTCGCCGGCACCGCGGCGCAGACGCTGGCCGAGTCGCTGGCGGGCATGGCATTTGCGCAGCTGATCAACCCGGGCGCGCCGGTGGTCTTCGGCAGCTTCGCCTCGTCGATATCGATGCAGTCGGGCGCGCCGACCTTCGGCACGCCGGAGCCAGCGCTCGTGCTGTACGTCATGGCGGCGCTGGCGCGGCGGCTGGGCGTGCCGTTCCGCTCGGGCGGCGGCCTGTGCGCCTCGAAGATCGCCGATGCGCAGGCCGCCTACGAGTCGGCCAACACGCTCGTGCCGACCTGTCTCGCCGGCGTCAACTTCGTGCTGCACACCGCGGGCTGGCTCGAGGGTGGGCTCGCAATGGGCTACGAGAAGTTCGTGATGGACGCGGACCAGGCCGGCATGATGCACACGCTGCTGGCCGGCGTCGACATGAGCGAGAACGCCCAGGCGATGGACGCGATCAGGGAGGTCGGGCCCGGCAAGCACTTCCTCGGCTGCGCGCACACGCAGGCCAACTTCGAGAACGCCTTTTACCGCTCGCCGCTCGCCGACAACAACAGTTTCGAGCAGTGGGAGGCGGAGGGCGCGGGCGACATGGCCAAGCGCGCCAATGCGCTGTGGAAGAAGCAGCTTGCCGATTACGAGGCGCCGCCGCTCGACGTCGCGATCGACGAGGCGCTCAACGACTTCATGGCGCGCCGCAAGGCGTCGTTTCCGGACTCGAACTACTGACGGGACCGCTCAGCCGTCCCGCAGCCGGCGTCCCGGCGCTGCCGCAGGAGCGGGCCCGCGGGTCCGCCCCTTAGATGATCACCCACACGAACGCGAACAGCGTGTTGTTGTCGCTGGCATTGCGGCCGGAGCCGTCGTAGTTGGACGTGCCGCCGTTGAACTTCGTGTAGCCGGTGTACTGCAGGCCGAGCCTGACGTTGAGATACGGGCGGCCGAAGGACTTTGTCTTGCCGAACGGGATGTACTCCGCCTGCAGGATGTACCCCTGGCTGTTCGGCGAGCCGTTGGCGCTGCCGGACACCGGTCCTGAGCCGTATAGGGCCACGTTGGTGTCGCCGCGCGTGTCGAAGCCAGCGACCGCCGCGCCCCAGGTGAGGTCGTAGGTGTAGCTCGCGTCCAGGTGAACGGTCCTCAGATGACTGTTCGGAGAATCGGAGAGACCGTTCGCGAAGCTCGAGTCGAGCTGGCGGTTCTCGCGGATCGTCGCGGCGTTGACTGCAAGCGCGTGCTTGCCGGCCGCGGCGTACTGGTAGTTGGCATCGAAACCGATGTCGGTGTAGCGATCCTTGGCCGTGATCGTCGGATCGGGCTGCAGGTGGCCGTCGAGGCCGAAGGCGCCGATCGAGAAGTAGTGGTCGCCAGGCGCGAACTGCACGTTCGCGCGCAGGTACGGACTGACGCCGACCATGTGCGGGCTGTTGCCCGGGTACAGCCCGACGTTGTCGAGCCAGCGATCGGGCAGGCCGCGGTAGCCGCCCGCCTCGATGTAGAAGCGGTTGCCGAACATCGCATAGGCGGTCGCGCCGGCGACCGTCTGCGCCAGACTGCCGATCAGCGGGGTCGCGGCCGGCGTCGGCCCGAGGCCCGAAGCAATGTACGGGAAGCCCCAGGCGGGCGTCGAGTTCCAGAGATCCTGCACCGTCGGGTTGTTGTTGAGCGAGATGCCGGCGACCACGGCCTTGTCACCGATGGTGAAGGCGCGCGCGTAGCGGATGTCGGTGTTGTCCCAGTGGAAGTGGCGCGCCTCGCCACCGTAAGTGAACTGTGCGAAGGCGCCGATGTGTTCGCTCACGCGTCCGGCGACGAACAGGCCCACCTGGTCCACGGAGACGTTGTTATTGTCGGCGAAATGCGGCGCGGGCGGCGCGGGCTCGTCCGCGCCGGTGCGCGTATACCCGCCCTGCACCATCAAGGCCAGCGGCATCTGGCTCGGTGCGTCGCCGAAGACGTAGCCGTTCAGCTTGAACTCGCGCCCGTAAGCGGTCAGCGCCGGGCCGAACGAGATCGTGTGGCACTGTGCGCAGGCGTAGCCGGTCTGCTGCGCGAAGCTCGGCAACGCAGACGCCGGCGCCGAGACAGCCGCAAGAATCACGACGGCCAGCCCAGCCGGCAGCGTGCTCCGTGACGAGAAAAACGACGCCGGGCGTGACGATGACCGCATGGACCTACCTCCCTGACGACCGAAATACGTGACGACCATGGCCTGCGCCAGTCCCCGGGCAGTCCCGGTCGTCGGCGAGATGATGACGCGAATGCGTCTCATTCGTAAGTAGGCCAAACCCGTAGCCGATGGGTGATTTTCCCCATCCGGATTTTCCTATACAAATCAATGGACGCTATCGTCGGACCAGGTCTCGGTCGAGGCGCTACTGCGCCCTTCCGGGACGTCAACCTCCATGAGTACCTGCGCCCGGCCGCGCTGGATTCACGCTCGACCGGCGACGCGGGGTGACGTTACCGGTCCCGACGGGGCGGCGCTGTGACGGCGGTCGCGACATGGTCGCTGGCGCCGCGGCGCAACCCGGGTCGCCGAAATCACGCCACCGCCGGGCGCCATCCGTGATGCGACCCGGTCGCCGAATTCGAGTCCGGCCGGAGCGACGCCCCGTTCGGCCGCGCGACGTGACGTCCGATCTAGCCGGGCGGCCACAGCACCGGGAACAGCGGGTGCTCGAGCGGCGCACCGGCCGGCAGCTCGGCGTCGAGGCCCGGAAACTCCGGGGACGTGGCCCAGGGGCGCGGGGCGTGCCTGACGTCATCGCCAATCAGGCGCAGCGAGAACACGCGCCGCCGTCGGCCGGCCTCGACGCCACCCGCCGCGTGCAAGGTCAGCATGTGGAACGCGATCACGTCACCGGGCTCGCTGCCCCAGCCGAGGATCCGGAACGCGTCGCGATTCGCCTCGACGTCGGGCAGATCGGCGAGGCTGCCGTCCGGAAACCATTTTGCCTCCGCGGTCATGAACGAGCGCGGCATCAGCCATGGGCCGCGGTGCGACCCGGCCACGAACTCGAGCGTCGCGGAGCGGCTCACCGGATCGACCGGAATCCAAAAGCTGACGGTCTGGCGTCCCTCGATGTTGTAGTAAGGCTGGTCCTGGTGCCACGGCGTGCGCTGGCGCGTGCCCGGCTCCTTGGTCAGCATGTGGTCGTGGTAGAGCCGCATCATGCGGCTGCCCGTCAGGCGCGCGGCAACGGCGGCGAGCGGCGACTCGAATATGATGCGACGGTAGTGCGGGTTCTCTGCCCAGCAGCAGAAATCCTCGATGAACCAGCCCGGGTCGTCGGGCGCACTCGCCACCTTGGCGCGCGGGCTCGGCGCCTTGAGGTTCAGGTCGATGCCGTCACGCAGCTGCGCGAGCTCGGCCACGCCGAGCAGCCCGCGCACGCAAATCGCGCCGTCGGCCTGGAACGCCGCGACGTCGTCGTCCCCGATGAGCAGGCCGGCCGCCGCGCCGCTCATGCGGCGCCCCGCCTCAGGCGCGCGCCGGGCGCGGCAACGGCCGGCCCGCGCGCCAGACCCAGAGCGCGAGCGCCGCGCACGCCGCGACGAGCAGCGGCCCGCCGCCGCCGGCAAGGCGCGCACCGGCCGGCAGCAGCAGCAGCCCCGTGAAGGTCAGCACGCCGAGCCGCGACATCTCGAGCGGCACGAACTCCCGTCGGCCCTCGGCGAGGCCGCCGATGATCCACAACGATGCCGCGAGCGCGGCCAGGTAGGCGAGCGCGGCGCCGGTGGGCCAGCCCGGCGCGACCGACATGAAATGTGCGCCGAAGCCGATGATGACGAATCCCTGCAACAGGCAGTAGCCTCCGAGCGCCCGCGGCAGCGGCGGTGCGAACTTGGTGAAGGCGTCGAGCCGGAACGGCGGCTTCGGAGCGCGCGCGGCCGCGTCCGCGGGCCGCCAGCCCGGCCGCCGCAGGAACACGGCGACCTTGTCGGTCCACGAGCCCGCGCGCCAGGCGTCGGCGAACAGCCCCGCGTAGGTGTGCAGATTGGCCCACAGCGGGTTCCACGAGCGCAGCGGGTCGCGGGTGCCATAGACGACCGGCTGCGCCGCGAGCTCAGGCTGGAACGTGCCGAACAGCCGGTCCCAGACGATCAGGATGCCGCCGTAGTTGCGGTCGACGTAGAGGTCGTTGATGCCGTGATGCACGCGGTGGTTCGACGGCGAGGCAAATATCCGGTCGAACAGCCCGAGCTTCCCGATCTGCTCGGAGTGGATCCAGAACTGGTACAGCAGGTCGATCAGGCTGAGCGCAAGGTACAGCGGCGGTGGGAAGCCGAGCACCGCCAGCGGCAGGTAGAAGATCCACGACAGCAGGAAGCCGCTGCCGGTCTGGCGCAGCGCTGTCGACAGGTTGAACTCCTCGCTCTGGTGATGCACCACGTGCGCGGCCCACAGCACGTTGACCTCGTGACCGAGGCGGTGATTCCAGTAATAGAGGAAGTCGTACAGCAGCAGCCCCGTCACCCAGACCCACGGCGAGCCGGCGTCGAGCGTCGTCACCCGGGCCTCGCGGTAGACCCAAACGTAGATGCCGATGGTCACCAGCCGCGTGAAGACGCCGAGGTAGGTCGAGAGCGCGCCCAAGCCGACGCTGGTGATGGCGTCCGCCAGCCGGTATGGGCTGCGGTGGCGCAGCCGGGCGACCGCGCACTCGACCGCCATCAGCAGCAGAAACACCGGCGTCGCCCAGAGCAGCACCTGCTCGTACATGGCGACGGGCTCCTGCTACGGCCGCGCGGTCGCGCGGCGGTTGCGGCGCTCGCGACCGTCGCTCTGGGTCGCCGCCCTGGGCTCGGGCAGGTCGACGACGGCGCGCAGGTGCGGGTACGGGGCGGTCTTGTGGGGGATCGCCATCGACTCGACGAAGTGCGCCTGAAAGCGCGGCTCGATCGCCGTCTCGATCTTCTCGACGCGCGCCACCAGCTTCTCGATGGTCGCCCGTGAGCGCGAGTCGAGCAGCGCGATGCGCGCCCCGGTGCCGGCCGCGTTGCCGGCGGAGCCGACGCGCGCGAGCTCGCAGTCCGGGATCATGCCGAGCACCATCGCGTACTTGACGTCGATGTGGCTGCCGAATGCGCCGGCGAGGCGGATGCGATCGACGCGCGGGACTCCGAGACGCTCCATCAGCAGCTGGATGCCGGCGTGCAGCGCCGCCTTCGCGAGCTGGATGGCGCGCACGTCGTTCTGCGTGATCATCAGGCGCTGCGAGCCCTCGTAGAGCACGTAGGCGAAGGTGCGGCCGTTGGCGATGACCCGCGGGCTGCGCGCCGCGTACGCGCCGTCGATGACGCCATCCTGGTTGATGATGCCGGCCTGGTACAGCTCGGCCAGCACCTCGATGATCCCCGAGCCGCAGACGCCCGTGACGCCGCTCTGCTGCACGGCCGCGGCGAAGCCCGCGTCGTCGGACCAGAGCTCCGAGCCGATGACCTTGAAACGCGGCTCCAGCGTCGTGCGGTCGATGCGCACGCGTTCGATCGCACCGGGCGCCGCGCGCTGCCCGCAGCTGATCTGCGCGCCCTCGAAGGCCGGACCGGTCGGGCTCGAGCAGGCCACGAGGCGCTCGCGGTTGCCGAGCACGATCTCGGCGTTGGTGCCGACGTCGACCAGCAGCGTGATCTCGTCGCCGAGGTCGGGCCGCTCCGCGAGGATCACGCCGGCGCAGTCGGCACCGACGTGCCCGGCGATGCACGGCAGCACGTAGACGCGCGCAGTCGGGTGCAAGGCAAGGCCGATCTCGGAGGCCCACACGGTTAGCGCGCGGTCGATGGCGAGCGCGAACGGCGCGCCGCCGAGCTCGACGGGGTCGAGGCCGAGCACGAGGTGGTGCATGATCGGGTTGCCGACCAGGGTCACTTCGAGAATCGCGTCCGGACCCACGCCCACGACCCGGGTCACGTCGGCCGCGAGGTCGCTGATCGCGGTGCGTACCGCTGTCGTCATCTGCGCCGCGCCGCCGGGATTCATCATCGCGTACGACACGCGGCTCATCAGATCCTCGCCGAAGCGGATCTGCGGATTCATCAGGCCGGCCGATGCCACCACCTCGCCGGTCGTCAGGTCACACAGGTGCGCGGCGATCGTCGTCGAGCCGATGTCGACCGCGAGCCCGTAGATGCGCTCGTGCAGCCCGGGCCAGATGGCGATGATCCGCGACTGGTCATGGACGGCGACCGTGACGTGCCAGCGGCCGGCGCGCAGCACCGGCTGCAGCGCCTGCAGCACCAGCAGGTCGCAGCCCAGGTTGCGCAGGTTCCACTCGCGCGCCAGCGCCTCCTCCAGGCGTACCAGGTCGCCGGCCTGGTCGTGCATGTCGGGCTCGCGCACCTCGACGTAATGCAGCGTGACCACCGGGTAGAGCTCGATGTCGCGCGCCTCGGCGGCCTTGCGCACCACCTGGCGGTGCACCTGGCTGGTCGCCGGCACGTCAATGACCACGTCGCCCTGCACGCGCGCCTGGCAGGAGAGCCGCCGACCGACCGCCAGGACCTGGCGACTGGCGAGCCTGAGCTCCGGCGCCGACATTGCCGACAGGTGCCCGGCCGAGGAGCGCACGCCGTGCTTCGCAAACTCGCCTTCGGCCACCAGCACCTGGCAGCGCGTGCAGAGTGCCCGACCGCCGCAGACCGAGTCGATGTCGACGCCCAGCGTGCGCGCGGCCGAGAGCAGCGGCGTGCCGATGCGGAACCGGCCGCGCTTGCCGGACGGCGTGAACACCACGAGAGCGTCTGGCTCGGTCACGGTTTGCCGCTCAGGACGCCGGGGCCGGCCGGCGCCGGTGGCCGCCCTCGCGGCGGCCGCGGCTGGCGCCTTCGCCGACCGCCCCGGTGGCGGTGACCGGCGGCACGTCGCGGAACCTGCGTATCCAGCGCACGCAGTCCGGATCGTGGCCCATCATGACGTCGGCGCCCATGACCGCCTGCATAACCTCGACGTGCAGCGGATTGGTGATCGCCGAGGTCATGCCGGACCCGATCGCCATCGTCAGGAACGCAGCGTTGACGCCATTGCGGTTCGGCAGGCCGAAGCTGATGTTGGAGGCACCGCAGGTGGTGTTGACCTTGAGCTCGGTGCGCAGGCGGTGCACCAGGCGCATGACCTGCACGCCCGCCTGGTTGATCGCGCCGATCGGCATCACCAGCGGATCGACGACGACGTCGCAGGCCGGGATACCGTGGTCGGCAGCGCGCTCGACGATCTTGCGGGCAACCGCAAAGCGAACGTCGGGATTCTCGGAGATGCCGGTCTCGTCGTTCGAGATCGCGACCACCGCGGCCCCGTACTTCCGGATCAGCGGCAGCACGGCCTCGAGGCGCTCCTCCTCACCGGTCACCGAGTTGACGAGCGGCTTGCCCTTGTAGACGGCGAGGCCGGCCTCGAGGGCGGCGACGATCGACGAGTCGATCGACAGCGGCAGGTCGGTGATCGACTGCACGAGCTGCACGGCGCGTGCCAGTATCGCCGGCTCGTCGACCAGCGGAATGCCGGCGTTGACGTCGAGCATGTGCGCGCCAGCCTCGACCTGCGCGCGCGCGTCCGCCTCGACCCGGCTGTAGTCGCCCGCCGCCATCTCGGCGGCCAGGATCTTGCGACCGGTGGGATTGATGCGCTCGCCGATGATGACGAACGGCCGGTTGAAGCCGATGACGACCTCGCGGCTGGCGGAACTGAGAACGGTATCGGTCATGATGCCTTCCTGTCTGCGGAGTCCGTGTCGCGGGTCGGATACCAGGGGACGCGTCCGGCCAGCACGCCCGATCGGTCGATGATCTCGGCGACGGACTCCTCCTGTCGGTACGCCATCACGTGCACGCCGTGGACGCCCGTGATCTCGCGAAATTGCTGGATCAGCTCGATGCAGATCTCGCGCCCCTCGCGCGCCTGGTCCTGCGCGCCGGCCAGTCGGCGGATCAGCGCGTCGGGTACGTGCATGCCCGGCACGTTGTTGCGCATCCACTCCGCACCCTTCGCGGTCTTGAAGGGCCCGACTCCGATCAGCAGGAACACCTGGTCGAGCAGCCCGAGTTCCTCGACGCTCCTCATGAAGGCGCGCAGGCGGTCGAGGTCGAAGCAGTACTGCGTCTGGATGAACTGCGCCCCGGCCGCGACCTTCTTGGCGAGCCTGAGTGCGCGGTGCTCGAGCGGCGGCACCATCGGATTCTCGGCGGCACCGAAGAACACGCGCGGCGCGGACGTTATCTTGCGGCCGCTCTCGAAGCGCTGTTCGTCCCGCAGCCTGCGGCCGATCGCCAGCAGCGACAACGCATCGAGATCGAACACGGGCTTCGCCTGCGGATGGTCGCCGGCCTGCACGCCGTCCCCCGACAGGCACAGCATGTTGCAGACCCCCATCGCCGCGCCGCCGAGGATGTCGCCCTGGATCGCGATGCGGTTCTTGTCGCGGCAGGAGATCTGCATGATCGGCGCGTAGCCGGCGCGCGTCAGCAGCGCGCAGACGGCGAGGCTCGACATGTGACAGTTGGCTCCCGAGCCGTCGGTGGCGTTGATCGCATCGACCTGGCCGTCGAAGACGCGGGCGCGCCGGTAGACCTCCTCGGGATCGGCGGAATCCGGCGGCGCGAGCTCGGTGGTGACCGCAAACGCGCCCGCACGCAGCACGCGCTCGAAACGGCCAGGCGACACGTGGCCCGGCAGTATCGGCAGCGGATAGCCCGGAACCGGCTCGTCCTCGAACTTCACGGGCGCGCCTCCGGCCGCGGCTCGGTCCGCTCGCGGACCACCTTGAGCCAGGCGGACCGGCCCTCGAGGCGCCGGTCCACGGGCGCCTGGACGACGCGGATCTTGTCGATCCCGCCATTGATGCGCCTGGCGCCCTCGAAGGCCTCGACCCAGACGCAGCGCATCTCGGGCCGGACTTCGCAGTGGCCGTTGGCGCGCACGCCGCCGCAGGGTCCGTTGCGCAGGTTCTTCGGGCAGTTCATCGGGCAGGACATGCCGGTCGAGCTCAGCACGCACTGGCCGCACATCCTGCAGTCGAACAGCAGGCCCTTGGCGGCGCGCTCGATCAGCGCGACCGGCCGTTCGAGACGCGGGTAGCCGAGCCGGCGAAAGAGCGGCGCGCAGGCGACGAGCAGCCGCTCGAAGCCGTCGTAGAAGCGGTTGAGGCCGCGCGCGTGACGCACCGACCAGCGACGCAGCGCGTACATCAGGCCGCTCCGCCGCCCGGGGCGGCGCCGTCCCGCGCGGCGCGCTCGTCGATGCCCTTGGCGCGGATGATGCGCTCGAGGTCGTCGTCGGCGTAGCGCGCCTCGAGCTCGGCCGCCGCCGTGGCCGCCGCCGCCTGCAGGTCGTCGCCGCAGGCGCGCGGCTGGCTGCGCTGCCAGTCGGCGAGGTAGGCGTCGGAGCTGCCCTTGCCGGCGCGCATCGCGGCGCGGTCGACGGCTTCCTGAAAGCGCGCCGACAGCTGTACCTTGGCGGTCTCGCGACCGCGTTTGGCGATCACCTGCGCCGGTATGTCGCGCCACGAGATGACGATCAGCTGTGCCATGCCAGCTGCTCCTCAGGCGATCGTGCGTGCCGGCTCGACGACGACCGTCGCGCCGGCGCGGCGCGCGACGTCGGCGAGCCCGGTGGCGAGCCCGCCGTAGCCGGTGACGTGCCGCTCGAACGTGAGCCCGAGGCGCGTCGCGATCGCGGCCGCCTGACTGGTCAGTTCATCGTCCGGCGCCTGGGCGAGATACACGACGCGTCGGTAGTGGCGGAAATACTCGGCCGCGAGCTCGGGATGGCGGTCGAGCCCGAGGCTGCCGGCGACCAGACGTTCGAAGTGCCGGACCAGGAAGTCGGTGAGGTAGAACGTGCCGGGCTCCGCCTCGGCGAGCGCCTCGAAGACCGGCGGCGTCGCGAAGAACTCGTAGCAGTGGGCGCCCGGCAGGCGTGCCACTCCTTCGGCCGCGAGCACGCGGTCGAGCTCGCCGCCGGTGCCGCAGTCGGCGTAGGCGACGAAGATCTGCCCGTAGCGGGACCTCCCTGCTTCGATCGCCGCCTGCACCTGGCCCGGAATCCGCTCGGGCCGGTTGTGGAGCTCCGGCGGCAGGCAGGTGACCTCGAGCGACGACCAGCCGTTGGCGCGCTTGAGCGCGGTGATCTCACGCGCCAACGCCCCGCAGGCTATGACGAGCACGCGGCCCGCGACGTCCATGCGGGCCACTCCCTCGCTCAGCGCGCCGCGCGCCGTGCCGCGACCAGCGACTTCGCGGTCTCGACGGCGATCGCGGCGTCGCGGCAATAGGCGTCGGCGCCGACCGCCCTGCCGAACTCGTCGTTGAGCGGCGCGCCGCCGACCAGCACGATGAACTTGTCGCGGATGCCCTTTTCCTTGAGCGTGTCGATGACCACCTTCATGTACGGCATCGTCGTCGTCAGCAGCGCCGACATGCCGAGGATGTCGGGCTTGTGCGCCTCGAGCGCCGCGAGGTACTTCTCGACCGGGTTGTTGATGCCGAGATCGATGACCTCGAAGCCGGCGCCCTCGAGCATCATCGAGACGAGGTTCTTGCCGATGTCGTGAATATCGCCCTTGACCGTGCCGATGACGATCTTGCCGATCGGCTCGACACCGGTCTCGGCGAGCAGCGGCCGCAGGATCTCCATGCCACCCTTCATGGAGTTCGCGGCCAGCAGCACTTCCGGCACGAACAGGATGCCATCGCGGAAGTCGATGCCGACGATGCGCATGCCCTCGACGAGCGCGTCGTTGAGTACCCTCTCCGCCGACCAGCCGCGCTTCAGGAAGATGTGCGTGGCCTGCTGGACCTCAGCCTTGAGCCCGTTGTAGAGGTCGTCGTGCACCTGCTCGGTCAGTTCCTGGTCGTTCAGGGTGTCGAGATCGAACTCTTCGATTTGGTCATCGGACATCGACGTGCTCCCAAGGCATTTTGCGAACCTCGGCCTCTAGTTACGCGCGCGGTGCAATGGCCCGATGGTACGGGCTGGCGGCTCGGGGCAGTGGCGGTTTCGCGACCGGCACCTGCCTCAACGCGACATCCTTCTCCGGTGGCACCGTCCGTGTCAATGACCGGCGCCGGCGGCGGTCGCCGTGCCTTTTTTCGCTGGCTCCATGAGTAAATCCACTTGCGGGCCGGCGGCGGCGCGCCCGCGCCGGCGCCGCAGCCTCGGCGCCCGGCGTCGCTTTTCGACAACCCGACGCGCCCCGGCTCCGGCTATGGGGCGACCGGCAGCGCCTCCCGGGTCGGCAGCGTGCCCTTGGCGCGCGCCTGGCGCTCGACGCTCGGCGGGTAGCCGAACTGCTTGCGATAGCACTTCGAAAAATGCGGCGGCGACTGGAAGCCGCAGGCGGTCGTGATGTCCATGATCGGCATGGCGGTCTGCAGCAGCAATTCCCGCGCGCGCTTCAGGCGCATTTCCAGGTAATAGCGCTTCGGCACGCAATTCAGGTGACGCTTGAACAGGCGCTCGATCTGGCGTCGCGACATCGCGGTTTCGCGCGCGATGCTCTCGAGTGACAGCGGCCGCTCGATGTGCGCCTCCATCAGCTCCGCGACCCGGATCAGGCTGTGGTGCGAGACACCGACCTGGGCGCGCAGCGGCACGTACTGCCGATCGCGGTCGCTGCGGATTCGCTCGACGATGAACTGCTCCGAGACCCGCTGCGCGATGCGGCTACCGAGCTTGGAGTCGATCAGGTTCAGCATCAGATCGAGCGGTGCCACGCCGCCCGAGCACGTGTAGCGATTGCGGTCGATCGTGAACAACTGGTCCGAGATGATGACCCGGGGGAACTCCTCGCGCAGGGCCGACTGGTTCTCCCAGTGGATGGTTGCCCGGTAGCGGTCGAGAAGGCCCGCCCGCGCGAGCGCATAGCCGCCGGTGCAGAGCGCGCCGAGCGCCATCGATTGCTCGCCGAGGCGGCGCAACGCGGCGATCAGCGCCGGCGAGACCGCCTCGCGGACGTCGATCCCACCGCAGACGAAAATGATGTCGGCGCGGCTGGCCTGCTCGAGCGGCACGGTCGGCGACAACGCGATGCCGTTGCTGGCCGGCACCGGCTGGCCGTCGAGGCTCGCGATGAGCCACTCGTACGCCAGCTGGCCGGAAACGGTGTTGGCCATCCGCAGCGGCTCGACCGCGTTCGCGACCGCGATCAGCGAGTACTGCGGCAGTGTCAGGAACGCGAACCGGCTCTTGCGAATCTGCACCGCGGGCTTCAGAGGCATGTCCGGGCTGCCGTTGCTGAGGGGTTGCCAAAGTATACGGCGGGCTGGCGCATTTGCGTCAGACGTTGTCGCAAATGGAGTCGTGCGGAGGCGACCGACCGTTACACTTCCGGCGCATCGCCCGCAGGCCCCGATCGCGGCCCCTGCCGGTGACTCCCGCCCGCGAAACGGAGACTGGCAGATGAAGACGCACGCCCGGGTCGTGGTAATCGGCGGCGGCGCGGTCGGCGTCAGCACGCTCTATCACCTGGCCCGGAAGGGCTGGTCGGACGTCGTCCTGGTCGAGCGCGCCGAGCTGACGGCGGGCTCCACCTGGCACGCGGCCGGGCTGCTGCCGCTCTTCAATATGAGCTACACCGTCGGCCAGCTGCACAAGTACTCCGTCGACCTGTACAAGCGCCTGCCAGCCGAGACCGGCCAGGAAGTCGGCTTTCACGTCAGCGGCAACCTGCGCCTCGCGACCTGCCGCGAGCGCATGGACGAGTACTACAAGTACTGCGGCACCGCGAACACCATCGGCGTGCCGTTTCAGGTGATCGGCCCGCGCGAAGTCAAGGACCTCTGGCCGCTCATCAACCTGGGTGACGGCGCCGCGATGGCGAATATCGTCGGTGCGCTCTACCACCCCGACGACGGCCACATCGCGCCGGCCGATCTGACGATGGCGCTGCGCAAGGGCGCGCGCAACGGCGGCGCCGAGATCTACGAGCAGACCGAGGTCGTCGCCGCGGCCCGCACGCCGGGTGGCGAGTGGAAGCTGACGACCAGCAAAGGGGAAATCGTCTGCGAGCACGTCGTCTGCGCCACAGGCAACTACGCGCGCCAGACCGGCCGGACCTTCGGCCTGAACGTGCCGGCGATCCCGGTCGAGCACCAGTACATCGTCTACGACGAGTCGCCGGAGCTTAAGGCCTACCGCGCGGGCGGCGGGCGCGAGCTCGCGGTGCTGCGCGAGTCCGATCAGTCCTACTACCTGCGCGAGGAGCGCCTCGGCTGGATCCTCGGGCCGTACGAGGCCGGCGCACCGGCCCGCTTCGCCGACGGCGTGCCCGAGTGGTTCGGCAAGAGCCTGTTCGAGGGCGACCTGGAGCGGCTGCTGCCGCACGTCGAGGCGGCGCAGCGCCGCGTGCCGGCGCTCGAGCGCTGCGGCATCAAGGACATCGTCAACGGCCCCATTTCCTACACGCCGGACGGCAGCCCGCTGGTCGGCCCGGCGTGGGGAGTGCGCAACCTGTGGCTCAACGAGGGCCACAGCTTCGGCATCACTGCTGCCGGCGGGTCCGGCTGGCAGCTGGCCGAATGGATCGTCGAGGGCGAGCCCGGCATCGACATGCTCGCGGTCGATCCGCGCCGCTTCGGCCCGTACACGAGCAAGCGCTACGTAGTCGCGAAGAACGAGGAAACCTACCGCGACGTATTCACGATCCACTTCCCCGACGAAGAGCGCCCGGACGCGCGACCGGCCAAGACGACGCCGGTCTACGACAAGCTCGCGCGCATGGGCGCCGTCTTCGGCCAGCGCTACGGCTGGGAGCGCGCCAACTGGTTCGCGCCGCCCGGCGTCGAGCGCCGCGACGTCTGGAGCTTCCGCCGCAGCAACTACTTCACACACGTCGGCAACGAGTGCCGCCTGATGCGCGAGCAGGTCGGTGTCATCGACCTGACGCCGTTCACCAAACACGAGGTCCGCGGACCCGGTGCCGAGGCCTGGCTCGACAGCCTGGTCGCCAACACGGTGCCGACCAGGACCGGCCGCATCGCGCTCTGCCACGCACTCACGACGCGCGGCGGCATCCGCTCGGAGTTCACGATCACGAAGCTGGGCGAGCAGCACTACTACGTCGTCAGCGCCGGCGCCGCGGAACGCTACGACAGCGACTACCTGCAGCGCACTCTGCCGCGCGACGGCTCGGTCGAACTCACGCCCATCACGACCAGCCGCGGCTGCTTCGTGGTCGCCGGGCCGCGATCGCGCGAGCTGCTGGCGGGACTCACGGACGCGCCGCTGGACAACGCGTCGTTTCCGTGGCTCACGAGCCAGGTGATCGAAGTGGGCCTCGCGACGGACGTCTATGCGCTGCGCGTCAACTTCGTCGGCGCGCTTGGCTGGGAGCTGCACTTCCCCATCGAGTTCGCACACCACCTGTTCGACGCCCTGTTCGCCGCCGGCGCCGGGTACGGCATCGGCATGGTCGGCATGCGGGCGATGGAGTCGCTGCGCATGGAGAAGTCGTACCGCATGTGGGGCAGCGACATGACGCGCGACTACACCCCCTTCGAGGCGTCACTCGACCGCTTCGTGCGCATGAACAAGGGCCCGTTCATCGGCCGCGAGGCGCTCGCGAGGCAGCTCGCTGGCGGCGTGCCGCACCGCTTCATCACCCTCGAGGCGCATGACGTCGTGGACGCCGACCCGCTCGGCAACGAGCCGCTGTTCGACGGCGACGGCCGGATGATCGGCCGCGCGACCTCGGGCTACTACGGTCACACGCTAGGCAAGAGCCTCGCGATCGGCTACGTCAAGCCCGAGTTCGCCAGCCCGGGCACCGGGCTGCAGATCGAGATCCTGGGCCAGCGCCGGCGTGCCACGGTGCTGGTCGAGTCCCCGTATGATCCAGACAACAACGATCTGAGGGCCTGATGCAGAAGTTCTCGGCCTGGTCGCTGATCCGCGAGGCCTTCGGCGGTCACCGCGGCTGGACGACGCAGTGGCGCCGGGCGGCGCCCAAGCCGGGCTACGATGCCGTCATCGTCGGTGGCGGCGGACACGGCCTGGGCGCTGCTTATTACCTGGCCGCCGAGCACGGGCTCACCAACATCGCGGTCGTCGAGAAAGGCTGGATCGGCGGCGGCAACACCGGCCGCAACACGACGATCCTGCGCTCCAACTACCTGTTCGACGAAAGCGCCCGGCTCTACGACCACGCGCTGAAGATGTGGCGCGACCTATCCCAGGTCCTTAACTACAACGTCATGTACTCGCCGCGCGGCGTGCTGATGCTGGCGCATACGGTGCACGACATCCAGGTCATCGGCCGCCACATCCACGCCAACCGTGGCAACGGCGTCGACAACGAGTGGCTGACGCCCGAGCAGGCGAAGGCGTTCTGCCCGATCCTGAACATCGAGCGGAACATCCGCTACCCGGTGCTCGGTGCGGCGCTGCAGCGCCGCGGCGGAACGGCGCGCCACGACACGGTCGCCTGGGGCTACGCGCGCGCCGCCGACGCGCTTGGCGTCGACATCATCGAGAACTGCGAGGTCACCGGCATCCGCCGGGACTCGCGCGGCGCCGTCGAGGGCTTGGAGACCACGCGCGGACCGATCCGCACGCGCAAGGTCGGCGTCGCGGCCTCCGGCCACACCAGCGTCGTGCTCGGCTACGCCGGCATCCGGCTGCCGCTCGAGAGTTATCCGCTGCAGGCGCTGGTGTCGGAGCCGGTCAAGCCCCTGATGCCCTGCGTCGTGATGTCGAACACGATCCACGCCTACATGAGCCAGTCGGACAAGGGCGAGCTCGTGATCGGCGCCGGCACCGATGCCTACAACTCCTACACGCAGCGCGGCGCGCTGCACATCAACATGCACACGCTGGAGGCGATCTGCGAGCTGTTCCCGATGGTCCGGCGCCTGAAGATGCTGCGCAACTGGGGCGGCATCGTCGACTGCACGCCCGACCGCTCGCCGATCATCGCCAGGACCGAGGTGCCCGGGCTGTACGTGAACTGCGGCTGGGGCACCGGCGGCTTCAAGGCGACGCCGGGCTCGGCGCACCTGTTCGCATGGACGATCGCGCACGACGAGCCGCACCCGATCAACGCGCCGTTCACGATCGAGCGGTTCCGCGACGGGCTGCTGATCGACGAGGCGGCAGCGGCCGCCGTCGCGCATTGAAGGCGGAGCGATGCTGATCATCGATTGCCCGTACTGCGGGCCGCGCCCGGAGCTCGAGTTCGCGCACGGCGGCCAGGCACACGTCGTGCGGCCGGCGGACCCGGCCGCGGCCAGCGACGACGACTGGCTGCAGTATCTGTACCTGCGCGACAACACCCGCGGCGTGTTCGCCGAGCGCTGGCGCCACGCGCGCGGCTGCGGGCGCTTCTTCAACGCGCTGCGCGACACGACGACCGACCAGTTCCTCGCCACCTACCGGGCCGGCGAGCAGCCACCGGCCGTACCCCGGGACCGGCCGTGAGCCGCTTCCGGACAACACGCGGCGGGCGCATCGACCGTTCGCGGCCGGTCCGATTCCGCTTCGACGGCCGCGACTACGAGGGCTTCGCCGGGGACACGCTCGCCGCCGCGCTGCTGGCCAGCGGCGTGCACCTGCTCGGCCGCTCGTTCAAGTACCACCGGCCGCGCGGCATCCTCGCCGCGGGTGCCGAGGAGCCGAACGCGCTGGTGACGGTGGTTCGTGACGCGGCGCGGCGCACGCCCAACCTGCGCGCGACCCAGATCGAGGTCTACGAGGGCCTGGTCGCCGAGAGCCAGAACCGCTGGCCGTCGCTGGCACTCGACGTCGGCGCCGTCAACGGCCTGTTCGCCGCGTTCCTGCCGGCCGGCTTCTACAACAAGACGTTCATGTGGCCGCGCTCGGCGTGGCACGCGCTCTACGAGCCGCGGATCCGCGCGGCCGCCGGCCTCGGCGTCGCCCCCGGCCTGCCGGACCCCGACCGCTACGCCCAGCGCTACGCGCACTGCGACGTGCTCGTCGTCGGCGCGGGCCCCGCCGGGCTCGCCGCCGCCGCCGGCGCCGCCAGCGCCGGCGCCCGCGTCATCCTCTGCGACGAGCAGCACGAGTTCGGCGGCTCCCTGCTCGCCGAACGCGGCGCGACGATCGACGCCATGGCCGCGGCGGACTGGATCGTCGCCCAGCACGCCGCGCTCGCCAGCAACCCGCGCGTGACGCTGCTGCCACGGACGACCGCATTCGGCTACTTCCCGCACAACAACGTGGGCCTCTGCGAGCGCATCACCGATCACCTGGCGAGGCCGCCTGCGGCGCTGCCACGCGAGCGGCTGTGGCAGGTGCGCGCGCGCGAGGTGATATTCGCGACCGGTGCGATCGAGCGGCCGCTCGTGTTCCCGGGCAACGACCGTCCGGGCGTGATGCTGGCGTCGGCCGCGCGCAGCTACCTCAACCGCTACGGCGTCCAGGTCGGCTCGCGCGCGGTCGTGCTGGCGGGCTCGGACGCCGCCTATGCGGCTGCGCTCGACCTGGCGGCCGGCGGCGTCGCGATCGCGCTGATCGCCGACGTGCGCGAGCCGGGGCGCGCGCAGGGTCCGGCCGCGACTGCGGCGCGCGACGCCGGGCTCGCGGTCGAGACGTCGATGACGGCGCTCGGCACCAGCGGCCGGCGGCGCGTCTCGGGTGTGCATCTCGGCCGGGTCGGGAACGACGGTAGCATCCGGCCCGCGGCGAGCTTGCGGTGCGACGTCCTGCTGATGTCCGGCGGCTACACGCCGAGCGTGCACCTGCATTCGCAGTCACGCGGCAAGCTCGAGTTCGACGCGGCGTTCGGCGCATTCGTGCCGGGCACCGCGGCCGAACGCACGCGCTGCGCCGGTGGCGTGCGCGCCACCCACACGCTAGGCGCCGCGCTCGAGGACGGCGCCGCCGCCGGCGTCGCCGCGGCGCTCGCGGCGACCGGCCATGCGGCCGCGGCGCATCGTTACGCCGCGCGGCTGCCGGAGGCGCGCCTCGAGGGCACGCCGGGGGCCCTGCCGCAGCCGGCGGGCGCGGTACCGCCCGCGAAGGCCTTCGTCGACTTCCAGAACGACGTCACGACCCGCGACCTCGCGCTCGCGCGCCGCGAGGGCTTCGAATCCATCGAGCACATCAAGCGCTACACCACCACCGGCATGGCGACCGACCAGGGCAAGACCTCGGGGCTGAACGCGCTCGGCTTCGTCGCCGCCGAGTCCGAGCGTCGCATCCCGGAGGTCGGACTGACGACTTACCGGATGCCGTACACACCGGTGACCTTCGGCAGCTTCGCCGGCGTCGCCCGCGGCGAGCTGTTCGACCCGCTGCGCAAAACGCCGAGCCACGACTGGGTCGTGGCCCAGGGCGGCGTGTTCGAGGACGTGGGCCAGTGGAAGCGGACGCGTTACTTCCCGCTCGGCGGCGAGAGCCTGCGCGCCGCGGTCGACCGCGAGTGCCTGGCGGTACGCCAGCACGTCGGCATGTTCGATGCATCCACGCTCGGCAAGATCGAGGTCGTCGGGCGGGACGCGGCTACGTTCCTGAACCGGCTCTACGTCAACAACTGGTCGACGCTCGCGCCCGGCCGCGCGCGCTACGGCATCCTGCTGCGCGACGACGGTTTCGTCTACGACGACGGCGTCGTCGCACGCCTCGCCGAGGACCGCTTCCACGTGACGACGACGACCGGCGGCGCCGCGCGCGTGTTCGGCATGATGGAGGACTACATCCAGACGGAGTGGACCGACCTGTCGGTGTGGATCACCTCGACCACCGAGCAGTGGGCGGTGATCGCGCTGCAGGGCCCGCGCGCCCGCGACGTGCTCGCCGGGCTGGTCAGCGGCGTCGACCTGTCGCCGGCCGCACTGCCGCATATGGCGGTCGCCCACGGCCGCATCTGCGGCGTGCCGATGATGCTGTTCCGCGTCAGCTTCAGCGGCGAGCTCGGCTTCGAGATCAACGTGCCGGCCGACTACGGCGCCGAGACCTGGGCCGCGATCCACGCCGCGGGCCAGGCGCACCGCATCACCCCGTACGGCACCGAGGCCATGCACGTGCTGCGCGCCGAGAAGGGCTACATCATCGTCGGCCAGGACACCGACGGTACGATGACGCCGGACGATGCGGGCGTCGCCTGGGCGATCGGCAAGGCCAAGTCCGACTTCGTCGGCAAGCGCGGACTTGCACGGGCCGCGCTGCGGCGGCCGGACCGCAAGCAGCTGGTCGGTCTCGCGACCGTCGACCCGGGCGTCGTGCTCGAGGAGGGAGCGCAGGTGGTCGCAACCCCCGGGCAGGCGGTGCCGCTGCAGATGATCGGTCACGTCACGTCCTCCTACCACAGCCCCGTGCTCGGACGGTCGATCGCGCTCGCGGCAATCGTCGGCGGGCGCGCTCGCACGGGCCAGACGCTCTACGTGCCGATGCCCGGCGCCGACATCCCGGTCCAGGTGACCCCGCCCGTGTTCTACGATCGCGACGGAGCCCGCCTCAATGCCTGAGACGCTGCAGCGACGCCCCCCGCCGGTCGAGGGCCGCGGCTGGCTCGAGCCGCTGCCGGCGGCGACGCGGTTCAGTTTCCGCGGCGGGTCCGGCGCGATCGAGGCACTGTCGCGGGCCTATGGCGTGCCGCTGCCGACGGCCGCCTGCCGCGCGGCGAGCGCGGGCCCGCGCGCTGCGCTCCGGCTGGGACCGGACGAGTACCTGCTGATAGCGCCCGCCGCGGAAGGCGCCTCGCTCGCGCCCATGCTCGCCACGGCGCTCGGGTCGCTGCCGCACTCGCTCGTTGAGGTCAGTCACCGGCAGGTGGCGTTCGCGGTGCAGGGTCCGTACGCGGAGTGGCTGTTGCAGAGCGGCTGCCCGCTCGATCTCGACCTCGGCCCGTTCCCGATCGGCATGTGCACGCGGTCGCTATTCCACAAGGCCGAGATCACGCTCTGGCGCACCGGCCCGACGACGTTTCGCGTCGAGGCGTGGCGCTCGTTCGCGGGCTACGTCGTCGAGCTGCTCGCCGACTCCGCGCTCGAGCTGCCTGCGTGACGCCCGGCCGTACCGCGGCCGCGCTGCTCGCCGCCTGCCTCGGCGCCAGCGCGGCCGGCTGCGGCGGGGACACCGCCCGCCACGCCGCGACACGGCATCTCAGCGTCTACAACTGGTCCGACTACATCGGCAGAACGACGGTGGCGGACTTCGAGCGCGAGACCGGCATCAAGGTCGAATACGACACCTTCGATGCTGACTCGACTCTCGAGGCCAAGATGCTGGCCGGCGGCGCCGGCTACGACGTCGTCAGCACGTCCGAGAACTTCTTCGGCCGCCAGATCAAGGCCGGCGCCTACCAGCCGCTGGACCGTACTCGGCTGCCGAACTGGAAAAACCTCGACCCGGAAGTGCTAGGCCTGCTCGCGCACTACGACCCCGGCAATGCGCACGCCGCCCCGTACCTGCACTCGTACAACGGCTTCGCCTACAACGTCGACATGATCCGCGCGCGCATGGCCGCGGCTCCGGTGGACAGCCTCGACCTGATATTCAGGCCGGAGGTCGTCGCGCGTTTCGCCGACTGCGGCGTCACGTTCCTCGATTCCCCGGACAACGTCATCCAGCTCGCGCTGCGCTACCTGCACCTCGACCCGAACACCGAACGGGCCGAGGACTTCGCGGCGGCCGAGCGCCTGCTGCTGACGGTGCGGCCCTACGTCCGCAACTTCGACTCGATCGAGTACATCAATGCACTCGCCAACGGCGAGGTGTGCGTCGCGATGGGCTGGTCGAGCGACTACTCGATTGCGCTCGAACGCGCGCACGCGGCCGGCGTCCGGCCGGCGCTCGCATTCACGATCCCGCGCGAAGGCACCAGCAACACGATCAACGGCCTGCTGATCCCGTTCGATGCCCCGAACGTCGCCGAGGCGCACGAGTTCATCAACTACCTGATGCGGCCGGACGTGATCGCGCGGATCACCAACGACATCCACTACCCGAACGAGATCCCGGCCTCGCGCCCCTTCGTGCGTGCGGAGATACTGAACGATCCGACGCTGTATCCGCCGCCGGAGTTGCGCGCGGTCGCGTTCATCCCGGGCGAAATCAGCGCTGCCACCGAGCGCATCCGGACGCGGACCTGGACCCGCATCAAGACCGCCCTGTGAGTACCCGACCGTTCGCCGCCGACAGGGCCGCCCGCCGCCGCCATGCCCCGCGCGCGCCGCATCTCGTCCCGGCGTTCCTGCTGGTGGCGCTCGCGGGCGTGGGCCTCGCCGCCTGCGGCGGAGCCGGCGACCGTGGTGCACGCGCGGGGGAACGCGTGCTCAGCATCTACAACTGGGCCGACTTCATCGGCAAGCGGACGATCGCGGACTTCGAGCGCGAGACCGCCATCCGGGTGGACTACGACACCTTCGACTCCGACGCGACGCTCGAGGCCAAGATGCTGTCGGGCGGCTCGGGCTACGACATCGTCAACACCGCCACCAACTATTTCAGCCGCCAGATCAAGGCCGGCGCCTACCAGAAGCTCGACCGCCGGCTGCTCTCGAACTGGGGCAATCTCGACCCCCGCGTGCTGGAGCTGATGGCCGAGGCCGACCCCGGCAACCAGTATGCGGTCCCTTACCTGCACGCGATCAACGGCTATGCGTACAACGTGCGGCTGGTCCGGGAGCGCATACCGGACGCGCCGGTCGACAGCCTCGACCTGATCTTCAAGCCAGAGTACATGAGCCGCCTGGCGGACTGCGGCGTGACCTTCCTCGATTCGGCGGAGGACGTACTGCAGCTGGCGCTGCGCTACCTGCATCTCGATCCGAACACCACCCGTACCGAGGACTTCCATGCGGCCGAAGCGCTGCTGATGCAGGTGCGCCCCTACATCCGCAACTTCGACTCCGCCGAATACCTGAACTCGCTCGCCAGCGAGGAATCCTGCGTCGCGATGAGCTGGTCGAGCGACTACGCGGTCGCGATGGCCCGCGTGCGCGCCACGGGCCGCGAGCTGCAGCTCGCCTTCAGCGTACCGAAGGAGGGCGCGAACGCGACTTACTCGGCGTGGCTGATCCCCTACGACGCCACGCACGTGCGCGAGGCCCACGAGTTCCTGAACTTCATGCTGCGTCCCGAGGTCATCGCCGCGGTCACCATCGACACGCACTACGGCAACGACAACCTCGCCGCCGATCGCTACGTCACGCCCGCGATCCTCGCCGACCCCACGTTGTACCCGACCGCGGAGATCCGGCAGCGTCTGTACCTGACCGCCGAGGTCAGCGCCACGACGGAGCGCGTCCGCACGCGAGTCTGGACGCGGATCAAGACCGCGCACTGAGCCTGGTTCGGCCCGGCGTTCAAGCCTTGAGGCGCAGGTTGTCCGGATCGTAGAGGGGCTCGCGGCCGACGACGGCCCGCCGCCGCTCGCCCAGGATCTCGACCTCGAGCTCGCGTCCGGGCACAGCGAGATCGGTGCGCACGTAGGCGAGCGCGATGCTCTGGCGGAGGCGGTAGCCGTAGCCGCCGGAGGTCACGAGCCCGACCGGCGCGTCCCGCTCGTAGACGATCGAGACCGGGGTGGCGTCGGCGTCGCCGGCGTCGACGAGCAGCGGCACGAAGCGCTCGCGCGGACCTGCGGCGGCCTCTCGCTGCAACGCGTCCTGGCCGATGAAGCCGCCGGCCTTGTCGAGCTTGACGAACCGCTCGAGCGAGGCCATCAGCGGCGTGTACTCGGTCGTGAGGTCGGCCTTCCAGGAGCGGTAGCACTTCTCGAGCCGCAGGCTCTCCATCGCGTACAGGCCGTAGTCGCTGATCCCGAAGCGTTCACCGGCCGCCCGGACCAGGTCGTAGACGGACTGCAGGTGCTCGACCGGCAAGTGCAGTTCCCAGCCGAGCTCGCCGACGAAATTGACGCGCAGCGCTATCGCTCGCGCGTAGCCGATGTCGATGCTGCGGACCGCGAGCCACGGGAAGCCTTCGTTCGAGAGGTCGGCCGCCGTCAGCGTCGCGAGCAGCTCGCGGGACCTGGGCCCGACGACGACCAGAGAGCCGTAGCGGGCGCTCAGGTTCTCGAGGCGGACCCCGTCGCCGCGCGTCGGCAGGTGCGCGCGCAGCCAATGCTCGTCGTGGCGCTCGCCGGCCGCGGCGCTGATCAGCCAGTAGCGATCGGGGGCGAGCGCCGTGACCGTCATTTCCGAGACGATGCCGCCGGCCGGCGCGCAGAAATAGTTGAGCGCGGTGCGACCTTGCCGCGGCACGGCGCCCGCGATCATCCGGTCGAGCCAGGCACCGGCGCCGGCGCCCGCCACCTCGAACTTCGTGAATCCGGGCAGGTCGAGCACCGCAACCCGCGTCGCCACCGCCGCGCACTCGCGCTCGACGGCCGAGTGCCAGTGCGGCCGGCGGAATGACGCCTCCGGCAGCCCTTGCGCATCGCCGGCTTTGTGAAAGTACACCGCGCGCTCCCAGCCGCCGCGGGCGCCGAAGCGCGCGCCCTCGTCGCGCAGGCGCTGGTAGACGGGTGAGGCCTTCGCTGGCCGCCCCGCCGCCCGCTCTTCCACCGGATAGCCGACCCCGTACTCGTGCTGGTAAGTCTCGATGGCCTTGGCGAGCGCAAACTTCTGGTTCGCGAAGTCGAGGAAGCGGCGCGAGTCGAGCGGCCACATGTCCCACTCCGGCTGGCCGTTCGCGACCCACTCGGCGATCACCTTGCCGGCGCCGCCGGCCTGCGCGATGCCGAAGGTGAACGCGCAGCAGTGAAAGAATCCCGGCAGACCCGGCGCGGGCCCGATCAGCGGGTTGCCGTCGGGCGCGTAGGGAATCGGCCCGTTGATCACGGTCTTGATGCCGACCGTGCCGAGCAGCGGTACCTGCCGGCAGGCGGCCTCGATGTAGCTCTCGAGCCGGCCGAGGTCGTTGTCGAACAGCTGATTGGCGAACTCGACCGGGATGCCGTTCAGCCAGTGCGCGGTCGCCTGCCACTCGTACGGGCCCAGCAGCAGCGAGTGCCGCTCCTGGCGCAGGTAGTAGCTGACGTCCGGGTCCCGCACCAGCGGCAGGCGGGCCGCACCGCGGGCGACCAGCTCCGGGATGTCCTCGGTGACGATGTACTGGTGCGCGAGCGTCACCACCGGCAGGTACTCGCCGACCATGGCGGCGATCTCGCCGCCGCGGTAGCCGGCGGCGTTGATGACCGACTCGCACTGGATCGTGCCGCGGTTGGTGACGATGCGCCATTCGCCGCCGCTGCTGCGCCCGATCGCCGTGACGCGGGTATTGCGGTGGATCTCGGCGCCGCGGTCGCGGGCACCTTTGGCGAGCGCCTGCGTCAGCTGCGCCGGGTCGATGTCGCCGTCCTGCGGGTCGTAGAGGCCGGCAATGATGCCGTCGGTCCGTACGAACGGATGACGCGCGGCGACCTCGGCCGGCGTCAGCATCTCAAATTCGATCCCCTGCGCGCGCGCCTGCGAAGCGACGTGGCGGAACTCGTCGACTCGGTCCCGCGTGTGGGCAAGGCGGATGCTGCCGGTGACGTGGTAGTTGATGTCGTAGCCGACCTGCGCCGCAAGCCCGGCGTACAGCCGCGTGCTGTGCCGCTGCAGCTTGAGCAGGTTCCACGAGGTCGAGAAATTGGGGCAGTTGCCGGCCGCGTGCCAGGTCGAGCCCGCGGTCAGCTCGTCGCGCTCGAGCAGCACGGCGTCGGTGACCCCGAGCCCGGTCAGGTGGTAGAGCGCGCTGCAACCGACGGCGCCGCCGCCGATGACCACGACCCGCGCATGGCTCCTCATTCCGCTCGCCTCTCCCGTTGCGTCGCCGGCGTCGGCATCATGCCGGACCTCAGGCCTTGATCCGTTCGTTCTTCGGGTCGTACCAGGGCTCGAGCTGGACGTGGGCGGCATGCCGCTCGCAGGCCACCTCGACCTCCCAGCTCCCCGCGGCGAGCCACTCCCGGCTGACGCCGTCCGCGCAGCGGACATAGCCCATGCCGATCGAGCGACCGAGGCGGTGGCCCCAGGCGCCGGACTTGATGGAGCCGACGATGACGCCGTCCCGGACCAGCGGCTCCTCATGATAGAGGAGCGGCGCGGCCGCGGAGTTGTCGGCCAGCATCACCTGCACCAGCCGCTTCGGCGGCAGTCCACGGGCACGCTGGGCGGCGAGCGCGTCCTGGCCTACGAATCCGCCAGGCTTGTCCCACGCGACCGTGAAGCCGAGGCCTGCCTCGAGAGGCGTGTCCTCGTCGGCGATGTCGTGGCTCCAGTGCCGGTAGCCCTTCTCGACCCGGCAGGCTGCCATCGCGTGATAGCCCGCGTGCGCGAGGCCGAACGGAGCGCCCGCCTCGACCAGCCGCTCGTAGACGTCGAGGCAATGCTCCGCCGACACATACAGCTCCCAGCCGAGCTCGCCGACATAACTGATGCGACTCGCACGCACGCGTGCGTAGCCGATCTCGACCTCGCGCGAGCGGCCGAACGGGTGCGCCGCGTTCGAGAGCCCGGCGCCCGAAACGGCCTCGAGCAGCGCCCGGCTCCGCGGTCCCATGACGCCGAGCATGGCGATGCCGGCGGTGACGTCGGTCGCCCAGCAGCGCAGGTCGGCCGCGGCAATCCCGCGCCGCAGCCAGGCGAGGTCGCGCGTCTGGCAGATTGCCGAGGTGACCACCATGAACTCGTCGGTCGCCAGCCGCGTGATCGTCAGGTCCGCCTCGATACCGCCGCGCTCGTTGAGCCATTGCGTGTACACGATCCGTCCGGCGGCGACGTCGACGTCGGCCGTCGACAGCCGGTTCAGAACGCGCACCGCGTCCGGCCCCTGCACCAGATACTTGGCGAAGCTGGTCTGGTCGAAGAGCGCAACCCGGTCCCGCACCGCCGCGCACTCGGCGTCGCAGGCGTCGAACCAGTTCTGCCGGCCGTAGGAGTAGGCGTACTCCGGCCGCGCGCCCGGCACGGCGTACCAGTTCGGCCGCTCCCAGCCGGCGGCCTCGCCCATGCAGGCGCCGGCGGCGACCAGCCGGTCGTGCAACGGCGTCCGCCGCGCGCCGCGCGCGGTGCGGTACTGGTAATGGGGCCAGTGCATCGCGTACAGCAGTCCGAGCGTCTCGACCGTGCGGTCGCGCAGGTAGCGGCGGTTCGACTGGAACGGCATCACGCGGCGCACGTCGACGTCGCACAGGTCCAGCGGCGGGCGGCGCTCGACGATCCATTGCGCCAGCACCTTGCCCGCGCCGCCGCTGCCGGCGATGCCGACCGAGTTGAACCCGGCGGCGACATACAGGTCGCGCACCTCGGGCGTCTCGCCGAGGTAGTACCGGTCGTCCGGCGTGAAGCTCTCGGGACCGTTGAAGAACAGCTGGATGCCGGCGTCACCGAGCGCCGGCACCCGCCGCACGGCGGCGTTTAGAATCGGCTCGAAATGCTCGTGGTCCTCCGGCAGCGTGTCGAAGCAGAAGTCCGCCGGAATGCCGTGCATGCCCCACGGCTTGGCGACCGGCTCGAAGCAGCCCATCAGGATCTTGCCCGCATCCTCCTTGTAGTACGCGCACTCGTCCGGCACGCGCAGCACCGGCAGGTTCGGCGGCACGCCGGCGATCGGTTCCGTGACGATGTAGAAGTGCTCGGCCGCGTGCAGCGGGATCGCGACGCCGACGTCGGCGGCCAGGCGATGCGACCACATGCCACCGCAGATGACGACCGTGTCGGCGCGGATGTCGCCGTGCTCGGTCTCGACGCCGGCCGCGCGACCATTCTCGACCCGGATCCGGAGCACGTTGCTGTTCTCGTGCACGCGCGCGCCGCGCTGCCTCGCGCCCTTGGCGAGCGCCTGCGTGGTGTCGATCGGGTTCGTCTGGCCGTCCTTCGGCAGGAAGATGCCGCCGACGACGTCCTCGACCGCGAGCAGCGGCCAGCGCTCGCGGATCTCCGCGGCGCAAAGCGGCTCGACCTCGAGGCCGAAGGTCTTGCCCATCGACGCGCCGCGTTTCAGCTCCTCGAAACGCTCGCTGGTGAGGGCGACGCTGATCGAGCCGTTCTGCTTGAAGCCGGTCGCCTGGCCGGTCTCGGCCTCGAGCGCCCGGTAGAGATCCGCCGTGTACTTGGCGAGCTCGGTCAGGTTGCGGGTCGCGCGCAGCTGGCCGACGAGGCCGGCCGCGTGCCAGGTGGTGCCGCAGGTCAGCTGCCGGCGCTCGAGCAGCACCACGTCGCTGACGCCGAGTCTCGTCAGGTGGTAGGCGAGCGAGCAGCCCGCGATGCCGCCGCCGACGATGACGACGCTTGCATGATTCGGCAATGCCATCGGGGCATGTCCTCGGTTGCGGAGCCCTCGCTCAGTACTTCGGCGGCGCGATGACCCACAGCGAGACGGAGATCTCGCTGCCCGGATTGCGCGCCGTGAACGGTTCGCCGCGGCCGATGCGGAAGCTGTCGCCGGCGCGCAGCTGGAAGCGTCGCGTCCCAACGTCGAGTTCGAGGATGCCGGCGATGACGTAGCCGGATTGCTCGGCCTCCCGCGACACCTGCTGGTCGCCGCTGCGGGCGCCTGGTGCGAAGCGGCTCAGAATGAGCTCCGCCTCGCCGCTCAGCGTCGGCGACAGCAGTTCCTCCTCGATGCCGGTGCCGGGAAACTTGAGCGGGCGGCGGTTCTCGCGGCGCACGACGTAGCCGTGCTCGGCCGGCGCCGCCGGATCGTAGCCCTGGAAAAACCAGCTGATCTGAACCCCGAGCGCATCGCTGATCTTCGTCAGCGTCGAGATCGAGATCTCGGAACGGCCGCGCTCGATCTGGCTGACGTAGCCGATCGACTTGTCGATGGCGGCGGCGAGCCCGGCGAGGCGTAGGCCGCGCGCCTCCCGCAGCTCGCGGATCTGGCGACCAAGCGGGCTTGCAGCTGCCACCGCGCCCGCGGCGGGATCGGCAAGGACAGGTATCGCCGTGCCGCCCCGGTCGGGTGCGGCTCGGGCCGCTAATAAGCCGGCCGCTGCTGACTCGCTGCTGGGTGTGTCCACGTATGAGCTGGCATATAAATTCACTTGCATGAAAAAGTATATAGAATTTTCATTTCAGGCGCCAGGACTCGGAATTGTGGTTTAATTCAGATCAGACTAGACTTGGTCAATCTCTGCGGAACTCGCCGATGGATCCCGTCAATATCTACGACGCGAAGACCCGCCTTTCCCAGCTGGTCGACAAGGCGGCGGCGGGCGAGGATGTCGTCGTCAGCCGCAATGGCAAGCCGCTCGTGCGCATTACACGTCTCGAAGACCGTAAACGCGTCATCCGTTTCGGCGTGCTCGAGGGCCGGTTCACCGTGCCCGCGGACTTCGACGCGCCGCTGCCCGGCGAGCTGCTCGGGCGCTTCGAGCGGCCCTGATGCGCCTGCTGCTCGACACGCGCATCTTCCTCTGGGCGGTCACCGGCAGCCCTTCACTGACGGCGTCGACCCGCCGGGTGATCGACGCGGCGGAGGAGGTGTACGTGTCGGCGGCGTCGATCTGGGAGGTGGCGATCAAGGCACGGCTTGGAGCGATCGAGGTAGACCCCACCGCACTGGTAGAGGCCATCGACGCGAGTGGCTTCGCTGCACTCCCGGTCCGCGCGGCGCACGCGGCCGGTGTCGCCATGCTGCCGCGTCTCCATGCCGACCCGTTCGACCGGCTGCTGGTCGCACAGGCGATCGCCGAGCCGTTGCGGCTGTTGACGGCCGACGCCGCGCTGCGGCGGTACAGCGACGTGGTCATGCTGGTCTGAGCGGCCGTCGCATGGACCGCCGCCACGTCGAGCCGCTGCTGATGATGCCCGCAACGATGAAGGCCATCCTGCTCAAGGGCCACGGCGGCGTCGAGCAGCTCGAATACCGCGAGGACGTCGCGGTACCGGTGCCGGGGCCGGGCGAGGTGCTGATCGAGATTGGCGCCGCGGCGGTCAACAACACCGACGTCAACACGCGCATCGGCTGGTACTCGAAGTCGCTCGGCGCCGGAGCTAGCGCCGCTGCCGACGTCGGCGATGGCGCCTGGACCGGCGCGACGCTTGCCTTCCCGCGGATTCAGGGGACTGACGCCTGCGGCCACATCGTCGAGGTCGGTGCCGGCGTCGACAGGGCACGCATCGGCGAGCGGGTCCTCGTCGACCCTGTGCTGCGACCCGATCGCGGTCCGCCCGGCTACTTCGCCTCCGAGTGCGACGGCGCCTTCGCCGAGTACACCCGCGTGCCGGCCGGCAATGCCCGCGTGGTGGTGAGCGACCTGACGGACGTCGAGCTGGCGTCCTTCCCGTGCTCCTACTCGACGGCCGAGAACATGCTGACGCGCGCCGAGGTCGGCGAGGGCGAAACGGTGCTGGTCACCGGCGCCTCCGGAGGCGTCGGCTCGGCGGCCGTGCAGCTGGCGCGGCGCCGCGGCGCCTCGGTCATCGCGCTCGCGGGCGCGGCCAAGGCCGCCTTGATCCTGTCGCTCGGTGCACGCCGTGTCCTGCCGCGCGACGCCGACCTAGTCGGCGAACTCGGTCGTGAGTCGGTCGACGCGGTCATCGACGTGGTCGGCGGCGCCGGCTTCCCGGCTCTGCTCGAGGTGCTTCGCCGCGACGGTCGCTACGCGGTGGCGGGTGCGATCGCGGGACCGCTGGTCGAGCTCGACCTGCGGACCCTGTACCTGAAGGACCTGCGGCTGATCGGCTGCACGATCCAGGAGCCCGAAGTATTCGGCAACCTCGTGGGCTACATCGAGCGCGCCGAGATCCGGCCGCTGGTCGCGGCGATCTACCCGCTGCGGGACATCGTCGCGGCCCAGCAGGAGTTCCTCTCCAAGCGCCACGTCGGCAAGATCGTGCTCGTTCCCTGAGCCCGCCGCCGTACCCGGAACCGCGGCCATGTCCGATGATTCACCGACCGCACCGCGCCGCGCCCGTCCGAGCGGTCGAGACGCGCGCCGCAGCCAGCGGGCGCTGCGACCCACGGCGCCCGCTTACCTGACGCGGCAGATCCCGCCCTACGAGCTGCTCGACGAGGCCGGACTGCAGTCGATCGAGCGCCACGCCGACCAGCTGCTCGAGGAGATCGGACTCGAGATCCGCGGCGACGACGTCGCGATCGGTCGCTGGCGCGATGCGGGCGCGCGCATCGAGGACGGCTGCCGGGTGCACGTGCCGGCGGGCCTCGCGCGCGAGCTCGCCCGCACGGCGCCGGCGGAGTTCACGCAGCACGCGCGGAACCCGGCGCGCAACGTGCGGATCGGCGGCCGGCACACCGTGTTCGCCCCGGCCTACGGCCCGCCCTTCGTGTCCGATCTCGAGCGCGGCCGCCGCTACGGCACGCTCGCGGACTTCCATAATTTCGTCAAGCTCGCCTACCTGTCGCCGTGGCTGCATCACTCCGGCGGCACCGTCTGCGAGCCCGTCGACGTGCCGGTCAACAAGCGCCACTTCGACATGGTGTACGCGCACATGCGCTACTCCGACAAGCCCTTCATGGGCTCGGTCACCACCGCCGCGCGGGCGGCGGACTCCATCCAGCTATGCCGCGTGCTGTTCGGCGCCGGATTCGTCGACGACCACTGCGTGATCCTCGGCAACGTCAACGTCAACTCGCCGCTGGTGCTCGACGGCGAGGCGAGCCGCGTGATCCGCACCTACGCGGCCGCGAACCAGGCGCCGGTGTGCGTACCATTCATCCTCGGCGGTGCGATGGGACCGGTGACGACGGCCGGCGCGCTCGCACAGTGCTTCGCCGAGGCCATGTTCTGCGTCGCGCTCGGCCAGCTCGAGCGGCGCGGCTCGCCCGTGATCCTCGGCAACTTCCTCTCGTCGATGTCCCTCAGGACCGGCGCACCGACCTTCGGCACGCCGGAGCCCGCGCTCGCCTATTTCGCGATTGGCCAGCTCGCGCGCCGGCTCGGCGTGCCGCTGCGCTGCGGCGGCAACCTGTGCGCCTCCAAAGTCGCGGACGCCCAGGCGGCCTCGGAGAGCGCCAACTCCCTGTGGCCCGCGTTCCTGGGAGGCGCCAACTTCGTGCTCCACGCGGCCGGCTGGCTCGAGGCGGGGCTCGCGATGTCCTACGAGAAATTCGTCATGGACGTCGACCAGCTGGGCGCACTGCACACGCTCGCGCGGGGCCTGTGCCTCGACGAGAACGGTTTCGCGCTCGAAGCGTTCCGGGAGGTCGGCCCCGGCAAGCACTACCTGGGGTCGGCGCACACGATGGCGAACTACCAGACGGCGTTCTACGACTTCGAGCTTGCCGACAACAACTCCTACGAGCAGTGGAGCGCCGAGGGCGGGCACGACCAGCGCGCCCGCGCCCATCAGCGCTGGAAGGCGATGCTCGAGTCCTACGAGGCGCCGCCGCTCGACCTCGCCACGGACGAGGAACTGCGCGCTTACATCGAGGAGCGGAAGCGCGGGATGCCGGACGGCATCGGCTGAACGCCGGCGGCCGCCTCGGTCAGCCCCGCTTGCCCTCGATGCCGACGACCTTGGGCGCCGGACCGTCGCCGCCCGGGCGCATGCCCGCGCGCGGCAACCGGACCGGGAAGCGCTCCCGTATCGCCGCGTCGACGGCCTCTGGAACGTGCTCCGGGAAGTGCGACGCCAATATGTCGCGCACCTTGCCGGCAGCGCGGTCGACGACGTCGTGCGAGCCCTGCTCGGCCCACTCGTTGGGGCTGCGCCGGTCGCCGACCGCCGGGTAGATGTACTCCGTCTGCATCAGCGCGAGGGTCTGGTCCGAGCCGAGGTAGTGCCCGGGGCCGTTCAGGCACACGTCCCGGATCGTCTCGAAGGAGAGCCGCTCCTCGGTGACCTCGATGCCGCGGATGGTCCGCTGCGCCATGCCGATGATGTCGTTGTCGATCACCAGGCTCTCGAGCGAGAAGCCCAGCAGGCTCGCGTGCATGCCGGCGGACTCGTAGATCAGGTTGGCACCGGCGTTGCCGACCAGCGCATGGTTGAGCGCCTTCTCGGCACCAGCCTGGCCGTCGGCGATCTTCGAATCCGTCATGCCGGACGCCGTGCCGCCGGTCAGGTCGTAGAAGTGGGCCATCTGCCCGGCCGCCGAGGACAGGAGCGCCTGCTCCGGGCTGCCGCCGGACATCGCGCCGGTGCGCAGGTCCGAGACGAAGCACCAGGTGCCGAATATCGCCGGATGTCCGGGTCGGATCGCGTTGACGTAGACGAGACCGGCGAGCACTTCCGCCACCTCCTGCGCGAGCGCGCCCGCGAGCGCGGCCGGCGCCGTCGCGCCCGCCTGGCCCGCCGACAACAGCAGCACGGGCATGCCGCCCCGCACCGCGAGCTCGAGGCAACGGCAGGCGTCGGTCGCGAACTTCATCGGCGGAACCACGAAGCAGTTGGACTGGCTGACGAACGGGCGCTCGCGCCACTTGTCCTCGCCGCCCGCGATGACATGCAGCATCTCGAGCGAGGCCTGCAGGTGCTCGGGCTGCACCCAGCTCGAGCCCACGTGCTTGGCCGTGCTCGAGACCGACGCGTAGCAGGTATTGAAATCCATCTCGAAGGGGTCGGGGAGGTCCCGCGGCACGACCGCACGCTGGAAGAAGTGCACGTGATCGAGCGTGTCGACGATGCGGCCGATGTCGTAGAGATCCTGGATCTTCGACTCGCGGTAGTGGCCGGCGGCATCGACGATGTTGACGGCGGCGCCGGCGGTGCCGAAATAGACCTTCTTGCCCCACGGCTGCATGTCGAATCGGGGATCCTGGCCGTGCAGCGGAAAATGCCGCGCGGCCTTCGCGAGCGTGTCCTCGACGAGCGAGCGCGGGAACAGCAGCCGGCCGTGGTCGCTGACCGTGCAGCCGGCGCCGGTCAGAATCTCCGAACCCGACGGCGGCGCGTCGGCGAGCCCGACCTCGGCGAGCAGCCGCAGTGCCATGCGATGGATCTCCTGCACGTCGGCGTCCGAGAGCGGGCGATAGCGGCCGCTCTCGAGCCCCGGCTTGACCGGGCGCAGGTGGTCGGGGAGCGGCCCGGCGCGGAGCGCGCGCCGCGCATCGCGCCCCGAACGACGGCCCTTCGTCTCACACTCGCTCACTAGCAATGCTCCAGTGTCCGGTCGGATCCCGAGGCGCCGGTCCGCCGCGCTCGGACGCGGGGAGCGCCGTCCTGCGGTGCAGGCGAACTGGTCGTGGCCCTTGGGCAGGGCCGCACGCCTCCAGCCCGTGCAGGGGGATCCGGTGCCAACCGCGGCAATATGCCACGGACCGCCGGTGCCGGGTCCGCCATGCGGCGCCGCGGCCAAGGGCCGCGTCCGGCGCGCGATCCAACCGAGCCGGCCGGGGACTGATGTCCTCGGCACGGTTTTCCGCTGCACGGCGCGGCGCGGTGGCTCGCAGATCACCGTCGTAAGACGTCTGCTGCAATGCGGCATCGAGAGTCTAGACCGCGCCGGTCTTTGGTCAGGAATGGCCGGCGATATCTTTTTTAGATGGCCGCGATGCAAATTCTCGGCTTGGACCTGTCGCTCATCTGTGGAACGCTTCAGCAGGGGACAGGTGGGCGTCCGTCCAGATGCGGCGTGGACCGTGCTGAGCGTGGCCGTGTGCAAAGACCCGCCATCGGCAGTGTGCTCATAAGCATTGTCAGCGCGCACACGAACCGGCGAGACGTCACCAAAATGCAACGCTGGGTTTGGTAGGATTTGCTCCGGAGCCCGGCAGAGTTGCAGAAATGATACATTCGGGACCGGGGCGATCCGCAGTGCTTGCAAACACACTTGCACTGGTCAAGTATGCCGGGACAGGGGACTAATTCTTAAAACTGGTCGATAGACCGCGGCTCGACGCGCGCATCGACCCTGTTGCTTTTTAGATGCAACCATTGCCTGGGGAGGCACTCGTGAAGGCCAATAGAAAATTGTATTTCGCAATCGTCACGGCGCTGAGCGCGAACGCCGGCGCCGCGTACGCCGCGGGCGAAACCGCATCATCGGGCGGCATCGAGGAAATCGTCGTGACGGCCCAGCGCCGGACGGAGACGATTCAAAACGTCCCGATCACGATCCAGGCGGTCACCGGCGACCAGCTGAAGCAACTGAACATTTCGACCTTCAATGACCTGATCAAGTACACGCCGAACGTGACCTTCAGCGGCAACGGCCCGGGCACCGGCAACATTTTCATGCGTGGTCTCAGTTCCGGCGGCTCCGGCAACCAGTCGCAGTCGACAACGGCGCCGTTCCCCAACGTGGCGCTCTACCTCGACGACCAGTCGATGCAGTTCCCGGCCCGCAACAACGACGTCTACATGATCGACATGGAACGCGTCGAGGTGCTGGAAGGTCCGCAGGGAACCCTGTTCGGCGGCGGCTCGCAGGCGGGCGCGATCCGTTACATCACGAACAAGCCGAAGCTCGGGGTCTCCGAAGGCAACGCCAATGTCGGCTACGGCACGACCGCGCACGGCGACCCGAACTCGAACGTCAACGGGACGATCAACCTGCCGCTCGGCGACAAGTTCGCGTTCCGCGCGTCGATTTTCGAAGACCGCCGCGGCGGCTACATCTCGAACGTGCCCGGGACGATCTCGGCGCCGGCCGTCGCGGTGCCCTGGGCGGCCGGGGTGATCCAGCCGGCCGGCCCGGAAGCCGTCAATTTCGGCCTTGCAGGAAACAACCTGAACACGGTGACCTACACCGGCTCCCGGTTCTCGCTGCTGTGGCAGGTCAATGACGACTGGAACGTTCTCGTGCAGCAGAACTTCCAGAATTTCGAGGCGGACGGATACTTCGCCGAGGAGCCGATTTCGCCGCGGTCCGTGTCGAACCCGGTCGGAGTCCCCCTGGGAGCCTTCCAGACGGCCGCGTTCTCGCCGGCCTGGGACAAGGATCGCTACGAGAGCACGGCCTGGACGGTCAACGGCAAGCTCGGTGATTTCATCAAGGCCGTCTACGCCGGCAGCTACATGGTGCGCCACATCGACCAGCAGGCGGACTACTCGAACTACCTGACCTCCAAGCACGGTTCGTACTACGACTGCACGGGCGCGAACGCGGCCTATTACTACTTCAGCCATCCGAAAGGCGGGGTCCGCTCGACCAAGCCGACCAGTTGCTACGCGCCCGTAGGATCATGGCGCGACGTCGTCAAGAACACCCACCAGAGTCACGAGTTGCGTTTCAGTACCCCCGAAGAGAACCGCATCCGCGGCCTGGTCGGCGGCTACTACGAGAAGTTCGTGATCGACGACATCATGAACTTCAACTACCTGCCGCCTCCGCAGTGCACGCCGGCCAACTATGCGGTCGCCCTGGCCGGCGGTCCGGACTGCATACACGTGATGGAGCCGATCCACGGCTACTACGCGACCGACCCGAGCCAGCGTCTCAACACGAACACGGCGTTCGGCGAGGACGTCGAGCGCGGCTACAACCAGACCGCGTTCTTCGCCTCGGTCGACTTCGACATCGTGCCGAAGGTGCTGACGGCGACCGCCGGGATACGGCACTACAAGTACGAGGAGTTCGAGCACGGCTCGGAGTACTACAGCGCGACGTCGTCGGTCCTGAACGTTCCGAACTCGACGTACTGCTCGTACTGCGGCTTCGGCATCAACCTGAACAAGACCGAGAGCGGCAACAAGAAGCGCTTCAACCTGACCGGGCACATCACGCCGGACATCATGGTCTACGGGACCTACTCGGAGGGATTCCGGCCGGGCGGCTTCAACCGTACGCACACGAGTCCCGATGGCAGCAAGATCTTTCAGGCGGGAGTGGCGCCCTATACCACGGCCTCGGCCTCGAAGCAGCTGCTGAAGCCGTTTGGCTATCAGTCCGACAACCTGACGAACAAGGAAATCGGCATCAAGAGCGAGTTCCTGGACCATCGGCTGCAGCTGAACGCATCCGTCTACCAGATGGACTGGACGGACGTTCAGTTGCCGTTGTTCGACCCGGTGCACCTCGGCAACACGACCTTCGACGTCAACGGCCCGACCTACCGGGTCAAGGGCCTGGAGCTGCAGTTCGTCGCGCGCGTGACTGACGCCCTGACCGTGCAGGGATCGAGTTCGTGGAACAGTTCCGAGCAGACGGACGCACCGTGCTTGAAGGTCAACAACCCGGCGACGACCAGCCCGACGCCGCAGGGCTCGTGCATCATCCAGGTCAAGAACCTGCCGTACACCAATCCCTACGGCGTCCTCGGCACGTCGCCGGCGTACTCGCCGCCGCTGCAGTTCAACATCCGAGCCCGTTACGACTGGGAGGCCGGCCAGTACAAGGCGTTCTGGAGCGTCGGCGCGAACCACGTCGGCACGATGCGGAACCAGCCGGCGAGCTTCCCGCTGGGCGACACGCCGGCGCAGCAGGTGCCCACGACCACGCTGCTCCAGTACGTGCTGCCGAGCTACACGACCTACGACGCGTCGATCGGGGTGGCGAAGGATGCGTGGTCCGCGCAGATCGTCGGCAACAACCTGACCGACAGCGCCGCAAGCGTGGGCACGAGCTCCGGGCAGTTCATCAAGCAGGTGGTGCCGCTGCGGCCGCGCGTCCTGACGCTGCAGATCGGATACAAGTTCTGACCTGCCGACAGTGGCGCCTCGCAACCGGCGCCGGCCGGTTGCAGTAGAATCAAGGGCGGACCTCGGGTCCGCCCTTTTTTTACGGATGCTCATGGATGCCACGGACGCGACGACGGCCGCCCCGGCGATTGCCGCCGACATCCGGCGGATACGCGCACTGCTGAAAGAGAAGAAGTTCGCCGCAGGGCTGGCCGCGGCGGAAGCGTTGCGGGCCGAGGCGCCTGACGACCGCGACGTGCTGCTGGTCACGGCGACCGCGCAGCGATTCGCGGGGCGTGTCCCCGACGCGCTCAAGACTCTCGCCCAGCTCGAACGGAGCCATCCCCGCTTCAGCCGCCTGCACGAGGAGCGCGGACACTGCTTCGTGTTCATGAGGCAGGCGCCCCAGGCGATCGAGGCATTCCTGGCGGCCGTCAACCTCAATCATTCACTGCCCGGAAGCTGGAGCATGCTCGAGGGCCTCTATCGGATGACGGGCGACGCGGGAAACGCCGAGACCGCGGGGAGCCACGTCGCGACCATGCGCAAAGTACCCCCCGAGGTCGTCACCGCGACGGGGCTCTTTGTCGATGGCGACCTGGATGCCGCCGAGCCGATGGTGCGTGCCTTCCTGATGAAGCACGGCGCCCACATCGAGGGCATGCGCCTGCTCGCCCGCATTGGCGTCGCCCGGTCCGTCTACGACGACCCGGAATTGCTGCTGTCGGCGGTCCTGGAACTCGCTCCCGACTATCGTGCGGCGCGCAAGGAATACGCCGAGGTACTCATCGAGCTGCACCGGTACGCGGACGCCCGCAGGGAACTCGAGCGACTGGTGACGGAAGACCCCGAGAACCGGCTCTACTACCAGGGCCTCACCGCCACAGCCTGCGCCGGCCTCGGCGAGCATGAGCGGGCAATCGAACTGTACCGCGACCTGCTGCGAGGAACGCCCGCGGACGCCGACCTGCACCTGTCGATCGCCCATGCGCTCAAGACGCAGGGGCGCCGCGACGAGGCGATAGCGTCCTACCACCGAGCCGCCGCGTGCCGGCCGGCCTTCGGCGATGCCTACTGGAGCCTCGCCAACCTCAAGACCTACCGGTTCACGGACGAGGAACTGGCGCGCCTCAGGGCGCTGCAAGCCGACCCTTCGGTCGCGACCGTCGACCGCTTCCACGTCTGTTTTGCGCTCGCGAAGGCGCTCGAGGACCAGCGCGACTTTGCGGAATCGTTCCGTTTCTACGAGCTCGGAAACGCACTGAAACACGCCAGCAGCGGCTATCGGCCGAGCATCATCGAGAACAAGGCGCACCAGCAGATCGAGGTCTGCACCGCCGAGTTCTTCGCCGGCCGTCGCGGCTGGGGTGCGCCGGACCCGGATCCGATCTTCATCATCGGCCTGCCGCGGTCGGGCTCGACGCTGGTCGAGCAGATCCTCGCCTCGCACTCACGGGTCGAGGGCACGATGGAACTGCCGAATGTGCAGCAGATCGTCAGCACGCTGCGCGGCCGGGATCCCGACCCGGAGAACCCGCGCTATCCACGCATTCTCGCCGAATTGACTGTCGACGAAGTCCGGGGGCTCGGCGAGAAGTACCTCGCCACCACGCGGGTCTACCGCACCGGCAAGCCGTTGTTCATCGACAAGATGCCGAACAACTTCCGGCACCTGGGCCTCATCCACCTGATGCTGCCGAACGCGAAGATCATCGACGCGCGCCGCGAGCCTATGGCCTGCTGCTTCAGCAATTTCAAGCAGCTGTTCGCGCGCGGACAGGAGTTCACTTACAGCATCGAGGACATCGCGCGCTACTACCGCACGTACCTCGAGCTGATGTGGCATTGGGACCGGGTGCTGCCCGGACGGGTGCTGCGCGTGCAGCACGAGGATGTGGTCGATGATCTCGAGGGTAACGTGCGACGGCTGCTCGATTTCTGCAACCTCGAGTTCGAGCCGCAGTGCGTCGAGTTTCACAAGACGCAGCGCAACGTGCGCACCGCGAGCTCCGAGCAGGTTCGCCAGCCGATCTTCCGCGAAGGGCTCGACCACTGGACGAATTTCGAGCAATGGCTCGGCCCACTGCAGGCCGCTCTCGGTGACGCCCTGACCCGCTACCGCGATGAATAGCGGCGGAGCCAGGCCGGGTCGCAACGAGCCCTGCCCCTGCGGCAGCGGCAGGAAATACAAGTACTGCCACGGTCAGGTGGTCGCCCCCGCCACGCCGCCGTCACCCGCGAACCCGCACGAGGTGAGCGCGCTGGTGACACTCGTCAACCAAGACCGCCTCGGCGAGGCGGAGCTCAAGGCCCGCGCCCTGCTCGCGACGCAACCGAACGCCGGGATGCTGTGGAAAGTCCTCGGCGTCGCACTCGTGCGGCAGGGCAAGGACGCTTTGCAGGCTCTGCGCCGGGCCGCCGAGCTCCTTCCTAACGATGCCGAGGCGCACGCTAACCTGGGCGCGGCACTGCACGACCGCGCGCAGTGGGCGCCGGCGCTCGAGAGCCTGCGACGAGTGCTCGCGATCCAGCCGGGCAATGTCGAGGCCCTGGTCGATGCCGCCAATTCACTGCGCGGACTCGGACGGGCGCGCGACGCGGTTCCGCTCTACGAACGCGCGCTGCAGCGGAACCCGCAGCTCGTCGAGGCGCAGAACAACCTGGGCAATGCGTTCCTCGAGCTCGGCCAGTACACGGAAGCCGCGCGCTGCTACCGCACGGCGCTCGGCATGAAGCCCGACGACGTGCAGATACTCTGCAACCTGGGCAACGCGCTGGTGCGGCAGGGCCTTCTCGGTGAGGCGATGACGCTCAGCGAGCGGGCGGTCGGGCTCGATCCCCGGTCGAGCAGCGCGCACAACAGCCTGGGACTCGTGCTCGCGGCCCTGGGGCGTCGCGAGGAGGCGGTCGCCCACTACCGGCAAGCCCTGACGCTGAACGCGGCTTACGTGGACGCGCTCAACAATCTCGGCGCCGTGCTGCGGGACCTGGGCGAAAGTCGCGAATCGGTGTCCCTCTACCAGCGGGCCATCGAGCTTGAGCCACGGCGCGCCGAGAGCCACTGCAATCTAGGCACCGTGCTCTTCGAACTGCGGCACGTCGACGAGGCGGCGGAGAGTTTCAGCCGGGCACTCGCGCTGCAGCCGGACTACGCCCCGGCCCACCTGAGCCTCGGGCTTGCGCTGCGCCAGCAGCGGCGTCCGGACGACGCCGAAAAGAGCTGCGCCGCCGCTCTGGCCATCGACCCGAATTACGTCGAAGCACTCTCGTTCCTGGGGGAGCTACGGGCTGACCGCGGCCAGTTCGCCGACGCAGAGTCCCTGTTCAGGCGTGCGATCGAGTTGAGGCCGGACTTCGCCTTCGGCTACTCCGGGATCGCGACGCATCGAAAGATGACGCGCGACGATCGCCAGTGGCTCGCGGGAGCCGAGGCGTTGCTCGACAAGCGGTTGCCACTCGCGACCGAGATCAGCCTGCGCTATGCGCTCGGCAAGTACTTCGACGACGTGCAGGAATACGACGACGCATTCAGTCACTACCGGCGAGCCAACGAGCTCTCGAAGCGCCAGGGAGCGAAATACGACGGCAGGAAACTGACCGACCGCGTCGACCAGATCATCCGTACCTTCGATGAGGCGTTCATGCGCGGGCGTCCGGACGACGCCTCGGCCGCCGAGCTGCCGATACTGATCGTCGGCATGCCGAGATCGGGTACCTCACTGACCGAGCAGATCCTGGCGTCCCATCCATCCGCGTTCGGAGCCGGCGAAGTGATCTTCTGGGACGCGGCCTACGACGCATATCGGGACGCGGAACCCGTGGCCCGAGCCGGTCCGGAGCTGATCGCGGGCATGGCGCGGGACTATCTTGGTCGCCTGCAGTCAATGTCCGGCGGAGCCACGCGCGTCGTCGACAAGATGCCCGCCAATTTCCTGCACGCCGGGCTGATCCACTTCGCCCTGCCACGCGCCCGCATCATCCACATGCGGCGCCATCCGTTCGACACGTGCCTTTCGATCTACTTCCAGAACTTCTTCAACATCGGGCCCTACGCCCACGACCTCAACGATCTGGCGCACTTTTACGGCGAATACGTCCGCATCACCGATCACTGGCGGGCGCTGCTGCCGGCGAGCGCGCTGCTCGAGGTCCCGTACGAGGCGCTGATCGAGGACCAGGAGGGCTGGACGCGGCGGATGCTCGACTTCGTCGGGCTGCCGTGGGACTCCAGATGCCTCGATTTTCACAAGACCGAACGCGTCGTGATCACGGCCAGCAAGTGGCAGGTCCGGCAGAAGGTCCATTCGGGCTCGAGCGGCCGCTGGCGGAACTACGAGAAATACCTGGGCCCGCTGCAGGGCCTGGTCGACCATCGCGTTCACCCGCTGGCGTGATGGCGCGGACTTGGCCGGATCGGATTCCGGTCCCCGCCCGCGGACGCTGGTCGCTCGGCGCGCGCGCACCGACTGCGTGCCGACGGGCCGGCGGCGCGGTAAGGTAGCGCCGTGATCGAGAACACCGGCCACTCCCGCCGCGGCAGCCGCAGCCGCACGACCCGCTCGATGGGCCCGACGCTCGCGGCCCTGCCGCGCCTCACCAATCCCTGGCCACCGCTCGAGGTGCTGTCGTCCGCGCAGGTCGAGCGGATTCTGGATGCCGCGTTCCGGGTCCTCGAGGAGGCGGGGCTCGAGATCCGCAGCGCAAGCGCACGCGACGTCTACCGGCGTGCCGGGGCGCTGGTCGACGACGCGACGCAGATGGTCCGCCTCGGCCGGGACATCGTGCTCGCGCAGCTCGCGACCGCTCCCGAACGCTTCGTGCTGCACGCCCGCAATCCCGACCGGCACCTGCACGTCGGCGGCAATGTCGTCAACTTCGGGCCGGTCAACGGCGCGCCGAACATCAGCGATCTCGAGTCCGGGCGGCGCTTCGGCGACCTGGAGGCCTTCTGCAACATCCTGAAGCTCACCCACCGGCTCGGCATCCTGCACTGGCAGGGCGGCATCGTGGTCGAGCCCGTCGACGTGCCGGTCGCGACCCGCCACCTCGCGGCCTACCGTGCGCACATCGAGTGCGCCGACATCGTCTGGGCGGCGCGTGGCGTCGGCGGGGTGCAGGCGGAGGACGCGATCGCGATGTCGGCGATCGAGCACGGCTGTTCGGTCGAGGCGCTCACCGCCAGGCCCACGCTGATGTCGGTGACCAACGTCAACTCGCCGCGCCGCGTCGACGCCGAGATCCTCGACAACATCATGGTCATGGCCCGGCACGGCCAGTGCGTCGTCATCACGCCGTTCACGCTGATGGGCGCGATGGCGCCGGTGACGCTGGCCGGGGCGCTGGTGCAGCAGACGGCGGAGGCGCTCGCCATCGTTGCGCTCTGCCAGCTGCTTCGCCCGGGAACGCCGTGCGTGATCGGCAGCTTCACGTCCAACGTCGACATGCGCACCGGCTCGCCCGCGTTCGGCACTCCCGAATACGTCAACGGCGTACTCGCCAGCGCGCAGATCGGTCGCCGGCTCCGGATCCCGGTCCGCACGAGCGCGGTGAACGCCTCGCCCGCGGTCGACGCGCAGTCGACCTACGAGACCGCGTTCTCGCTGCAGGCGGCGATCCTGAGCCACAGCCATCTGATCAACCACGCGGCCGGCTGGCTCGAGGGCGGCCTGTCGGCCTCGCTCGAGAAGATCATCGTCGACGCCGAGCTGCTGCGCACCTGGGCGGAGCTGCTGAAGCCGGTCGCGTTCGACGATGACGACCTCGGCATCGACGCGATCAAGGGCGTCGCGCCCGGGGGCCATTTCTTCGGCAGCGCACACACGCTGGCGCGCTACGAGACCGCGTTCTACCGCCCGCTCCTGTCCGACTGGTCCAACTTCGAGAACTGGACCGACGCGGGCTCGAAGGACGCGACCCGGCGCGCCACCGCCCTCTGGAAGCAGCTGCTCGCCGAGTACCGGGCGCCGCCGCTCGACGCGGCCGTGAAGGAGGAGCTGGACGCGTACGTGCTGAGGCGCAGCGCGGAGCTCGCGCGCTTGTGACCGACCAGATCATGAACGCCCGCATGTACGCGGTGAGCGCCGACGTCGAGGGCGCATGGCGCAAGCTCCTCGAGCATGTCGCGGATGAAGCCGGCGTGCCGCTCACCTACGTGCCCCATCCGGCGCCGCGGCCGCTCGAGGACCTGTGGACGCGGCCCGACGTCGGCTGCGTGCTGATGTGCGGCTACCCGATCGCGCTCGAGCTCGCGCGGGTGGTGCCCATCGCGGCACCGATCCCGCGCGCGCCCTGGGCGCAGGGGTCGCCGGTATATCGTTCCGACCTGATCGTCCGGGCGGACGCTCCGTTCCGGCGGCTCGAGGACACCTTCGGCGGCACGGCCGGCTGGACCGTGCAGCACTCGCATTCGGGCTTCAACGCGTTCCGCCATCACCTGCTCGGGTTCCGCACGGCGGAGCGGCCGGCGCTGTACGGCCGGATGGTCGGCAGGCTCGTGACGGCGCGCGCGGTGCTCGACGCCGTGCGCGAGGGCCGCATCGACGTGGGCCCCCTCGATGCCTACTGGCACCTGCTGATCGCCCGGCACGAGCCGGCGCTGACGGCCGGCGTGCGCGTGCTCGCCTCGACCGACCTCGCGCCCATGCCCGCCTTCGTAGCCGCCGCCGGCGTGCCGGAGGAGACCGTGGCTCGGCTGCGGGCGGCGCTGGTCGCGGCCGCATCGCGCGACTGGTTCAAGCCCTTCGGCGACGAGCTGCTGATCGAGGGTTTCGCCGCCGCCGACCGGCAGCATTTTGCGACGACGCTCGATTGGGACCGGGCGGCGCGGGCGGCCGGCTACCCGCTGCCCGCCTGAGCGGTCGCGCGCACGCGCCGCTTAAGCCGTGCGACCGACGCCGGTTGCGGGCCGGAGCCGCGGCACCCGGCCGGTCGGGTGCTCCGGCGCATCGTGCGCCCGGAACAGGAAGCGGCGCGCGACGTCGAAGTAAGTGACGTACACGAGCCCGCCGTTCGCCGCGATCAGGCGCTCGCGGATCGCGCGGTAGCGGGCGTTGTACTCGTACCAGGGCATCAGCGGTTCCTCGTGGTGCATCGCGTGCAGGTTGTTGAAGAGGAACAGCGGCCCCAGCAGCCACGAGCGCTCGACGATCGCGGTCCGCTCGCGCACGGGCGGGCGGGCGCGATGCTCGGCGAACGACCGCACCAGCAGGATGCTGTTGCCGGGCGCCACCATCGCGACGACGTACAGCCAGAACGGGATGCCGCAGACCTGCGTCACCCAGAGCACGACCGGGACGCACCACAGCAGGTGCTCGAGCCAGATCGCGCGCGTCCGGCGCCGGTTCGCGACCACGGACCACAGCTCGCCGCGCAGGAACCGCGGGATGCGCCAGTACGGGCCGAGGATCATCCGCCCCGCCAGCGTCAGCTGGATCCGCACGAGCCCGCGGCCGATCGTACCCAGCCGGGTCCAGTCCTCGGGCGTCCAGTAGTTGGTCTCCGGATCGTCGAGGGGGTCGGTGAGGCGGTCGTTGATGTGATGGTTGAGGTGGTTCTCCCGGTAGCGTTCGTACGGCAGCCACAGCGACAGCGGCACGACCGCGAGCACGTGATTGACGCCGCGCCAGCGCGTCGGATGGCCATGCAGGATCTCGTGCTGCAGGGAGCTGTGCAGCGTCAGCAGCACGGCCGTGACCGGTGCCACGAGCCACAGCGGCCAGCGGCCGTACGCGAACGTGATCGCGAGCCAGCCGGCGTAGGTCGCGAGGATCAGCATAAGCGTCGGCAGCTCGACCACCGGCAGCCCCGGGCGTCTTTCGATCAGCTCGGCCGGCAGGTCGCGGACCGGGATCACGGCTGCAGCAGCGGAACTGTCGGTCGCGGGGCCTTCATGCCGGGATTGTAGCCAAAGTCATTGCCCGCCGCCGCCGACCACGGCCCGTTCAACGGTGTCAGCCGACATGAACGGCGCGCAGCAGGCGCTTCTCGAGCCCCGCCATCCCGTCGTACAGCAGCATCGCCATGAGCCCGGTGACGAGGCCGCCCTGCAGGATGAACGCGGTGTTGTTGGAGAGGAGCCCGGCGATGATGACCTCGCCCAGGCCCTTGGCCGCGACCGTCGAGCCGATCGTCGCTGTGCCGACGTTGATGACCACCGACAGCCGTATCCCCTCGAGGATCAGCGGCATCGCGAGCGGCAGTTCGACGCCGAGCAGTCGCTGCCGGCTGCTCATGCCCATGCCGCGGGCGGCCTCGATGACGGACGACGGACAGGTCTGCAGCGCGCTGATGGTGTTCTCGAAGATCGGCAGCAGCCCGTAGGCGAAGAGTGCGATCAGCGTCGGCGTCTCGCCAAAGCCGACCAGCGGCACCGCGATCGCAAGCACGGCGACCGGCGGGAACGTCTGGCCGATGCCGACGAGCGTCCGCGAGAGCGGCAGGAATTCGGCACCGCTCGGCCGCGTCACGAGGATGCCGAGCGAGACCGCGACCACCGTGCTTGCGGCAGCGGCCAGGAACACGGTGCCGAGGTGCGCCGCGGCGAGCGCAAGCAGGCTGCCCTGGTCGTAGATCGGCGGCGCGCCGTACTCGGTGAACGGGGCGAACAGCGGCGCGAAACGCTGCGGCATCACGAGGAACGCGACCAGCAGGCTGAAGGCCGCGAGCCGGAGCAGCAGGCCCAGGCGCCGCATCAGCCCGCCCTGCCGCGCGCGAGAATGCCGGCCAGCGTCAACCGGCCGGCCGGCGTGCCGTCGGAGCGCATCACGGTCGCGGCGGTGGCACCGCTCCAGACGAGATCCGAGAGCACCTCGCGCAGCGACGCCGCGGCCGGCACCGACGGGCCTTCTCCCACGCCGGGCTCGGCGGCCTCCCCGGCCGTCGTCAGCGACAGGAGCTTCAGCGAACGGTCGGCGGTGCCGGTCAGCCGCGAGACGAACGGATCGGCCGGGCGGGTCAGCAGCAAGGCCGGAGGGTCGTACTGCAGCAACCGTCCCTGGCTCATGACGGCGACGTGGTCGCCGAGGTGGAAGGCCTCGTCCATGTCGTGCGTCACGAGCACGACGGTCGTGCCGAAGCGCCGCTGGATGTCGAGCAGGTCCTGCTGCGCCTTGCCGCGGATGATCGGGTCGAGCGCGCCGAACGGCTCGTCCATCAGCAGTACCGCCGGCTCGGCCGCGAGCGCGCGCGCGACGCCGACGCGCTGCTGCTGGCCGCCCGACAGCTGGTGCGGGAACTTGGCCGCGAACTCGGCCGGCTCCAGCTGAAAGATCCTGAGCAGCTCGTCGACCCGGGCCTGGATGCGGGCGGCACTCCAGCCGAGCAGCCGCGGCACCGTCGCGATGTTCTCCCCCACCGTGCGGTGCGGGAAGAGTCCGTGGCCCTGGATCGCATAGCCGATCTTCCGTCGCAGCAGGTGCACGGGCGTCGCCGACGTGTCGTGGCCGTCGATCAGCACCCGCCCGCCGCTCGGCTCGATCAGCCGGTTGATCATCCGGAGCAGCGTCGACTTCCCGGAACCCGAGGTGCCTACGATCACGGTGATCGAACCGGAGGCGATTGCCAGCGTGACGCCGTCGACGACCGTCGTCGGCCCGTACTGCTTGGTCAGGGATTCGAGTTGGATCATTGCGGAGCCCTGCTCATGACATCGACGAGCGCGTCGAGTACTACGGCGGAGGAAAACGCGAGGACGACCGTCGGGATCGCTCCGAGCAGCACGAGGTCGATCGCCGTCTGGCCGACGCCCTGGAAGACGAACGTACCGAAGCCGCCGCCGCCGATGAGCGCGGCGACGGTCACGAGTCCGATGTTCTGCACCAGCACGATGCGGATGCCGGTGACGATGACCGGCAGCGCGAGCGGCAGCTCGATCTGGGTCAACACCTGGCGGCCCGTCAGCCCCATGCCGCGGGCGGCGTCGACGGCGGCGGGCGACACGCGCCCGAGGCCGACGGTTGCGTTCGCGACCACCGGCAGCAGCGCGTACAGGAAGAGCGCGATCACGGCGGGCGCGGCGCCGATGCCGCTCACGCCAAGCTCGCGGGCCCACGGCGCCGCGGTCGCGAGTGCGCCGAGCGGCACCATCAGGATGCCGAAGAGCGCGATCGACGGGATCGTCTGGATCAGGTTCAGCACCTGCAGGGTCGCGGCGCGGAGCCGCGGAACCTTGTGGCAGAGGACCCCGAGCGGCAGACCGACCAGGACGGCGGCGCCGAGCGAACCGGTCGCGAGCAGCACGTGCTGGCGCGCTTCGCGCGCGAACGTGCCCGCGTTCACCGCATACTCGCGCATGATCGAGAGCTGATCGAAGAGTCCGAGCGCGAACGCCGCGTAGAGGACCGCGCCGGTGAGCGCGAGGCAGAGCACGCGCAGCCCCGGCCCCGGCCGCAGCCGGGCGAGCGCATCCGTCGCGAGCAGGGCCTGGACGAGCAGCAGCACCCAGCAGCCGACCCCGGGCGAGACCCGCACCAGCCGGTTGCCGGGCGGCGTCAGGTCGGCGGCCGCGGCGGCAAGCGCGAGCGCGACCACCGCGATGCCGACGATCGCGGCGGCGAGCCGGCTCCTCGGACTCGCGACGCCGATCGCGGCCGCGGCGACGACGACCACGATCCCGGCGACCGCGAGCGCGGTGCCGAACGGCAACACCTCGAACAGCGAGCGCGCCGTGCCGGAGGCGATCCGGTTCGCCTTGAACGTGACGAACGGCAGCCACGCGACGGCGGCGATCGATGCCGTTCCCAGCAGCGCGCCCAGGCGGTCGATTCGGTGCAGGGGCGGCGGTGTCGGAGTCATCGCGAGCGGAGTCCTCGTGTCCCGGATGGCTGCGCCGGTGCCGGCCGACCGCCCCGGGGGCAGGTCAGCTATCTCAGCAGGCCCTTCGACTTCAGGTAGTCCTCGGCCACCGACGTCGGCGGCTCGCCGTTGATCTGGATGCGGGCGTTGAGCTCGAGCAGCGTTGCCTGGTCGAAGCTCGCCATCAGCGGCTTCACGATCGCCGTGATCTGCGGGTAGGCCTTCAGTACCGCCTCGCGGATGATCGGCACCGGCGCGTAGGCCGGCTCGTCGTGCCGATCGTCCTCGAGGATCTCGAGGTTGGCGGCAAGAACCGCGCCGTCGGTGCCGTAGACCATCGCGGTGTTGGTGCCGTTGGTGCGCTCCGCGGCGGCGCGGATCGTTGCCGACGTGTCGCCGCCCGCGAGCACGATCAGCTGCTCGGGCGCGAGCGCGAAGCCGTAGGTCTTCTCGAGAGAGCGCAGCGTCGCGGAATTCACGAACTCCGCGGAACAGGCGAGCACGACCGGGCCGCCGGCCGTGACGTAGCGGGCGAAGTCGCTCATGGTCTTCAGCCGGTTCGACGTCGCCACGTCCATGCGCACCGCGAGCGCCCACGAGTTACTCGCGTTCGCCGGCGTCAGCCACACGATCCGGTTGGCCTCGTAGTCGAGCCTCGCGCCCAGCTCGTAGCCTTTCTGCCAGTCCTTCCAGGCCGGGTCGGCGGCCACATTGAAGAAGAACGCGGCGTTGCCGGTGTACTCGACGTAGAGGTCGATCATGCCGGCGATGATGGCCCGGCGCATGATCGGCGTGCCGCCGAGCGTGATGCGATCGACGGTCTCGATGCCGTTCGCATTCAGCAGCAGCCGGATCATGTGGCCGATCATCGCCGACTCGCTCGACAGCTTCGACGAGACGACCACCGGGGCCGCGGCCTGCGCGAGCGCGCCCGACAGAAGCGCGATCGCGAGCGCCAGCGACTTCCACACTCTGGTCACCGGGCACCTCCGTGCCGACCCTGGCGCCCGGTCCGGGCGGCGGTCGCCGGCCGCGCAGCGCGGCGGCGCGCGCTCCCGGACCGCGGCACTCCCCCGAATGACACGTTGTCGGTTGCGGCGCGGCGCGTCAAGCCCGCGGCGCCCGGCCGACGAGCGGGAGCGCGGGCAACGGTCTGCGAACGCTTGTAAACGCGGATCGGCCGTGATGAGATGCCGGCGCAACGCACAGGCGACAGTCGACGCAGGGGCCACGCATCCCGCTGCGGACCCGCCCTGCCCCACTGACGGCGAGCGCGGATACGGCTGGTGCTGACGACACGCCCGATCGGATCGATTGCGGGCCGCGGCTCGAGCGGTCGTTATTCCATCTTGCGCCTGTTCCGCGAGGGACTGAACGGCCAGCGCGGCTGGAGCCACGCCTGGCGCAAGGCGACACCGCGGCCACGCTACAAGGTGGTGATCGTCGGCGGCGGCGGGCACGGGCTTGCGACCGCGTTCTACCTGGCCGCCGAGTACGGCATCGGCGACGTCGCGGTGCTGGAGCGCGGCCCGCTCGGGCTCGGCAACGTCGGCCGCAACACGACGCTCATCCGTTCCAACTACTTCCGCCCGGAGAACGTCCGCTTCTACGACCATTCGCTCCGGCTCTGGGAGCAGCTGGAGCGCACGCTCAACTTCAACGCGATGGTCAGCCAGCGCGGCACGCTCAACCTGTTCCACACCGAGGCGCAGCGCGACCTGTTCACGCGCCGTGCCAATGGCATGCGACTGCAGTCGGTGGATGCCGAGGCGCTCGACCGCGGGGCAGTCCGCTCGCTGCTGCCACTCATCGACCTCGACAACGGCCGCTATCCGGTGCTCGGCGGCTTCCTGCAGCCGCGCGGCGGCACGGTGCGTCACGACGCCGTCGCCTGGGGCTACGCACGCGCGGCCTCGGCGGCCGGCGCCGACATCGTCGAGCACTGCGAGGTCACCGGCATCCGGCAGGTCGCCGGGCGCGTGACCGGCGTCGAGACGACGCAGGGCGTCATCGGCGCCGACATCGTCTGCCTCGCGGTCGCCGGCCATTCGTCGCGCCTCGCGGCGATGGCGGGATTGCGATTGCCGATCGAGACGCACGTGCTGCAGGCCTTCGTCACCGAAAGCGTCAAGCCGCTGCTCGATGTGGTGGTGACCTACGGCGCCGGGCACTTCTACATCAGCCAGTCGGACAAGGGCGGATTGGTGTTCGGGGGCGCGATCGACGGTTACAACAGCTACGGCCAGCGCGGCACGCTGACGATGGCGGAGGAGGTCGCGGCGGCAGGAGTCACGATGATGCCGGGCCTCGCGCGGCTCAGGATCGTGCGGCAATGGGGCGGCGTCATGGACATGACGATGGACGGTTCGCCAATCGTCTCGAGGACGCCGGTCGCGGGGCTCATCATCAACGGCGGCTGGTGCTACGGCGGCTTCAAGGCGATCCCGGCCGGCGGCATGACCACGGCGCACCTGATCGCGCACGGCACACCGCACCCGCTCGCGGCGCACCTCGACCTCGATCGCTTCGCCGACGGCCGCACCTGCGACGAGCGCGGGCTCGGGCCGTTCCCGTACGCGCACTGAGGCGATTCACGATGCTCCGGATCCGCTGTCCCTGGTGCGGCGTACGCGACGAGGCGGAGTTTCGCTACCGGGGCGACGCGTCGGTGCGCCGCCCGCGCGGCGACGCCGGCCTCGCGGCGTTCACGGACTATGCCTACGTGCGCGACAACCCGCGGGGCTGGCACCTCGAGTGGTGGCTGCACGTGGGCGGCTGCCGCCGGCTGCTCAAGGTCTCGCGCCACACCGTCAGCCACGCAATCCATGCGGTCGGCGCGCCGGACGACCATCTGCCGCCCCCGCCGGACGGCGCGCGCGAATGACGGGCCCCGCCCGTATCGCGAACGGCCTGCTGACCGACCCCGACCGGCCCGTCGGCTTTCGCTTCGACGGCCGCAGCTTCCTCGGGCAGCACGGCGACACGCTCGCCTCGGCGCTGCTCGCGAACGGCGTCCGGCTGGTCGGGCGCAGCTTCAAGTACCACCGGCCGCGCGGCGTCGTGACGGCGGGCCCGGAGGAGCCGGCGGCGCTGGTCGAGGTCGTGGGCCCCGGCGGCCGCGAGCCCAACCGCCCCGCGACCACGCTGCCGCTTGGCGAGGGCCTGGTCGCGGCAAGCCAGCACCGCTGGCCGACACTGACCTTCGATCTGCTGTCGATCAACGGGGTCTTCTCCCGGTTCCTGCCGGCGGGCTTCTACTACAAGACGTTCATGGCGCCCGGCTGGGCGTGGGAGCGGCTGTACGAGCCGCTGATCCGCCGCGCGGCCGGCCTCGGCCGGCTGCAGCCGGTCGCCGGCGCGCAGGCCGCTCCCGCCGAGACCATCCACGATCATGCGGACGTGCTGGTCGTCGGTGCCGGTGCCGCGGGTCTCGCGGCTGCGCACCGGCTCGGGACCCTCGGTCTGCGGGTCATCCTCGCCGAGCAGGACGAGGTCCTCGGTGGCGGCGCGCTGCAGGATGCGCGCTGGGACACCTGGCGGGCGCAGATGGACGCCCGACTTCGACGCCTCGGATCGGTACGCTGCCTGACCCGCACCTGCGTGGTCGGGGCCTATGAACACGGCGTGTTCGCCGCGCTCGAGACACTGACGCCCGCCGAGACCGCGGCCTTCGGCGGGCTCCGGGAGCGGTTCAGGATCATCCGCGCGCAGCGCGTGCTGCTCACCACCGGCGCGATCGAGCGGCTGATCGCGTTCGCCCACAACGACCTGCCGGGCGTAATGCAGGCGGGCGCCGCGCTGTCGTACCTGCGCCGCTATGGCGTCGCGGTCGGTCGCCGCCCGGCGTTCTTCGTCAACAATGACGAGGCCTACGAAGCCGCGATCGCGCTGCACGCAGCCGGTGTCGAACCGATCGTCGTCATCGACGCCCGCGCGGAGTCGCGGGCGGCGGAGCGCGCCCGGGCGCAAGGGCTCGACGTCCACGGCGGCGCCGTCGTCCAGGAGGCGCGCGGCCGTGGACGGGTGCGCGCGGTCCGGATCGTCGACCGCGACGGCCGGAGCCGCGAGCTCGAGGCCGACTGCCTGCTGGTGTCGGGCGGGCACTCGCCCTGGACCGCGCTCGCCAGCCAGTCGGGCGCGAGCCTGCGTTGGGACGAGTCGATCGCGGCGTTCACGCCCGCGCTCGACGCTGCGAGCGGGTGCGTGGCCGGCGCCGCGCGCGGCTGCTTCGGGCTCGCCCGGGCGGCCGCGGACGGCGACGCGGCCGCCCGCGCGCTCGCGGCCGGGCTCGGGCGCAGCGCGGTCGCGGTCGCGGTCGACCCGGCGCTGGCGCTGCCGGAGGATGCAGAGGTGACGCCGATCGCGCCGCTCTGGGAGGTGCGCGGGCGGGGTCCGGCGTTCGTCGACCTGCAGAACGACGTGACGACGGACGACGTCCGGCTTGCGCACCGCGAGGGCTACGAGCACGTCGAGCACATGAAGCGCTTCACGACACACGGCATGGCGACCGACCAGGGCCGCATCGGCGGGCTGGTCGGCAGCGCCGTGCTCGCGCTCGCCCGCGGCCTGCCGGTTGCGCAGGTCGGCCAGCCGCGCCCGCGGCCGTACCTGCAGCCGCTGCCGTTCGCGGCGCTCGCCGGCAGCGACGTCGGTGCGCACTTCAAGCCGAAGCGCCGCCTGCCGCTGCACGATGCGCACGCGGCGGCCGGCGCCACCTTCGTCGCCGTCGGCCTCTGGCTGCGACCGCTCGTCTATTCGACGGAGACCGGTTGGGGGCCGGTGCTCAAGGAGGCCCGCCGCGTGCGGCGCTCGGCCGGCGTCACCGACGTCTCGAGCCTCGGCAAGATCGACGTGCAGGGGCCGGGGGCGGCGCGGTTCCTGGACTTCGTCTACGCCAACACGATCTCGACGCTCGCGGTCGGACGCGCTCGCTACGGCATCATGCTGCGCGAGGACGGCATGCTGTTCGACGACGGCACCGTGGCCCGGCTCGGGGCGGAGCATTTCATCCTCACCACCACGACTGCGAACGGCGCCGCGGCGCTCGAGCACCTGGAGTTTCACCTGCAGGCCTGCTGCCCGGAGCTCGACGTTGTGCTGACCGACGTCGGCGACCAGTGGGCGCAGTTCGCGGTCGCAGGGCCGCGCGCCCGCGAGATCGTGGCCGCAGTCGTGCCGGGCATCGACCTCGCGAACGAGGCGTTCCCGTTCATGGCGGCGGCGGCGGCCACGATCGCGGGACTCGCCGGCCGCCTGTTCCGGATCTCCTTCTCGGGCGAGCTTGCCTACGAGCTCGCGGTGCCGGCGGGCGAGGCGACCGGCGCGTGGCGCGCCGTCCTCGAAGCGGGGCGGCCCTTCGAGATCGCGCCGTACGGCCTCGATGCGCTCAACACGCTCCGCATCGAGAAGGGCCACGTGACCGGCGCCGAACTCAACGGCAACACCAGCGCGGACGATCTCGGCTTCGGGCGGCTGCTGAAGAAACAGGGCGATTTCATCGGCCGGACGCTGTCACGGCGGCCGGGCCTCGCGGCGCCCGACCGGCTGCAGCTGGTGGGCGTGCGTCCGCTCGACCGCACAAAGCGGCTGCGAAACGGCGCCCAGCTGGTCGCACCCGGGGCCGCGGGCACGGGCCTCGGTTACGTCACGTCCTCGACGCCGTGCGTCCTGGAGGACGGCTGGTTCGGTCTCGCGCTGCTCGCCGGTGGCCGGCAGCGCATCGGGCAGCGACTGCACGCGGTCGCAGCCACCCACGGCGAGCAGATCGAAGTCGAGATCGCGAGCCCGCACCGCCTCGATCCGAAGAACACTCGTGTCCATTCCTGACCGGCAGCCGGCAGCGAGATCCATGCCGGGCCTGCGGCTGCGGCGCCCGGCGACCGACGTCGTCGAGCTCGCCGCGCTGAGCGGTCGGGCCGGCGATCTCGAGCGGATCGCGGCCGGCCGCGGCACGACGTTGCCAGCCTTCGGCCACGCACTGCTCAAGGCGGACCGGGCCGCGGTGTGCGTTCGACCCGCGCGCTGGCTGCTGCTCGGTCCGCCGGCCGCACCCGGCGCCTCGGCGGCGGCATGGGCGGATGCCTGCGCCGGCCGTGGCGTCGCGGTCGACCTGTCGTCGGGCATCGTGGCGCTCGACCTCGCCGGGCCCGCCGTGCGCGAGGTGCTCGCGCGCGGCTGCCGCCTCGACCTCGACCCGTCGATCTTCCCGCCCGGTCGCGCCGCGGCGACGGTCATGGCCCAGGTGTCGGTGATTCTCGTCGCGACGCGCGCGGGCGTGCTGTTGCTGACACCCTCGACCACCGCGCGGCATTTCGGTGAATGGCTCGAGCACACGGCCGCGCCGTTCGGGATCGAGCGAGCGGCGGCCCTCCCCTTCCTGTCCGGAGACCCACACGAATGAAGGCATCCGCGAGAGCCGTCGTCATCGGCGGCGGCGTGGTCGGCGCGAGCGTCCTCTATCACCTTGCCAAGATCGGCTGGCGCGACGTCGTGCTGCTCGAGAAGGGCGAGCTGACCTCCGGCTCGACGTGGCATGCGGCCGGCGGCATGCACACGTTCAACGGCGAGGCCAACATCTCGCGACTGCAGAAATACACGATCGACCTGTACCGCGAGATCGAGGCGCTGTCCGGCCAGTCCTGCGGGCTGCACGCGAACGGCGGCCTGATGCTGGCGGCGACTGAGGGCGAGCTCGACAGCCTAAAACTCATCTGCTCGCGCGCCCGCTACCTCGGCATGGAGACCGAGATGATCTCGCTCTCGCAAGCCGCCGAGTTCAACCCGCTGATCGACACCAGCCATTTCATCGGCGCGCTGTGGCGCGCCGACGGCGGCCACTGCGACCCCTCCGGCACCACGCAGGCCTATGCGAAGGCGGCACGCGCGCTCGGTGCCACGGTAGAGCGCTTCACGCGCGTGCTTTCCCTGTCCCCCCGCCGCGACGGCTCCTGGGACGTGATCACCGACAAGGGCACGCTGAACGCCGAGCACGTCGTCAACTGCGGCGGGCTGTGGGCGCGCGAGCTCGGCCACATGGTCGGCATCGAGCTGCCGGTGCTCGCGATGGAGCACCACTACCTGATCACCGAGGACCTCCCGGAGCTCGCCGGCCGCGAGCAGGAGATCGTCAACACCACCGATTACGCTGGTGAGATCTACATGCGTCAGGAGCGCCGCGGTGCGCTGATCGGCACCTACGAGCCGAACGGCACCGTCTGGGCGCCGCTCAGGACGCCCGACGATTTCTCGATGCAGCTCCTGCCCGACGACTTCGAGCGGCTCGCGCCGCACTTCGAGGTGGGCTTCCGCCATTTTCCGGCGCTCGGCCGGGTCGGCATCAGGAAAGCGATCAACGGCCCGTTCACCTTCGCCCCGGACGGCAATCCGTTGGTCGGGCCGGTGCGGGGGCTGCGCAACTACTGGGTCGCCTGCGCGGTCATGGCCGGCTTCAGCCAGGGCGGCGGCATTGGCCTCGTGCTCTCCCGCTGGATGGCGGAGCGCGATCCCGGCCAGGACATCCTGTCGATGGACGTCGCACGCTACGGCGCATTCGCGACCCCGAAGTACACCTCGCTCAAGGTGCCCGAGAACTACGGCCGGCGGTTCCGGCTCGCCTACCCGAACGAGGAGCTGGCGGCTGCCCGCCCGGTGCGCCGCTCCCCGATCTACGACCGGCTGGTCGCCGCCGGCGCCGTGATGGGCGCGAACGTCGGGCTCGAGAACGCGCTCTGGTTTGCACCACCCGGCGTGCGGCCCGCCGAGACACCGACGTACCGTCGCTCCGAGGCTTTCCCGGTGGTGCGCGCCGAGTGCCGGGCGGTCCGCGGCGCGGTCGGCATCTACGAGACGACGAACTACGGCAAGTACGAGGTGAACGGCCGTGGCGCACGCGCCTGGCTCGATAGGGTGTTCGCCTGCCGGATACCGGCCCCGGGCCGGCTCGGTCTCGCTCCGATGCTCAACCCCGCCGGCCGCATCGTCGGCGACCTGTCGATCGCCTGCCTCGCCGACGATCGCTACATGATCGTGGGCTCCGGCTTCGCCGAGGAGTTCCACCTGCGCTGGTTCTGGGACTCAGGGGTCCCGGCCGACGTCTTCGTGCGCTCCGCCGCCTCGACCCTCTGTGGCGTCTCGGTCGCGGGCCCGAAAGCGCGCGAGCTCGTGCAGCGCCTGGTGCGCGCCGATCTCTCCGCCCAGGGCTTCAAGCTCTTCCGGGTCATCGAGACCGCGGTCGGCTTCGCGCCCTCGATCGTCACACGCGCGGGTTTCACCGGCGAGTTGGGTTTCGAGATCTGGACGACGCCCGACTACTTCGCGACGCTGTACGACGAGCTTCAGGACGCCGGCCGGGACCTGGGGCTCGTTCCCTTCGGCGGCCGGGCGCTCTCGTCGCTCCGACTCGAGAAGGGCTACGGCTCGTTCAACAAGGACTTCCGTCCCGACTACACGCCCGGCGAGACCGGGCTCGATCGCTTCGTCGACTTCAGCAAGCCGGACTTCGTCGGCCGCGACGCGGCACAAGCCGAGCGCGCGGCGGGCCCCCGGCGGCGCTTCGTCGTCCTGGAGGTCGACGCGCAGGATGCCGACGTGGTCGGCTACGAGTCGATCATCAAGGACGGCGCCGCAGTCGGCTACGTGACGTCCGGCGCCTACGGTCACTGCATCGACCTGAGCCTCGCCGCGGGCTACGTGCCGGCGGCGCTGGCGAAGGACGGCGAGCGCTTCGAGATCGACATCCTGGGCGCAACCTGTGCGGCGACGATCAGGCTCGAGCCGCTCTACGATCCCTCGGGCCAGAGGCTCCGCAGCTGACGCGGCGGCCGCCCCTCAGCGCGGCCACTGCGGAAAGGTCGGCACATCGTCCCTGAGGTCGTAATAGTCCGACTTGTCGGCGGTGTAGATGTGCGCCCCGGTCCGGAGCCCGGTCGGCGCATCGAGCGTGCCGGCCATGATGCTGGTCCACGCGGTCGCCGGCGCCGTCTGTCGCCAGAAGAGACTCGACCCGCAGCGCGCGCAGAAGCCGCGCTCGGCGGTCGCGGAGGACTGGTACCAGCGCAGTGTCGATGACGTCTTCAGGTCGAGGTCGGTCGCGAGCGCCGCGGTCGCCGCGACGAAATGTCCGCTGGTGCGGCGGCACTGCGAGCAGTGGCAGGCGATGACTTCACGCAGTGGCCCGTGCACCTCGTAGCGCACGCCCCCGCACAGGCAGCTGCCGGCCGCGATCTTGGTCACGCGCACTCCCCGGTCGACCCGGCGACCTGCTCCGTCGACGGCACCGGCTGCCGCAGCGTCACGACCGGGCTCAAAGCGGACGATCCGCCATGTCGAGGTGCAGCATCGTGCCGGTGTACGGGTGCTTCGCGATGAACGCCAGATCGAGCTCGACGCCGAGCCCAGGCTCCGTCGGCGGCACGATGTAGCCCTCCTCCCAGCGGATCGGCTGCTGCAGGATGTCAGCGTGGAAACCTTGCCAGCGCTCGATGCTCTCCTGGATCAGGAAGTTCGGGCTGCAGGTTGCGAGCTGGATGTTGGCGGCGCCGACCACCGGCCCGCAGTACAGGTGCGGCGCGATCTGCACGTGGTGCACCTCGGCCATGGCGGCGATCTTCTTTGCCTCGAGGATGCCGCCGACCCGGCCGAGGTTCATCTGCAGGATCGCGGCCGCGCCGGCGGCCAGCAGCCGGTGGAAATCGTACTTCGTCGCGAGCCGCTCGCCGGTCGCGATCGGGATCGTGGTGCCGCGCGCGACCCTTGCCATCTCCTCAGGCGCATCCGGCGGCACCGGCTCCTCGAACCACAGCGGCTCGTAGCGCTCCAGGCGGCGCGCGAGCCGGATCGCGCCCGCGGCGGTCATCTGGCCGTGCGTGCCGAACAGCAGGTCGGCGGTCGTGCCCACCGCCTCGCGCAGCAGCCGGCAGAACTTCTCCGACAGGTCGAGCGCCGCGAGCGACAGCTGCCGGCCGTCGAAGGCCGTGTACGGACCGACCGGGTCGAACTTGATCGCGGTGAAGCCCTGCCGTACGTACTCGACGGCGCGCTCGGCCGAAAGCTCTGGATCCTGGTAGACGTCGGTCTTGTCGCCGGGCCGCGCGTAGATGTAGGTGTAGGAGCGCAGCCGCTCGTGGACCCGCCCGCCGAGCAGGTTGTAGACCGGCTGGCCTGCCTCCTTGCCGATGATGTCCCAGCAGGCCATCTCGAGCGCGCTCAGGACACCCATCAGCGTCAGGTCCGGGTGCTGCGTGAAGCCCGCCGAGTACACGCGCCGCCAGATGCGCTCGATGTTGTGGGGATCCTCGCCCTGCAGGTAGCGCGCGAACACGTCCTCGATCATCTTCGCGACCAGGTGCGGCTCGAACGGCACGCAATAGGCCTCCCCGACGCCGGCGACGTTGCCGTCGGTCGTCAGCCTCACGAACACGAAATACCGGCCGCCGTAGTGCGGCGGCGGGTTGCCGACGACATAGGTCGCGATGTCGGTGAGCTTCATCGCCGCGCTCAGGCCGCGTAGTAGCCGTTGATCGCCTTGAATTCGAGGTACTCGAGCAAACCGTACTTGCCCCACTCGCGGCCGTTGCCGGACTGCTTGAAGCCGCCGAACGGCGCGCCCCAGTCCTGGCCGGCGCCGTTCAGGTGGACGCTGCCGGCGCGCAGCCGCCGCGCGACCTGCCGCGCCTTGTCGAGATCGGTCGTTTGCACGTAGGCAGCGAGTCCATAGGGCGTGTCGTTGGCGATCGCGACCGCCTCGTCGAGCGTCCTGAAGCGCAGTATCGAGAGCACCGGTCCGAAGATCTCGTCCCGGGCGACGCTCATCTGGTTGTCGACGTCGGCAAAAATCGTCGGCCGCACGAAATAACCCTTCGCGTAGCCGTCCGGCCGGCCCGGGCCGCCGAGTACCAGCCGCGCGCCCTCGGCGATCCCCTGCTGGATGCAGCGCTGGATCTTGTCGAACTGCATCTTCGAGGACACCGGGCCGATGTGGCTGCCGGGCTTGGTCGGGTCACCGACTTCGACCGCGGCACCGGCCGCGACGGCGATCGCGACGGCGCGGTCGTAGACCGGGTCCTCGACCAGCATCCGGGTGGGTGCGTTGCACGACTGGCCGCTGTTGCCGAAGCAGTGGCGGACGCCGCGCTTCACCGCCGCCTCGAGGTCGGCGTCGGCAAAGACGATGTTCGGCGACTTGCCGCCGAGTTCCTGCGCGACCCGCTTGACCGAGTCCGCGGCCGACTTCGCGATGCTGACGCCGGCGCGAGTCGAGCCCGTGAACGAGACCATGTCGACGTCCGGGTGGATGACGAGCGCGTGGCCAACGGTCGGCCCCGTGCCATGCACCATGTTGAACACGCCGGCCGGGATGCCGGCCTCGTCGACGAACTCTGCGAACAGCGCGGCCGACAGCGGGCTCTGCTCGGAGGGCTTGAGCACGACCGTGCAGCCGGCGAGCAGCGCCGGCGCGACCTTCGCCGCGACCTGGTTCATCGGCCAGTTCCACGGCGTAATCAGGGCGCAGACACCGACCGGCTCGCGCATGACCGCGCCGCCGGCACCGCTCCTGACCTCCCAGTCGAGCTCCTGGGCGGCCGCAATGGTCGCCTTGATGTGGCCGGGCCCGCAGGCGGCCTGCGATTCGTGCGCGAGCGTGCGCGGCGCGCCCATCTCGGTCGTGATCGCGTCGGCGATTTCGGCGTAGCGTCGCTCGAACACCGCGAGCAGTCGCTGCAGGTGCGCTATGCGCACTGCGAGCGGCGTGGCGGCCCATGCCGCGAACGCCGCGTGCGCGGCCGCGACCGCACGCGCGACGTCCTCGGCGCCGCCCATCTGGATCTCGGCGACCACGGCCTCAGTCGCGGGGTTGATGACCGGGAAGCGGCCGCCGTCGGTGGCCGGCGCCGTGAAACGGCCGGCGATGTAATGCTGCAGGGTTTTCAAGGTCGAACTCCGGCTCCGTCGTGTGGTGCCGCGGATGGCTCCTGGCGGAAACCTTCCCCGCGCCGCGTCCGCGGCGGCGACGGAGCGTCAGGCCACCGGGGCGAGGCGAATCTGCTCGTCTAGACCGGGATGCCGGTCGCGCGCTCCTGGTCGCCGACGATGTCCTTCACCGACCAGAAGTAGTGCGCGGTCGCCCAGAGGCCGGTCGGCGCGAGGCACAGCATCGCGAGCCTGAGCGACGCGGCGTCGGGGCCCGCTGCGGTGGTCGCGAACCAGTCGCTCAGGAAGCCGACCATGTTCGGCGCGACGATCAGGTTGCCGACGTTGGCGACGAACAACGTCGAGGCGCAGAAGATCGCCCGCATGCGCGGCTGGGCGAGGTTGAGCAGGATCCCGAAGCACGGCCCGATGTAGAAATAGATCGACGGGATGAAGAGCCAGCAGAGGATCTTCACGGTGGCGAGCGAATGGGTGTAGAGAATCGCGATCGAGACGATGGTCGCGAGCCCGACCCACCAGCCGAGCAGCTTCACGATGCGCCGCGGGTCCGCCATCGTCGGCCAGACGAGCAGCCAGCCGGTGAAGAGCGTCGCGCCGACGCCGCCGATCAGGTGGATGGGACCGAGAATGTCGCCCGAGGCGCCGGGCGAGAGGCCGAAGGCGCGGAGCAGGTAGGTGGGCAGCCAGTACACGAGGCCCCAGCCCCACAGCGCGGTCACCGCGCTGCCGATCATCACGTGCACCGCCGAGCGCTGCCGCCACAGGAAGCGCATCGTTTCGATGAACGTCGGCGCCTCGGTCTCGTCCTTGTGGTCGAGCTGGCCGCGGCGTGGCTCGCGCACCGTGAAGAACACGAGCAGCCCGGCGATCACGCCCGGCACGCCGAGGCAGAGGAACACGCTGCGCCAGCCGTAGTGATCGGCGATCTGGCCCGCGACCTGGGCGGCGATCCAGGCACCGATCGGCGCGCCGAGCGAAAACACGGTCAGCGCCATCGGCCGGCGCACCGCGGGGAAGTAGTCGGACAGTATCGAGTTGGCGCCGGGCGTGCCGCCGGCCTCGCCGATGCCGACGCCGATCCGCGCCAGCAGGAACAACGAGCTCGTGCGGGCAAGCCCGGTCAGCGTCGTCATCGCCGACCAGATGATCAGCGAGATCGAGATGATGTTGCGGCGGCTCTTGCGATCGATCAACGAGGAGATCGGGAAGCCGAAGAACACATAGAAGAGTGCGAGGCCGACGCTCGTCAGGAAGGCGACGCCCCAGTCGGACAAATGCAGCTCGAGGCGGATCGGCTCGAGCACCGTCGAGACGACGTAGCGGTCGGCGATGCTGAGCGTGTAGACCAGCACCATCATCATCAGCACGTACCAGCGCGCGGCCACGGACGGCGTGGTGTCAGCGTCGAGCGGTACCGAGTTGGCCGTCATGTCGCAATGACCCCCCGGAGCGATGGTTCTGGTCGGTCCCGAAGCCCGGCGCGGCCCCGGTCGTCCGCCCTATTATGGCGGCGCCGCGGTCGGGCCAGGGCTTCGTTTCCACGGCGGCCACCGCCCAAAGCCCTTGACTCTTCTACGAAAAAATGTGACTAGTTCGACGATGTCCGGCGCGGGCGGGCGCCCGCCGAGGCGGCCCGCGGCGTACCGCGCCGACCACCCATGTTAATGGCTTCGGGCGCGTCGGGCGCCATTTCTTGACGCCGGCGGGGGGACTGCGGTGGAGAACGCGCGGATCGGTTTCATCGGACTGGGCAACGTCGGCGGCAGCCTGGCCGGCAACCTGCTCGAGCACGGGGTCGACCTTACGGTCCGGGATCTGGATGACGAAGTGGTTGCAGGCTTCGTCGCCCGCGGCGCGAAAAGCGCCGCCTCGCCGCGGGCCATGGCCGAACAGGTCGACATCGTCATCACCTGCCTGCCCTCGCCCGCGGCGACCGCGTCGGTCATGGAGGGCCCGGACGGCATCCTCGCGGGCCTCGCGCCCGGCAAGGTCTGGCTCGAGATGAGCACGACCGACGAGGCCGAGATCAAGCGCCTGGCGCCCGCGGTCGAGGCCCGCGGCGCGACCGCGATGGACTGCCCGGTGTCGGGCGGCTGTCACCGGGCGGCCACCGGCAACATCTCGATATTCGCGGGTGGCAGCCGCGAGGCGTTCCTGCGCGTGCTGCCGGTGCTGTCGATCCTCGGCCGGCGGATCCTGCACACGGGGCCGGTCGGCTCGGCCTCGGTGCTCAAGGTGATGACCAACTACCTGTGCACGGTGCACCTGGTCGCGCTCGCCGAGGCGCTGACGACGATGAAGGTCGCCGGCATCGACCTGAACACGGCCTACGAGGCGATCCGTATCTCGTCCGGCAACTCATTCGTCCATGAGACCGAGTCGCAGGTGATTCTGAACGGCAGCCGCGACATCAGTTTCACGATGGACCTGGTGCTGAAGGACATCGGGCTCTTCGACGCCATCGCGCGGTCCCACCACGTGCCGCTCGAGCTCTCGCCGCTGATCGTCGACATCTTCAAGGACGGCGCCCGCCGCTACGGCCCGCGCGAGCTGTCGCCGAACATCATCCGGCGGCTCGAGGACGCCTGCGGCGTGCGCGTGCTGGGCGAGGGCTTCCCGGCGCAGATGGTCGACGAGGAGCCGCCCGCCACCGGCCACGAGGTGGTGCCGCGCGGCCGCGCTCGCACCGCTCGCGATGCCTGAGCCGGCACGCCGGGCGCGGCGCCGCTGCCAGTGAGCGAGCATGACTTCGTGATCGTCGGCGCGGGCACCGCCGGCTGCGTTCTGGCGGCACGGCTGAGCGAAAGCGGCCGCCACAGCGTGCTGCTGCTCGAGGCCGGCGGCAGCGACCGGAGCCCCTGGCTGCAGGTCCCGATCGGCTACGGCCGCACCTTCCGGGACCCGCGCTTCAACTGGATGTACGAGACCGAGCCCGACCCCGCGCTCGGCGGCCGCGCCGCGTTCTGTCCGCGCGGCAAGGTTCTCGGCGGCTCCGGCGCCATCAACGCGATGGTTTACGTGCGCGGCCAGCGCGCGGACTTCGACGACTGGGCGGCGGCTGGCAACCCGGGCTGGTCCTATCGCGAGGTGCTGCCGTACTTCAGGAAGTCCGAGGACTACGACGGCATGGAATCTGCGTACCACGGCCGCGGCGGGCCGATGCACGTCCGCAACATCGACGCAGACGCCCACCCGCTCTGCCAGGCGTTCATCGCGAGCTGCGAGTCGCAGGGCGTGCCGCACAATGCGGACTTCAACGGCGCGGAGGGTGAGGGCGCGGGCCTCTGGCAGCTGACGATACGGCATGGGCTCCGCGTGTCGACGGGCTCCGCGTACCTGCGGCCCGCCCGCGGCCGGCCAAACCTTCAGGTCCTGACCCGCGCCCACGCCACGCGCGTGCTGTTCGAGGGCAGCGCCGCCGCCGGCGTCTGCTACCGGCGGGGCGGCGTCCTCGCGACCGCGACCGCCCGCCGCGAAGTGATCGTCGCCGCGGGGGCAATCAACTCCCCGCAGCTCCTGCAGCTGTCCGGCATCGGTGATGCGGCGCTGCTGGGTCCGCTCGGCATCCCGGTCGTCCGCTCACTGCCGGCGGTAGGCCTGGGCCTGCAGGATCATCTCGCGGTGTCGTACTACTACCGATCGCGCGTGCCGACGCTGAACGACGAGCTGCGGCCGCTCGCGGGCAAGCTCCGGGCCGTGCTGCGTTACGCGTTCGGGCGCCGCGGCCCGCTCGCGCTCAGCGTCAACCAGGCGGGCGCCTTCCTGCGCAGCCGCCCGACGCTCGGGCGCGCCAACCTGCACGTCTATTTCAACCCGCTGAGCTACACCGAAGGTGCCGCCGGCCGGCGCCGCGGGATGACGCGCCCGGACCCGTACCCGGCGTTCCTGATGTCCTTCAACAGCTGCCGGCCGACCAGTCGCGGCTCGGTCACGATCCGTTCGCCCGACCCGTCCGTCGCGCCCGCGATCCGCACCCACTACCTGAGCACGCCCGAGGACATCGCCGACGTCTACGAGGGCGCCCGCGTGCTGCGTCGCATCGCCGGCGCCCTGCCGCTCGCGGCCGTGATCGAGTCGGAGTTCATCCCAGGGCCCGCCGTCAGCGGCGACAAGGGCGTGCTCGCGGACTTCCGGGCGCGCGCCGCCTCGGTCTACCACGCGTCCTGCACCTGTCGGATGGGGCCGGACCCGAAGACCGCGGTCGTCGATGCGCGGCTGCGCGTCCACGGGGTCGGCCGGCTGCGCATCGCCGATGCCTCGGTCTTTCCGCAGCTCACCTCCGGCAACACCAACGCCACGACCGTCATGGTGGCCGAGAAGGCGGCCGACCTGATCATGGCAGACTAGCGGCACGGGCCGGCGCCGGGCGCAGGCCTCCGGACCGCGGGGAGATGTCGATGACCGGCACCGTCAGCTTTCGCCAGATGCAGCACGGCACGCGCGCCGACTACGAACTCCTCGAGTCGCTCGAGAAGACTTACCTGGGGACGCTGCCGGAGCGCGTGCTCACGGCCCTCAACCGGCTCGGCGACGGCCTGCAGGGCTACCCCGTCAGCCGCCTGACGCACTCGTTGCAGACCGCGACGCGGGCGCGCAGCGACGGCGCCGACATCGAGCTCGTGGTGGCCGCGCTGCTGCACGATCTGGGCGACGACATCGCGCCCTGCAACCACGCCGAGGTCGCGGCCGGCGTGCTGCGCCCGTACGTGCGCCCCGAAGTGACCTGGATCGTCCTGCAGCACGGCCTCTTCCAGAGCTACTACTACGCCCACCACCACGGCCGCGACCGCCACGGCCGCGAACGCCTGCGCGGCCACCGCTGGTTCGACGCCTGCGCGTCGTTCTGCGAGCGCTGGGACCAGGCGTCGTTCGACCCGGATTATGCGACCGCGCCGCTCGCAAGCTTCGAGCCACTGGTGCGCGAGGTTTTCACGCGGCCGGCCTTCGACCCGCGCTACGTCGGCGCAGACCCCGCGTGACGCCCGACGGGTCAGCCGGCGGCCTGCAGGACCTCCGCCTGCCGCCCTCGCTCGGCCCGGCGCAGCACGTAGCCCGCGATCAGTACGCAGGCGCCGACGCCGGTGATGATCAGGCTCGCGAGCGCGTTGATGTCGGGGCTGACGCCGAGCTTGACCTTCGAGTAGATCACCATCGGCAGCGTGCTCGAGCGCGGCCCGGACACGAAGCTCGAGATCACCAGGTCGTCGAGCGACAGCGTGAAGCTCAAGAGCCAGCTCGAGACGAGCGCCGGCAGGATGATCGGCAGCGTCACGTCCACGAAGGCCTGCAACGGGCTCGCGCCCAGGTCCATCGCCGCTTCCTCGAGCGAACGGTCGGCGCTCTGCAGCCGCGACTGGACCGTGACCGTCACGTAGGCGGTACAGAACGCGACGTGCGCGATCACGATCGTCGTCATGCCGCGGCTCGGCCAGCCGATCAGCTGCAGCATCGACACGAACAGGAGCAGCTGAGTGATGCCGGTGATGATCTCGGGCATCACCAGCGGCGCGTTGACCATGCCGGCCAGCAGCAGCCGGCCGCGGAACTTCGTGAAGCGCACGAGCGCGATGGCGGCCAGCGTCCCCAGCACGAGCGCGCCGGTCGAGGCGAGCGCCGCGACCTGCAGCGACAGCGCCGCGGCGCTCAGGATCTGCCGGTTGTGCACCAGCTCCGTGTACCACGCGGTCGAGAAGCCGCCCCACACGCTCGCGAGCGCCGAAGCGTTGAACGAATAGGCGATCAGCACCGCCATCGGCAGGTACAGGAACGCGATCCCCAGGCACAGTACGGAGATCAGGAACGGTGAGTTGCGCCGGTCCACCGCTAGTGCTCGAGCTGTCGGACGCGGTAGTGCTGGTGCACCGCGATCGGCCCGACCAGCAGCACCAGGAACGCGATCGACACCGCCGCCGCCACCGGCCAGTCGTGGTTCGCGAAGAACTCGTCCCACAGCACGCGGCCGATCATCAGGTTGTCCGGGCCACCGAGCAGTGCCGGGATCACGTACTCGCCGATCGCCGGGATGAACACCAGCATCGATCCCGCGATGATGCCGGGCATCGACAGCGGCAGCGTCACGTCGCGAAACGCCTGCCACGGCTTGCTGCCGAGGTCGGCAGCCGCCTCGAGCAGCGTGCGGTCGAGCTTCTCGAGCGTTGCGTACAGCGGCAGGATCATGAACGGCAGGTAGGAGTAGACGATGCCCAGGTAGACCGCCAGGGTCGTGCGCATGATCCGGAGCGGGTGCTCGATGATCCCGAGCCACAGCAGTGCGCTGTTCAGCAGGCCATTGTCGCGAATGATGCCCTCGAGCGCGTAGACGCGGAGCAGGAACGAGGTCCAGAACGGCAGGATGATCACCAGCATCAGGATGCCCTGCGCGCCCTTCGAGGCCCTGGCCATCGCGTAGGCCATCGGGTAGCCGATCAGCAGGCACAGCAGCGTCGAGAAGAAGGCCGTCCGAATCGAGTACAGGTACGAAACCGCATACACTTCGTCGGTCAGAAGGTACTTGTAGTTGGCGAGGCTGAGCGACAGATGCAGCCGGTGATCGGCGGACACGCTGAAGACATCGCTGAACGGCGGGATCCTGAGCGCGGCTTCGGCAAAGCTGATCTTGAGCGCGAAGCCGAATGGAATCAGGAAGAACACCAGCAGGAACAGGAGCGGCGGCGCGATGATCAGCCAGCGGCCGTGGCGGGCGACCAGTGCCCCGAGGCGGCCGCGCGCACCGGGCGCGCGACCCGCCGCGCCGATGCCGTTCCTGTCGCTGAGCCGCGCCACGCGTCCGCTCCCCTGCCGCCAGCCTGCCACGCGGCTGCAGTCTGCCCGACGCACGCCCGCTCGGGAAGGGCGGCCGCCGGAGCGGCGGCGCGATGAGCCGGACGCGACGCAAGGCCGCGGCTGCGTTGCCGACCCATCCGCGAGCCACGCGCGCCCGTCAACGCCAGCGTCTGATCGAGGCCTGCATCTCGGCGCTGCACGTGCACGGCCCCTCCAAGACCACCGTCGGCAAGGTGGTCGCGATCGCGCGCATGTCGCCGGGCATCGTCAGGTTCTACTTCGAGTCGAAGGACGCGATGCTGGTCGCCTCGCTCGAGTTCCTGGCCGCGGAGTTCGAGGAGCTGCTGCTCGTGCCGGTGGCGGCGCTGAAGAACGACCCGGTGCTTGCGCTCGAGCGGCTGGTCGCGATCTACCTCGGCGCCGGCATCGCGAGCGCGCGCAAGGTGAGTGTGTGGTACTCGTTCTGGGGTGAGGCGAGCTCGCGAGCGGAGTATTTCGAGATCTGCGGCACGCGCGACAGCAAGTTCGAGACGCTGGTGCGCGAGCTGATCGGCACCCTGATCGAGCGTAGCCGCGCACTGCAGCTCGACGCCGACGCGATCGCGCTCGGGCTGATCGGCGTGCTCGAGATGCTCTGGCAGGGCTTCGCGTTCCAGACCGAGTCGGCGATCGACCGCGACGCGGCGCGGCGCCGGGCGCTCGCCTACCTGCGCTCGGTGTTCCCGGCGGCGTTCGCGCGTCCGCTCGCGACGCCCGGCGCGCCGCTGCCGGCGACGGCATATGCGAGCGCTGCGCTCTACGACGCCGAGCGGCAGCAGCTGTTCCGTGGTGCCTGGCAGTTCGCGGGCGCGGCCTTCGAGCTCGCCAAGGCCGGCACCTTCCTGACCCTCGACGGCCCCGGGCAGCGCGCACTCGTGCTCCGGGACGGCGCCGGCGTCGTGCGCGCGTTCCACAACGAGTGCCGGCAGCGCCCGCACGCGCTGGTGATGAAGCGCAGCGGTCGCATCAGCGCGCCGCTCGCCTGCCCGTTGCATGCGCTCGAGTACGACCTCGACGGCACGGCGCACGGCGAGACGCCCGGTGGTCCGCTCGCGCCGCTCGAGCTCGCCGACGTCCACGGCCTCTGGTTCGTGCGCGCGCCGGGCAGCCGGGACGCTGCCTGGCCGCAGGCGCTCGAGGCGCTGGGCGGCGCCGGACTGGGCGCGCCGACGATCCGCGAGTGCAGCGTCGCCGCCGACTGGAAGGTCGTGGTCGAGCAGTGGCTCGAGCGCAGGCCGGCGCGCTCGTGGAGCGCCGAACGCGCGGCCAGCATCGCCCCGCTCGCGCCATCGCGGCCGGCCGCCGCCGCGTTCGTGGCTCCCAACCAGTGGCTCGAGACCGGGCCGGGCGGCCTGGTCGTGCTGCAAGCCGTGCCGGAGGCCCCTGGCCGCTGCCGGCTGCGGGCCCACCTGTATCCGCGTGCCGCCGCCATGCCGCCCGAGCGCGCGCTCGCCTACCTGGGCGCGCGCCTGCTGCGGGCGCGGCTCCGCGACGAGGTCGCATTCGCGGAATCCGTGCAGCGCGGCCTAGAATCCCCGGACTACCGGCCCGGGGCGGTCGCGACCGCGCCTGCCCTGCTCGTGGCCTTTCGCCAGACGATCGCCCGGCTGCTGCCGGGCGGCGCCCGCAACCCTGGAGACGCCGAATGACCACTGCCCACAGCACCCGCGAATGGCACGCCCGCGCGGGCGCGCTGTCCTACCCGACCGGCCACTTCCTGGACGGCGAGCACGTGCTGGGCGGCGGCGGCCGTTTCACGGTCACGAACCCCGCAACCGGCAGCGTGCTCTGCGAGGTGTCCGCGGGCACCGCGGCCGACGTCGACCGGGCGGTCGCCAGCGGACGCCGCGCGTTCGCGCGCGGCACGTGGCGGCGCATGGCGCCCCGCGAGCGGCTCGGCGTGCTGACGCGCCTCGCGGGCCTGATCGATGCGAATGGCGAACGCTTCGCGCTGCTCGACACGCTCTGCATGGGGAAGCCGATCAGCGACATGCTGGCGAGCGACGTGCCCGCGGCGGCGACGACCTTCGCCTACTTCGCCGAGCTCAGCGACAAGATCGACGGCGCCGTCACCGCGACCGCGGCCGACGCGTTTCACTACATCCTGCGCGAGCCGCTGGGCGTCGTCGGCTGCATCGTGCCGTGGAATTACCCGCTGCTGATGGCTGCCTGGAAGGTGGCACCGGCGCTCGCCGCCGGCAACTCGGTCGTGCTGAAGCCGGCCGAGCAGTCGCCGCTGTCGGGGCTCCTGCTCGCCGAGCTCTTCATCGAGGCCGGCGGTCCGGCCGGCGTCTTCAACGTCGTCAATGGCCTCGGCGAGGCCACCGGTGCGCCGCTCGCGCTGCACCGCGACGTCAACAAGATCGGCTTCACGGGCTCCACCGAGGTCGGCAAGCTCATGCTGGTGTACGCCGGCCAGTCGAACATGAAGCGTGTCAGCCTCGAGTGCGGCGGCAAGTCGCCGCAGATCTTCCTCGCCGACCTCGACGACCTCGACCGTGCAGTGAGCTACGCGATCAACGGCATCTTCGGCAACATGGGCGAGGTCTGCAACGCCGGGTCGCGGCTGCTGGTCGACCAGCCGATCGCCGAGGCTTTCGTCGCGCGCTTCATCGAGCGCGGCCGCACGGCCTACCGCGCCGGCGACCCGCTCGACCCGGCCACCAACCTGGGACCGCTCGTCACCGCCGCGCACCGCTCGCGGGTCGTCGGCTACATCGAGCGTGGCAAGCGCGAGGGGGCGCGGCTCGAGTTCGGCGGCGACATCCCGGATTTGCCGGGCAGCTACGTCAACCCGACGCTCTTTTCAGGCGTCCAGAACCGCATGACGATCGCCCAGGAGGAGATCTTCGGACCGGTCGCAGCGACCATCGTCGTCGACGGCCTCGAGGAGGCGCTCAGGGTCGCGAACGACTCGACCTACGGGCTTGCCGCCTCGGTGTGGACCCGCGACCTCAACAAGGCGCACAAGGCGGTGCGCGACCTCGAGGCCGGCGTCATCTGGGTCAACTGCTTCGACCACGGCGACATGACCCAGCCGTTCGGCGGCTACAAGCAGTCGGGCCAGGGACGCGACAAGTGCCTCGAGAGCCTGCTCGGCTACACGCAGACGAAGTCGGCCTGGATCCATCTGGGCTAGGCCGGCGGCCGCCCGACGCGGTGGGACCGGGTGCCGCGGCAGCGGAGCCGCGTGCCGTGGGACCGTGCCGACGGGCGGCCGGACGGGTGACGGCAACTTTATTCTGGGCGCAGGCTAAGCGCATCATGCGAGGAGCGGTCCGGCGAAGCGGATGACCGGGCCGCCACAACATTACCGGGGGGACACGACCATGGCTGAGAGCGTCTACAAGGTCATCGAACTGGTCGGGACGAGCACGCAGTCCTGGGAAAAGGCCGCTGCCGCAGCGGTGCAGCGAGCCGCGAAGACCCTGCGCGACCTGCGGGTCGCCGAGATAGGGGAGCTCGACCTGCTGATCGAGAACGGCAAGATCAAGGCCTACCGCGCCAAGGTCAAGGTGTCGTTCAAGTACGAGGCCGCCAAGTAGCGAGGGGCGCCTCGACACCCGGGCGCGGCCGCGTTGGCCGGCACCCGGGCTGAGTTGCGAGGCTGTCGCCGGGACCGCCAGGCCTGCGTCGGGACCTGGATCGGCAGTCGCGCGGACGTCGTGCTCCCGACGCTCGTCCGGGCGCGGGTTCCCGGTGCCCGGTTGCAGCCGGGAGACGTGCGCTCGTCGCGCGGCGCAACCGTGGACCACGGACGTCGTGCGCCCGTGGGCGGCGCGGCGCAACGCCACCGCGCGGCTCGATCGGGTGATGCCGTGAAGGACACGACTGCGGCGGCAGTCGCGGCCGCCTTCAGCGATCGGGATTGACGGGCGCCGGCGCGAGTGCGTCCCGGACCCACTGCTCGAAGCGGTAGACGTCGTACTCCTCGGGCATCAGCATGCCGCGCTCGTGGGCCGCCGCGTGCAGCCCGCGCTGCGCGAGCTCGCAGACGGCGCCGTCCTCGGCCATCACCTGGGCCGAGAAGTCGCAGACACGCGCGATGTCGGCCGCGGGGTCGGCCAGCGTCTCCGCCGGAAACAGCCATTCGATGCTGAGTTCGGTCTCCTCCGGGCCCAACGGCAGCAGCCGGGACGAGCGCACGTGGTCGACGTGCAGCACCAGGTAATGCGACGGCAGGCTCGTCATGTAGTGGTAGCCGACGCGCCGCTCCTCGGGCGAGAGCGAGGCGAATTCGTGGCCGAGCGAGCGGCCGTCCATCGACCAGGTCGCGGCGCCCGCCCTGAGCCCGCCCCGGTGCAGCGGGTCGGGGCTGCCCGCGTGCTCCGCAAACGCGGGGTCGTCGCGTGGCTCCATGATGCCGCGGCGGTAGATCGGCACGAGCCCCGTGAGCCCCGGGTGCACGCCCGGGCAGTGCAGGCACTCGTTGTAGTTCTCCCAGAATACCTTCCAGTTGCAGCGCAGGCGCTTCGTCAGGCTGCGGCCGATCACGAGCTCCTCGAGCGGCCAGCGCGCGAACTGCTCGAGGTTGGCATTGAAGTTGTCAGCGAGCGTGCGCTCCGGGTCGCCGAGGTTGACGTAGACGAATCCGCGCCACACCTTGAGCGCCACCTCGTACAGCCGCGTGCCCTGCACATCCACGTAGTGCGGTCGTCCGGCCGACGGGATCCGCGCGAGCCCGCCGTCGAGCCGGTAGGTCCAGCCGTGGTACGGGCAGGTGATCGAGCGCGCCGGCAGGCGGCCGGCGGGCTCCGGGCACAGCGTCGCGCCCCGGTGACGGCACGTGTTGTAGAACGCCCGCAGCACGCCGCCCTCGCCGCGCACCACGACGAGCGGCTGGCTGCCGATCGTGAACGTCCGGTACGACTGCACGTCGGCGACCGTCGCGGCGCGGCACAGGTAGACCCAGTGCCGATACCAGATCCGCTCGAGCTCGCGCGCATGCTGCACCGGATCGAAGTACCAGCTGCTCGGCAGCGTGCGCTCCAGCCGCCCGAGGCCGTTGCAGTCGCCGGCGGTCGGATCGTCGGGCCTCTGGGCGTCCACTCGTCGCAGACCTGGCGTCCGTCAGGCGAAGCGCGCCGGCGGCGTCGGCAACCGGATCTCCGGTATGTTGCGCTCGAGCAGCGCGTGGAACTCGGTCATCCACGTCTCGATGCTCGACAGCGGTCCCGGCGTGTAGCTCGGCGACTGCAGGCCGCGCTGCACGCGCGCACACAGCGCCCGGTCCTCGTTGTTGACCTGGTTGTTGATGCGGTTGCTGAGCGCGCGCAGCACGCGCATCTCGCGACGCTCGTCCGGCAGGCCGAAGATCGCGTAGCGGATCGAGCACTTGCCCGGGCCGCGCGGCAGCACCTGGAAGAAGTCCATGAGCTCGGGGTAGACGTCGATGCCGAGGTTTGGCAGCAGGCTGTAGAACCGCCAGGCGCGGCGCAGCTCCTCGGGCAGGTGCGTGACCGTGGGGCCGACCAGCTGCTGGTAGAGGCGCTCGCTCCAGCGTCGCGAAGGCTGCTCGCGCAGCCAGCTGGTGCCGCGGGCGATGCCCCTCGCGCCCTTCTGGTCGTCGTAGTCGGGCGTGAACATCCGGTTGAGTCCCGGGTGGCCGATCGGCACGTGGTAGGACTCGAGGTAGTTGTCCATCGCGATCTTCCAGTCGACGTCCCACTCCTCGTGCGTGACCGGCGTCAGCGGCACCATCGCCTCGAAGCGGTAGGGCGCGAGCTCCTCGAGGAACGGCTCGAAGCGCGCGGCGAGCGGCGGCGGGTCGCCGGCGAGGCAGACGAACACGAAGCCCAGCAGCACCTCGACCTTGACCGGCTTCAGCCCGTGACTCGCGCGGTCGAGGTCCGGAAACGTGTCCCGGCCCGGCACGCCGAGCAGCGCGCCGTCGTAGGTGTACGACCAGCCGTGGTACGGGCAGACGATCGTGCCGGGGCAGCGGCCGCTGCCGTCGAGCAGGCGCGCGCCGCGATGGCGGCAGACGTTGTGATAGGCGCGCAGCTGCCGCTGCTTGTCGCGCAGCACGACGATGCTGTCGGCGCCGAGGTCGAAGGTCACGAAGTCGCCCGGGTGCGGCACCGAGCTCACGTGCGCGCCGATCTGCCAGCTCGGCCGCAGGATGCGCTCGACCTCGAGGCGGGTCATCTCGGGGTGGTCGTAGACCCACGCCGGCAACGCGCGGCGCGCCGCCGGCGCGTCCGCCCGATCGCTGTCACGGTGTGCTGCGGTGGCCATCCGTCGCGCCCCTGTCATCTGTTGTACGAATATTCAATTTACGCCTGAAAGGCCCTGCCGGGCAAGCCCGGATAGAGTCCGGACCGGTGCCAAAATGATCAGTTTTTAATGTTATAAAACAGTTAGTTATGATTCTTATACAGCAGACCAAGGACGACCGCTCGCGCCGACGCAGATGCTGCAGTGCAGGCTCGCGTGCAGTTATATGATCATATAAAATCTCTGCATTCATTCGCCGCCGCCGCCCCCGCGAGCCGACCCGCCGCCGGCACTGCGGCCAGACCGAGGGACCCGCCATGCCGCGCAACCTGACGAAGAGCAACGCGCACTGGAAGAAGGCGGTCACGCGGCTGCCGCTCGGTGTCGCCTCGAACTTCCGTTACTGGGGCGAGGACAAGACCATTTACGTCAAGGAGGGGCGCGGCGCACGCATCACCGATCTCGACGACAACCGCTACGTCGACTACCGGCTGGGCTACGGCCCCGCGATCCTCGGCTACGCCGATGCGCGCGTCGATGCGGCGGCGCGCGAGGGCATGCAGGTCGGCGGCGTGTTCGCGCTCTCCACCGAGCGCGAGTTCCGCGTCGCCGAGCGCATCGCGAAGATGGTGCCGGCCGCCGAGCTGGTGCGCTTCTCGAACTCCGGCACCGAGGCGGTGATGGCGGGCCTCCGGCTCGCGCGCGCCTACACCGGCAAGGACGACTACATCATCCTCGAGGGCAGCTACCACGGCCTGTTCGACGCCGCGATGTGGTACACGCCGATGGAGAAGTGGGGCCAGGTCGGCGAGCCCGAGGTGCGTCCGTACAGCCAGGGCATCCCACTCGGCGTCCGCAGCTTCGCGCACTTCGTGCAGGCGAACGACCTGAACCAGCTCGAGGACACCTTCCGGCGCAACGCCGGCAAGATCGCCTGCATGCTGATCGAGCCGATCATGGGCAACTGCCTCGGCATTGCCGCGGAGCCCGAGTACCTGCGCGCGGCCCGCGCGCTCTGCGACCGCCACGGCGTGCTGCTGTTCATCGACGAGGTCAAGACCGGCTTCCGGGTCGCGCGCGGCGGCGTGCAGCAGCTCTACGGCGTCAACGCCGATCTCTGCACCTTCGCGAAAGCGGTCGCAAACGGCTACCCGATCTCGGTGCTCGCCGGGCGCACGGACATCATGCGCAAGCTCGGGCGCGGCGTCGCTCACGGCGGCACCTACACCGCCCACTCGGTGTCGCTCGCCGCGGCCGAGAAGTGCCTCGAGATCCTCGACGAGACGGATGCGCTCGAGCGCATCGCCGACTACGGCCGGCGCCTGATGAAGGGCATGGCGACGGTGCTCGCGGCGCGCGGCATCCCGCACAGCTTCGTCGGCCACCCGTCGATGTTCGGGCTGTACTTCGCGGCCGACCCGCCGCGCAACTATCGCGCCTGGAAGAGCAGCGACTACGCGTTCTACGACGCTCTGGCGCAGCTGCTGCACGACGAGGGCGTGCTGTGCGAGCCGGACTCGCGCGAGCCGTGGTTCATCTCGGCGGCGCACGACGACTCCTGCCTCGCGGACACGCTGCGCGGCTTCCAGGTTGCGGTCGACCTGACGCTGCGCAGCCGCCGGGCGGACAGGGTCCCGGCCTGAGCAGGCAGCAGGCTCCCGCGCCCATGCCCGCCGCCGGCCGCCGACGCCACGACGTCATCGTCGTCGGCGCCGGCCACAACGGGCTGGTCGCCGCCTGCTACCTGGCGCGCGCCGGTCTCGACGTGCTGGTGCTCGAGCAGAACGACTACGTCGGCGGCGCTGCCGTCAGCCGCAGGTTGTACCGGGACTTCACCTACTCGAACTGCTCCTACGTCTGCAGCCTGCTCCGGCCCGAGATCATGCGAACGCTCGAGCTGCCGCGCTTCGGGCTGCAGATCATCCCCTACGAGGGCGGCTGCACGATGATGCGGGACGGTGGCCACCTCGCGCTGTACGACAACCACGACGCGCTCAGGCGCGAGATCGCCCGACACTCGCAGCGCGACGCCGAGGCCTACACGCGCTTCTCGCGCGACGTCCTCAGGCAGTGCAAGTTCATCAAGCCGCTCCTGCTGCACGAGCCGCCCGACCCGACCTCGTTCCGGCCGCGCGACATCCGCGAGCTCCTCTACCTGGGCCAGCGGCTGTACCGCGTCGGCGAGCAGCGGATGTACGACACGATCCGCTTCTGGACCATGAGCGCGGCCGACTTCCTCGACGAGTACTTCGACACCGAGATCGTCAAGGCGCACTTCGCCGGCAGCTCGATCATCGGCACGGCGCTCGGGCCGCGCTCGCCGGGCAGCGCCTACGTGCTGCTGCACCACTACATGGGCGACATCGACGAGACGGTCGGCGCCTGGGGCTTCGCGCGCGGCGGCATGGGGGCGGTGAGCGGCGCGCTCGCGGCCTCGCTGGCGGCGAGCGGTGGCGCGGTGCGGACCGGGGCGCCGGTCGCGCAGATCCTGGTCCGCAACGGTCGCGCCCGCGGCGTCGCGCTCGCGAGCGGCGAGGAGCTGGAGGCCTCGACCGTGATCTCGAACCTGGACATCAAGCGTACCTTCCTCGACGCCGTCGCACCCGAGCACCTGCCCGAGGAGTTCCTGACGGCGGTGCGGCGCTTCAAGATCCGTGGCTCGTCGGGCAAGCTCAACATCGCGCTCGATGGCCTGCCGACCTTCCCGGCGATCCCGGCCGGCTCGCCCTGCATCCGTGGCGACCTGCACATCACTGACTCGATTGCCATGATGGAGCGCGCCTACGACGACTGGAAGGACGGCCGCTGGTCGGCGGCGCCGTACGTCGACATGCTGATCCCCTCGCAGATCGACCCGACGATGGCGCCCGACGGCAAGCACTACATGTCCGTGTTCGTGCAGTATTGCCCCTACCGGCTGGCCGCCGGCCCCTGGACGGACGCCCGCCGGCAGGAATTCGGTGCCACCGTCATCGACGCGATCGCAAGACAAAGCCCGGACTTCAAGAGCCTGATCCTGCACGCCGAGATCCGCACGCCCTGGGATATCGAGAACGAGGTCGGGCTCACCGAGGGCAACATCTTCCAGGGCGAGCTGACGATGGACCAGCTGCTGTTCAACCGCCCGGTGCCCGGCTACGCGCAGTACCGCACGCCGGTGCGGAGCCTGTACCTGTCGGGCTCCTGCACTCACCCGGGCGGCGGCGTGATGGGCGCGCCGGGCGCCAACGCCGCACGCCGCGTGCTCGCCGATCTCGGCCGCGGGGCGCTGCAGTGAGCGCCGCCGCCCCGTCGTCGCCGCACGACGTGATCGTCATCGGCGCCGGCCACAACGGGCTCGTCTGTGCCGCGACCCTCGCCCGCGCCGGGCGCTCGGTGCTCGTGCTCGAGGCCGCGGAGCGGGTGGGCGGACTCGCGGTGACGCGCGAGTTCGCGCCGGGATTCCGGGTGTCGGCCGGCGCCCACCTGCTGCACCAGATGCCGGCCGCGCTCATCGCCGAACTCGGCCTGCCCGAGCACGGACTCAGGCTCGCGGGTCGCGCGCTGCCGAGCACCGCGCTGAGCGAGGACGGCCGGCCGCTCGCGCTCGGGGAGCGCGCGGCGCTCGACGCCTGTTCGGCCGCCGACGCGCGCGCCTGGCCCGCGTTCGAGGCCCGGCTCGGCCGCTTTGCGGGCCTGCTGCAGGGCCTGCTGGCTCTGCCGCCGCCCCGCCTCGGCACCGCGTCGTGGAGCGACCGGCGCGCGCTCGGGACGCTCGCGCTCAGGCTCCGGCTGCTCGGTCGGCGCGACATGCGCGAGTTCCTGCGCATCATCGGCATGAACGCCTACGATCTGCTGGACGACGAGTTCGGGACGCCGCTCCTCAAGGGCGCGCTCGGACTCGACGCCGTGCTGGGCACCAACTTCGGGCCGCGGGCTCCCGGCACGGTGCTGACGCTCCTCTACCGGCTTGCGGCGACGCGGGCCGCCGGCAGCGCCGCGCTCGCCCAGCCCGTCGGCGGCATGGGCGCGGTCAGCGAGGCGCTCGCGAACGCGGCGCGGCACGCCGGGGCGACGATCCGCACCGGCGCCGCCGTGAAGCGCATCGAGGTCAGCAACGACCGGGCCAGCGGCGTCGTGCTCGAGTCCGGCGAGACGCTCGGCGCCCGCCGCGTGATCTCCAACGCCGATGCCAGGACCACGTTCCTGCGCCTGCTCGGGCCCGAGCATCTCGACACCGGTTTCGTGCGCCGCGTCGACCACTACCGGAGCCGCGGGCTCGCGGCCAAGTTCCACCTCGCGCTCGAGCGCGCGCCGGTGTTCACCGGCGTCGGGCGGCACGCGCTCGGCGGCCGGCTGCTGGTCGCGCCCTCGCTCGACTACGTCGAACGCGCCTGGAACCACAGCAAGTACGGCGAGTGGTCGCGGGCACCGGCGCTCGAGATCACGGTGCCGACCCTCAACGACCCGGCGCTCGCGCCGGCCGGCCGGCACGTGCTGTCGGCGATCGTGCAGTACGCACCGTACGCGCCGGAGGGCGGCTGGGCCGGCGAGCGCGCGGGGTTCGCCGCGGCGATCCGCGCGGTGCTCGAGGCGCACGCGCCCGGGATCGGCGCTCTGATCCTCGCCGAGGAGCTGCTGACGCCGGCCGACCTGGAGCGCGAGTTCGGGGCGACCGGCGGCCACTGGCACCACGGCGAGCTCGCCTTCGACCAGTTCTACATGGTGCGCCCGGTACCGGGCGCGGCCCAGCACCAGACGCCGGTCGCGGGACTGTACCTGTGCGGGGCGAGCTGCCATCCGGGCGGCGGCGTCATGGGCATCGCAGGGCGGAACGCGGCGCGCCGCGTGCTCGCGGAGGCGGCCTGAGATGCGCGCCGAACCGCTGCCGCTGCACCACTTCCGCAAGCCGCTGCTCGAGACGCCGTTCGACGCCCGCACCCGCGCGCTGCAGCAGAACGACCAGTTCGTCGCCTGGGCGGGCTACACCACGGTCGACGTGTTCACGAGCGTCGAGCAGGAGTATTTCGCGATCAGGAACGCCGTGACGCTCTACGACCTGACGCCGATGGTGAAGTACCGCGTCTCGGGCCCGGACGCCGAGCGCTACCTGAACCGGCTGGTCACCCGCGACGTCCGCAGGCTCAAGGTCGGGCGCGTCAGCTACGTCGTCTGGTGCAATGACTCCGGTCACATCATCGACGACGGCACGGTGTTCCGCTTCGGGGCGCAGGACTTCCGCGTCTGCACGGCCGAGCGCCAGCTCGACTGGTTCTCGGACTCGGCGCTCGGCTTCGACGTCGAGATCGAGGAGGTCACCGAGGCCATCGCGGCGCTCGCGGTGCAGGGCCCGACGTCTTGCTGCGTGCTCAAGCGCTTCGGGCTCAGCGGCATCGAGCGGCTGAAGCCGTTCGAGCTCGGCGAGTTCGTGGTCCGCGGAAGGCCGCTGCTGGCCTCGCGCACCGGCTTCACGGGCGATCTCGGCTACGAGCTGTGGATGCGCCCGGCCGACGCACTCACCGCGTGGGACGAGCTGATGGCGGCGGGCCAGAGCCGCGGCATCCGCGCGATCGGCTCGCAGGCGCTGAACCTGGCTCGCATCGAGGCCGGCTTCCTGCTGCCGAACGTCGACTTCGTCTCTGCCGAGCACACGGTGCGCGTCGGCCGCGACCGCTCGCCGCTCGAGCTCGGCCTCGGCTGGCTGGTCGATTTCGACAAGCCGCATTTCAACGGCCGGCGGGCGCTGCTCGCGGAGCGGCAGCGCGGACCGCGCCGCCAGCTGGTCGGGCTCGACGTCGGCGGCAACAAGCCCGCGCACCATGCGCTGCTGTACGCCGACGCCGGCGGCCGCCGCGAGGTCGGCAGCGTGACGTCCGCGGCGTGGTCGCCGACCTGCAAGCGCAACATCGCGCTCGCGATGGTGGAGGCGCCCTGCTTCGCACCCGGCCACGCCGTCTGGGCCGACATCTACCTCAACCGGGAGCTGGTCTGGGAGCGGCGCATGGTCAGGGCGCAGGTGGTCGAGCGGCCGTTCTTCGCGCCCGAGCGGCGGCGCCTGACGCCGCCGGCGGATCGCTAGGCGCGGAGCTGCCACGATGGCCACGGCTCCGGTAGGCTCGATCAGGCGCGGCAAACGCCGCGCGTGCGCAGGGGGGCCTCCGCGGTGATCGCCTCACAGAGACAGGCCGGCGTCGATCGGCCGTGGCTCGACCCGGCGGCGCGGCCGCAGATCGTGCTGGAGGGCATCGGCAAGAGTTACGGTGCCCTCGCCGCGGTCGGCAGCGTCAGCCTCTCGATCTACCGGGGCGAGATGTTCGCGCTGGTCGGCGCCTCGGGCTGCGGCAAGACGACGCTGCTCAGGATGCTCGCCGGCTTCGTGACCCCGACTGCCGGCCGCATCGTCATCGACGACGTCGACATGACGGACGTGCCGCCTTACGAGCGGCCCGTGAACATGATGTTCCAGTCCTACGCGCTCTTCCCGCACATGTCGGTCGAGGCGAACGTCGGCTACGGCCTGAAGCGCCTCGGGCTCGACCCGGCCACGCGCGCGCAGCGCATCGCCGAGGCGCTCGAGATGGTGCAGCTGGGCGGCTTCGGCAGCCGCAAGCCGCACCAGCTGTCGGGCGGTCAGCGGCAGCGCGTCGCGCTCGCGCGGGCGCTCATCCGCCGGCCCAAGGTGCTGCTGCTCGACGAGCCGCTGTCGGCGCTCGACAAGAAGCTGCGCGAGAGCACACAATTCGAGCTGATGGACCTGCAGTACGAGGTCGGCATCACGTTCATCGTCGTCACCCACGACCAGGACGAGGCGATGGCATTGTCCAGCCGCATCGCGGTCATGGATCACGGCGCCGTCATCCAGGTGGGAACGCCGGCGGAGGTCTACGAGTTCCCGAAGACGCGCTTCGTCGCAGACTTCTTCGGCAATGCCAACCTGCTCGAGGGCACCGTGACGGGCTCGGCGCCCGGGCTCGTGACCGTGCACAGCGCCGAGCTCGGCTGCGACCTCAGCGTCGACAACGGCGGCCACTGCAGCGTCGGCCAGCAGGTCTGGGTCGCGGTGCGGCCGGAGAAGATCCGTCTCACCAAGACGCCGGCCGGCGACGGCTCGAGCAATCAGCTGAAAGGCGTGGTCTGGGAGCTCGGCTACCTCGGCAACCGTTCGACCTACCAGATCAAGACCGCAAGCGGCAAGCTGCTGACGGCGTTCGCGCAGAACGAGCGCCGCACGCTCGAATGGACGATCGACTGGAGCGACGAGGTGTACCTGAGCTGGGACGCGGACGCAGCGGTGCTGCTGCAGGCGTGAGACATGTTCGGCCGCCGCCATCGGTGCGGCGGCCGCGATCGCGGAATCGACACAACATCAGGGTGGGGGTCAAGGCCATGACGCATTACAGCGGACGTCGAAGCTTCGGTCTCATTGTCGCAGCGAGCGGCGCGGCCGCGTGCATGCTCGCGGCGCCGGCGCTGGCGACCGACAGCAAGGGCGAGATCGAGGAAATCGTAGTCACCGCGACGCGCCACGAGGAGTCGCTCAGCAAGGTGCCGCTCAGCGTCACGGCGCTGACCCAGGACGCGCTCGACGCCAAGGGCATCAAGGATTTCACCGACGTGGTGCGCTTCACGCCCGGAGTCACGATCGACACCTCCGGCACCAACGCGATTTCGATCCGCGGCATCTCCTCGTCCGGCGGCGCCGGCACGACCGGGATCTACATCGACGACACGCCGATCCAGATGCGCGCGCTCGGCTTCAACCCGGACGACACGCTGCCGAAGGCCTTCGACCTCGACCGGATCGAGGTGCTGCGCGGGCCGCAGGGCACCCTGTTCGGGGCGGGCTCCGAGGGCGGCACGGTGCGTTACATCATGACGCAGCCGAGCCTGACCAAGGAGTCGACCTACGCGCGCGCCGAGGTGTCGAGCACGCGCGGCGGGGATCCGAGCTACGAAGGCGGCATCGCGCACGGCGGCCCGATCGTCGACGGCGTGCTCGGCTACCGGGCCAGCATCTGGTATCGCTACGACGGCGGCTACATAGACCGCATCAACCCGGATACGCTCGCGGTCGTCGACCACAACGCCAACCACGCCAGCTCGGTCGCCGGGCGGCTCGCGTTCATCATCCGGCCGGTCGAGGGCGTCACGATCACGCCGGCCGTGATGTACCAGGACGTCCGCAAGCACGACCAGTCGACGTACTGGCCGGCGTACTCCTCCGGCAGCCGCCTCGTGAACGGCTCGCCGGAACGCTACCCGGTGCCGGACGAGTTCTATCTGCCGTCGCTGAAGGTGGAGGTGGACATCGGCACGGCCCGGCTCGTGTCGAACACCTCGTATTACCACCGCGCCGAGCAGACTGCCTACCTTGGAACGGTCTACGACCTCGCCTACTACCAGTCGCAGGTGTGGAACATCGGCTCCTGCGGCTCGGCCTCGAGCACACCGTTCTCGCCGACCAGCGGCTGCTCGTGGTATCCGCTGCTCGACGCGAATGGCATCCACCCGCTCAAGGACCCGACCACGGGTCAGCTGCTGTTCCCGGGCTACGCGACGCCGAACAAGATGACGAACCAGCAGGAGAGCGTCACCCAGGAGATCCGGCTGCAGTCGACCTCGGACTCGAGCCGCTGGAAGTGGACGGTTGGTGCGTTCTGGTCGCTCGCCAAGGAGCTCAGCATCGAAGAACTCAACGACCCGCAGATCGTGCCGTTCTGGAATGCCCTGTTCGGCATCGATCCCCACAACTACCCGCTGTTCCAGGACGCCAGCGGCAATGGCAACTGGTATTACTGCAACGGCGTCGGTCCGAGCAACCTGGGCTTCCCGGCCTGCGACATCTACTACAACCACAACACCAGCCACGACCGCCAGATCGCGGGCTTCGGCGAAGCGACCTTCAGCGTTACCGACCGCTTCAAGCTGACGGCCGGCGGCCGTTTCGCCAAGATGTCCTTCGACCTCAACCACATCGCCAACGGCTTCGAGAACAGCGGTCCGGGCACGCACGCCGGCAACTACGAGGAAAACGCCTTCACCCCGAAACTGGGCGCGTCGTTCCAGGCCGACCCCAACAACCTGTACTACGCCACCTACGCCAAGGGCTTCCGGCCCGGCGGAGTCAATGCGCCGCTGCCGGTGGCGCTGTGCGGCGTGACGCCGCTCGACTTCAAGTCCGACTCCACCCAGAGCTACGAGCTCGGTGCGAAGAACAGCTTCACGAGCAAGCTGCGGGTCGCGTCGAGCGTCTACTACATCAAGTGGAACCAGATCCAGCAGAACGTCTACGTGCCCGGTCAATGCGGCTTCCAGTACACCGACAACACCGGTACGGCGGTCGCAAAGGGCTTCGACATCCAGGCGGAAGCCGTGCTCGGCGCGGGCTTCTCGCTCGACATGTCGGTCGGCTACACGAACGCGCGCTACTCGAAGACCTCGGTGTCGCCGACGTCGGCCCTGGCGCAGGCCGGCGACGCCATATCCGGGGAGGCGGCCATCAACTACAGCCCCGGCACGAATGCGCCGTGGAACGTCGCGACCGGCGCCCAGTACAACTTCACCGCCGCCGGGTTCGACAGCTTCGTGCGCTTCGACTGGGAATACGCGAGCCGCAATCCGTGGCTGGCCGCGGTCCAGGATCCCGCCAACACGACCCAGTTCAACCCGAATTCCACCACGCTGCCGGCAACGTCATTCGCCTCGCTGCGCGCGGGCGTCAACCTGCGTTCCTGGTCGGTCAACATGTTCGTCGACAACCTGTTCGACTCGCGCACCACTCTCAATTACGCGCTCGTGCAGACCGACATCAACGCGCCGTCCTATGCCGCAAACACGCCGCCGCTGGCGACCTCGGTACAGCAGAACCGGTTCACGTTCCGGCCGCGCACGATCGGGATCACGGCGACCTATAGGCTCTGAGAGCAACCGCCGCCGGCGCCCTCAGCCGGCGGCCAGCCGGACGCAGAAGCGCCGGATGCGCCGCGCCGCCTCGACCAGCGCGGCCTCGTCGGCGGCGTAACAGGCGCGCACGAAGCCCTCGGTCTCGCGGCCGAAGGCGGCACCGTCGAGCAGCGAAACGTGTTCGGCGGCGTACAGCCGGCGCACGAAGTCCGCGGTCGGCAGTCCGCTCGCGCGCACGTCCAGCAGCATGAACATGCCGGCGTCCGGCCAGTACGCCCGGATGCCGGGCACGTCGCGGAGCTCCCGGAAGAACAGCTCGCGACGCACGCGGCAGTAGTCGCGCACCTCGGCCTCGGCCGCATGCGCCATTGCAAGGGCGGTGATCGCGGCCTCCTGGATGAACCCCGGCAGGCCGTAGAGCATGCACTGCGCGAGCGCGTCGGCGTGGCGGATGAAATCGCCCGGGCCCACGATCCAGCCGGCGCGCCAGCCGGTCATTGCGTGGGTCTTCGACAGGCTGCCGACCGTCAGCACCTGCTCGGGCAGCCGCGTCGCGAGGCTCGGCACGGAGCCGCCGTCGACGACGCCCGCATAGACCTCGTCGGAAACCAGCCACAGTCCGTGGCGGCGCGCGATCGAGGCCAGGGCGTCGACCTCGGCCACCGACAGGACCACGCCGGTCGGGTTGTTGGGCGTCGCGAGGAACACCGCGCGCGTGCGCGGGGTGACCGCCGCCTCGAGCGCCGCGAGGTCCGGGCGGAACGCGGCCGACGCAGTTGCCGGCACGCGCACCAGCGTCGCGCCGGAGGCCCGGATCGTCGCCGGGTAGGTCGTGTACATCGGGTCGATCGCGATCACCTCGTCGCCGGGCCCGGCGAGGCAGAGCGAGGCCACGAAGAGGCCGTTCTGCGTGCCGGACAGCACGACCGTGTTGTCGGCGGTGACCGCCTGGCCGGTGCGCTGCCGGTGCTGCGCGGCGATCGCCGAGCGCAGCGCCGGGCGGCCACCGCTTTCGGTGTAGTGCGTGTCGCCCGCGCGCAGCTTCGCGACCGCGGTCTCGACCACCGGTACCGGCGTCGACAGGTCCGGGTCGCCGACGCTGAGGACGATCACGTCCTCGCCGCGCGCGGCCGCGTGGCGCGCCTCCCAGTGCAGCGCCCACGGGTCGTTGCCGCCCTCGTGGGCGATCCGCTCCACGAACGGGGCGAAGCGGCGGGTCATTCGAAGGCCTCGGCCAGGACCTCGAGCACGACCACCTGGCGGCCCTGGGCAAAGTCCCGGAGCGAGCGCTCGAGCGCTTCCGGCCCGTCGATCGCGCGGTGGGCGTAGCCGTAGGCGCGCGCCAGCAGGTCGAACTCCGGCGGCTGCACGTCTACGCCCTCGGGCTCGATGCCGACCGCAAGCATCGAGGCCTTGATCTCGCGGTAGCCATGGTTGTTCCAGACCACGATCGCCGACCAGGCGTCGACGTCGCGCGGGCCCGCGAGCTCGCCGAGCGAGAACTGCAGCCCGCCGTCGCCGGCCAGGCACACGACCGGGCGCTCGGGCGCGGCGAGCCAGGCGCCGGTCGAGGCCGGCAGCGCGTAGCCGAGCGTGCCGTAGCCGGTGGCGCTGTTGAACCAGCTCCCGGGTGCCGCCGCAGCAAAGCCGAGGTTGCCGGCGTACACCGCCTGGGTGGAGTCGCCGACGATGGTGACCCCGGGCACCGCGTCCCGGATCGCGTCCAGAAACGCGATCTGGCGGCGCATCGGTGCCGCCAGCGAGGCGAGTGCCGCCGCGCGCGCCGCGGCCGCACGCGCCGCGCCGTGGCCGGGCCGTGCGGCGCCCAGGTCGTGCGCCAGGATCGCGCCGAGCGCTTGCGCGGCGTCGGCGTGCAGCGGCTGCCCCGCCCGCACGCTGCGCTCGAGCTGCGCCGCGTCGATGTCGATGCGGATCAGGTCCGGCGGGGACGGGAATTCGCTCACCGAGAACATGTCGTAGTCGGTCGGTCCGCACTCGGTGCCGACCGCGAGCACGGTGTCGGCGGCGGCGATCAGCGCGCGCACCGCATCGAGCGACGGGCTCATCGGCACCGCGAGCGGGTGCCCGGGGGGCAGCAGCCCGCGGGCGTTGACCGTCATCACGAGCGGCGCGCCGAGCGCCTCGGCGAGGCGGCGGAGTTCGGCCGCGGCCTTGAGCGCGCCGCCGCCGGCGAGGATCACGGGCGAGCGCGCGCGGGCGAGGCTGCGTGCCGCGGCGCCGATGGCCAGAGCGCTCGCGGCCGGCGGCGCTGCACGTGCCCCGGCCGCCGGCAGCGGCAAGCCGGCGGCGTCGGCTGAGAGCACGTCGCGCGCGATCTCGATGTAGGCCGGCCGCGGCCGGCCGGCCGCGAGGCCGTCGAAGGTGCGCTCCAGCACGCCCGGCAGCTCCTCCGGGCGTTCGACGCGATGGCTCTGCCCTGCGACCCGCGCGGCCACCCCCAGCTGGTCGGGGAGCTCGTGCAGGAAGCCGCGGCCGGTGCCGCGCTCAACCGTCTTGTTCTCGCTCGAGATGACGACGAGAGGGATCGAGTCGCCGTAGGCCTGCGCCATCGCGGTCGTGATGTTGGTGAGGCCGGGACCGGTGATCGTAAAACAAACCCCGGGGCGGCCCGAGACACGCGCATAGCCGTCGGCCATGAACCCTAGCCCCTGCTCGTGGCGGCCAGCGACGTGGCGGATCCCGGAGGCGGCGAGCCCGCGGTAGAGCTCGAGGTTGTGGACGCCCGGGATGCCGAAGACGTGCCGCACGCCGTGCGCCTCGAGCGCCTCGACCAGGTAGCCGCCGAGCGTCTTCTTCATCGCCATCCTCCCCAGTGGGGCCGATTATCCCACGCCGCCCGCGCCGCCGGCGGGCTTCCGGCGCTGGTGGCGTAAATATTATGGGCGCGATAATATGATGGACCGACGCCGGGAGGCGAGCGCCATGAACACCGATGTGATGATCACCTGCGCCATCACCGGCGACGACAGCAAGGTGACCCGGAGCCCGCACTGCGCGGTGACGCCAGCCGAGATTGCGGCCGCCGCGATCGCCGCGGCCGAGGCGGGCGCGGCGATCGTCCACATCCACGTGCGCGACCCCGACAGCGGCGTGTTCAGCATGGAGACGCGCCATTACCGCGCGGTGGTCAAGGCGATCCGCGACAGCGGCAGCGACGTGCTCGTCAACCTGACCTGCGGCATGGGCGGCTACATCGTCATCGGTGAGCACGGCCTCGAGGACACGCCGGCTCCGGGCAGCGACTTCTGCACCCAGCGGGAGCGCATGCGCCATGTGATCGACCTGTGCCACGAAGGCCTGTATCGCCCCGACATCTGCACGCTCGACAGCGGCAGCCTCAATTTCGGCGACGCCAACCGCGCCTACATCTCGACGCCGGGCTACCTGCGCGAGGGCGCCGCGATCTGCAAGGAGCTCGGCGTCAAGCCGGAGTTCGAGATCTTCGACACCGGCAACCTGTCGTTCGTGAAACAACTGATCAGGGAAGGGCTGGTGGTCGCACCGCCGCTCGTCCAGCTCTGCATGGGCATTCCCTGGGGCATGCCGGCCGACACCGGCCACCTGCTCGCGATGGTCAACACGATGCCCGCGGACGCCATCTGGACAGCCTTCGCGATCAGCCGCATGCAGATGCCCTGGGCCGCGCAAGCGGTGCTCTGCGGCGGCAACGTGCGCGTCGGCCTCGAGGACAACCTCTACCTGAGCAAGGGCGTCTACGCGAGCAACGCGCAGCTGGTGGCAAAGGCCCGCGGCATCGTCGAGGCGATGGGAGCACGGATCCTGTCGCCGGCCGAGGTCCGCGAGCGGCTCGGGCTCGGCTGACGCCGCGCCATGGCGGGCACGACGATATACCGCGCGGCCGTGCTGCCGGAGTGGATCGACTACAACGGCCACCTGCGGGACGCGTACTACGTCGTCGTGCTCAGCAGCGCAATCGACGCGCTGATGGACCGGACCGGGCTCGGCGCCGACTACCGCGCCCGCACCGGCTGCACCCTCTACACGCTCGAGATGCACATGCACTGGCGCCACGAGGTGAAGGCCGGCGCGACGCTCGAGATCGATGCGATCGTGCTCGGCACCGACGCCAAGCGCCTGCACCTCGGCTGCGACGTGCGCATCGCTGGCGGCCTCGAGCCCGTTGCGACGGCGGAGTTCATGCTGCTGCACGTGCAGCAGGGGCCAACGGCGGGCAGCGCGCCGTTCCCGCCGGCGGCGCTGAGCGCCATCGCGGTGCTCGGCGCCGCCTTCGACGGCGCTGCCTGGCCGGGCCCGCGCTCGCGGGCGCTCGCGCTCGCGCGTCGCTGACATGAGCCTCGGCCGCCTAGCCAGGCTGCTCGCGCCGCGCACCATTGCGCTGATCGGCGGCGCCTGGACCGACGCGGTCGCAGCCGCGGGGCGCAAGATCGGTTTCCAGGGCGAGACCTGGCGCATCCACCCGAGCCGCGACTCGGACGGCACGACCCGCTACTACCGCTCGGTCGACGAGCTGCCCGGGGTCCCGGATGCCGCCTTCGTCGCGGCGCCGGCCGCCGAGGTGCCCTCGATCGCGGCCGCACTGGCGCGTCGCGGCGCCGGCGGCTTCGTCTGCTTCGCGTCCGGCTTCGACGAGACCCGCACGCCGCGCGGCCGCGAGCTCGCGGCCGCGCTCGCCGCGGGCGCGGGCACCCTGCCCTTCACCGGTCCCAACTGCTACGGGCTCATCAACTTCTTCGACCGCGTCGCGCTCTGGCCGGACCAGGTCGTCGGCGGCCGGCCAGAGCGCGGCGTCGCGCTGCTGTGTCAGAGCGGCACGATCTCGCTGACGCTGACCTTCAACGGCCGCTCGCTGCCGATCGGCTACCTGATCTCGCTGGGCAACCAGGACCGGCTCGCGGTCGAGGACCTGATCGAGGCACTCTGCGACGACCCCCGCGTGAGCGCGTTCGGCCTCTACCTCGAAGGTGTCAAGGACGTCGGCCGCTTCGCGGCGGCGATCGCCAAGGCGCGAGCCCATGGCAAGCCGGTGGCGCTCGTCAAGGCCGGCCGCACGGCCGCCGCGGCGCAGGTCGCGGCCACCCACACCGGCGCGCTCACGGGCTCGGACGCGGTCTTCGACGCGTTCTGCCGGGACGCCGGCATCGCCCGCTGCGAAACCTTGAGCGCGCTCTGCGAGACGTTGAAGGTGCTGCACGCCGGCGGTCCGCTCGCGGGCCCCAAGACGCTCGTGTTCGGGCCCTCGGGCGGCGACATGGCGATGATCACCGACCTCGCGCGCCATACCGCGCTCGAGTTCCCGCCGTTCGCGGCGCCGGTGGCGGCGCGCCTTGCCACGATCCTCGGCGAGCGCGTCACGATCGCCAACCCCTGCGACGTCCACACCTACACGTGGTTCGACCGGGAGCGGCTGCGCGCGACCTTCGACACGGTCCTGCACGCGGGCTTCGACGTCGCCGCCTACATGCTCGACTGCCCGCCGGACGACTGCGCCGACGTGTCGAGCTTCATGATGCCGATCGAGCAGTTCATCGAGGCGAGCCGCGGCGCGCCAACCCGCGCGGCGCTGGTCGCGGCGCTGCCGGAGACGCTCTTTAAGCGCCTGCGCGAGAGACTGCTGGCGGCCGGCGTCGTGCCGCTGCAGGGTCAGCGCGAGGCGCTCGAGGCTCTCGACCAGGCGGCGCAGGTGGGCGCCGCCTGGCGCGCGGGCGGCGCGCCCGCGCTCGTGAGGCCGACGCGGCCGGTCGCCGACGCGGTCACGCTCGCCGAGAATGCCGGCAAGGCGGCGCTCGCCGCGTTCGGGCTGCCGGTGCCGCTCGCACGCGCGGTGCCACCGGCGGAGGCCGCGCGCGCGGCGGAAGCGCTCGGCTTCCCCGTCGTCATCAAGGCACTCTCGGCCGCGCTCGCCCACAAATCGGAGGTCGGTGGCGTCGTGCTGAACGTCCGCAGCGCCGCCGAGGCCGCCGCGGCGGCTCAGCGTCTGGCGAGCCTCGCCGACCGGGTTCTGGTCGAGCAGATGGTTGCCGACGGCGTCGCCGAGGTGCTGGTCGGCATCGTGGTCGACGCGCAGTTCGGCCAGGTGCTGGTGCTCGGCAGCGGCGGCGTGATGACCGAGTACCTCGATGACACCACCAGCCTGCTGCCGCCGTTCACCGCCGAGGCGGTGCGGCGCGCGCTCGGCCGCCTCCGGGTCGCGCGGCTGCTGGCGGGTTTCCGCGGCAAGCCCGCGGGCGACGTGCCGGCGCTGGTCGACGCCGTGCTCGCCGTGACCCGCTACGCGCATGCGCACGTCGAGGAGCTCGCCGAGCTCGACGTCAATCCGTTAATCGTCCGGCCGTTGGGACAGGGCGTGGTCGCGGTCGACGTGCTGATCCGACTTGCAAGGGAGCGACAACATGACTGACGGAATCCGCGTCGAGCGCGATGGCGCCATCTGGCTCGTGACCATCGACCGGCCGAAGGCCAACGCCATCAGCCTGCAGACCAGCCGGCGCCTGAACGAGGTCTGGACCCAGTTCCAGCAGGACGGCAGCGCGCGGATCGGCATCCTGACCGGCGCCGGCGAGAAGTTCTTCTCGGCCGGCTGGGACCTCAAGGGCGCCGCCACCGGCGAGCCCAGCGACTCCGACTGGGGCAGCGGCGGCTTCGCGGGATTGAATCATCCGCGCAACCTCGACAAACCGGTGATCGCGGCGGTGAACGGCATCGCCTACGGCGGCGGCTTCGAGATGGTGCTCGGGACCGACCTGATCGTCATGGAGGAACAGGCGCGCTTCGCGCTGCCCGAGATCAAGGTCGGCGTGCTGCCCGACGCGGCCGGCATCAAGCTCAGGCGCCGGATCCCCTATCACGTCGCGGTCGAGCTGCTGATGACCGGCCGGCCGATGGACGCGGCGGAGGCGAAACACTGGGGTCTCGCCAACTGGGTCGTGCCGCAGGGCACCGCGGTTGCGAAGGCGCGCGAGGTCGCACGCATGCTGGCCGATGGGCCGCCGCTGCTGTTCCCGGCCATCAAGCAGCTGCTGCAGCACACCGAGATGGTCGCCGAGCACCCCGCGTTCGAGGTCCACGATGCGCTCGGCGCGGTGCAGAAGGTGCTGCACTCGGAGGACCTGCTGGAGGGCGCCCGCGCGTTCGCCGAGAAACGCAAGCCCGAGTGGAAAGGCCGCTGAGGTGAGCACGCGCTTCACACGCGCGCTGCTTAGGCTGCCGGGCGAAAACTTCGCCTCCGGCATCACGACCGCGGCCGCAGGGGCGCCGGACTTCGCCGCCACGCTCGGGCAGCACGGCTGCTATGCCACCGGGCTCGCGTCCCTCGGCCTCGCGATTACCGTCCTGCCGGCCGATGCGCGTTATCCGGACGGCACGTTCGTCGAGGACACCGCGATCGTGACGCCGGCCGCGGCGATCATGACGCGCCCGGGCGCCGTCACCCGCGAGGGCGAGACCGCTGCGGTCGCGGTCGCGCTGCGCACGCACTTCCGCGAGCTCGCAACCATCGAGTCGCCGGGCACCGTCGACGGTGGCGACGTCTGCGAGACCGACAGCGAAGTACTGATCGGCATCTCATCGCGCACCAACGCCGAGGGCGCTCGCCAGCTCGCCAGGCTCCTGAACGACCTGGGACGCCGTGCCACGATCCTCGACATCCGCGGCGCTGCCGGACTGCTGCACCTGAAGACCGGCATCTCCTACCTGGGCGACGGCCGCCTCGCGGTTGCGCCGGGACTGCCGCCGTTCCCGGCATTCGGGCGCTACGAGCAGGTGGCGCTCGCGCCGGAGGAGAGCTATGCCGCGAACTGCGTGCGCGTCAACGACCGCGTGCTGGTGGCCGAGGGCTATCCACGCTTCCTCGAGGCACTCGTGGGCCTGGGCTACGACCCGCTGCCGTTCGCGATGAGCGAGTTCCGGAGACAGGACGGCGGCCTCAGCTGCCTGTCGCTGCGCTTCTGAAATTTGCGGCCGGGCATGAACCGGCCCGGCTTGCCCACGGCGGTGCTCGTCCCGGCCGGACGCCGGTCGGCCGGCGGTCGAGCGCCGGAACCGTTTGTTTTGCTTGTGTATGCATCCAAGGCCCGGCATCTGTCGGCCACCGGTGGTCGCCTGATCCGGCCCCCTGGCGACGCGTGCCGCGAATCCGGAGCATTGAGCGCGGCCGGCGCTCAACCCGTCCGCGTGCGCACCAGCATCGCCTCGTCGAGCGCGTAACCCATGCCCGGCGCATCGCCCAGGTCGATCCAGCCGCCGGCATCGACGCCGAGCGGCTGCCGCATCACGAAGTCGCGCCGTTCGACGCTCCACTCCGGCGGGTCGTAGGGATACTCGATGAACGGCGCGTCGGTGAGCCCGGCCGACAGGTGTGCATTCGCGGTGACGCCCATGCCGTTGGTCCACGTGTGCGGCGTGAACATCACGTTGTGCTCCTGCGCCATGATCGCGACGCGCCGGAGCCCGCTGATGCCGCCGACCAGTGCCACGTCCGGCTGCAGCACGTCGAGGCAGCCCTCGGTGATCAGGTCGCGGAACTCGTGCAGCTGGCGCGTCATCTCGCCGCCGGCGATCCGCACGTCGGTCATCGCCCTGAGCGCGCGCATGCCGGCCCGGTCGCCACGGTGCAGCGGCTCCTCCATCCAATAGACGCCGAGCCGCTCGAGCTCGCGCGCGACCGTGATCGCATCCTTGAGGGTCCACGGCGGCTCGGTGTCCCACGCCATGCGCCAGCCCTGGTTGCAGTCGACCATCAGCTCGAGCTGGTCGCCGATCCGGGCCCGGACCGCCTCGAGCGCGCGGATGTCCTCGCGCCAGTCGCCGCGGTGGAAGCGCAGTTTCATCGCCGGGAAGCCCTGGGCCAGCATCCGCTCGGCGCACTCGGCCATTTGGCCCGGATCGCGCAGCGTGCCGCTCGAGGCGTAGGCGCGCACCCGCCGCGACAGCCCGCCGAGCAGCTTCCAGCACGGCTGGCCCGTGATCTTGCCGGCCAGGTCCCAGAGCGCGAGGTCGAGCGGCCAGCAGCGCCCGTAGTGAAAGTCAATGTGCGACAGCACCCGGTAGTGGCGCTCGAGCGCGAGCACGTCGTGGCCGACGAACAGCGATTCGTGGCCGCCGAAGCCGACCATCAGGTCGCCGGAGGCGACGCCCTCGAGGCCCGTGTCGGTGCGCACGCGCACGATGGTGGCGTCGAAGTGGACCCTGGGCTTCGAGTCCCAGCTCGCGTGGAACGGCGGGTCGAGCGGGAGGCGGTGGTGGCTGACCTCGATCGCGGCGATCCGGTGCACGCTCGCACCCTCGGCCACCGACTGCTGTCGCGCATTCATGCGCACGCCGCCCCGATCGTCTTCAGGGCGGTGTGCTGGTCGCTCGCGGGTGGCGAGCGATCGCCGACCTGCCGGTCGTCAGCCACGCTCGTTCACCTCGCGCTCAAGACCGCGGCCGCAAAGGTCAGCAGGTCCGCGTCCGCGACCGTGCGCCTGTTGGAGCGGCGCATCGCTTCGTTCTCCGGCCGGCCCATCTGCAGTGCGAGCTCCGCCGCCGTGACCTGGTCGTGGCCCTCGCCCGCGAGCGACACCTTGACGCCCGAAGCCCGCAGCAGCCGGTCGAAGGCCGCCGGTAGCTCCGTGGCGTTCGACCCGACGCCCATCAGCGCGGCCACCGCGGCGAAGCGTCCATCGTCGTCCGCCTCGACGTTCCAGTTGAGCGTTGCGCGCAGTGCCAGCCCGACCGCGCGGCCATGGTGCACGGGCCGGAGCGAGGCGAGCGCGTGACCGACGTTGTGGGCGATCGCGGTGCCGCAGTTGTCGATGGCGATCCCGGCGAGCGTCGCCGCCCACTGCAGGCCCGCGCGGGCCTGCAGGTCGCGCGGCGTGTTGACCGCCCGCACCAGGTGCTGGACAACGAGCCGTATCGCCTGGTGGCAGTAGAGGTCGTTGGCGGCGTTGGCGTTCGCGTTGGTCGAGGCCTCGATCGCATGCACGAGCGCATCGATGCCGGTCGCGGCCGTGAGCGCCGCCGGCAGCCCCGTCGTCAGGACCGGGTCGAGGACGATCAGCGCCGGCTTGAGCTCGCCGCCCCACAGCCAGACCTTGGCATGGTTCGGATCGGCGAGCACTGCCGTGCGGGTCGCCTCGGAGCCGGTGCCTGACGTGGTCGGAATGCAGACCGAGTAGAGGCGCGTCGCCGGGAACGGGTGGGCGCAGAGGCCGTAGTGCGCCGAGCCCTCGGTGCCGCCGGCGATTCCGGCGATGGTCTTGCCGACGTCCATCGCCGAGCCCCCGCCGAGCGCGACCACGGCCGCGACCCGCTCGGCGCGGGCGAGTGCGACCGCGGCGTCCACCTGCGCCATGGTCGGGTCGCTCTGGATGTCATCGAAGGCGACGACCCCGAAGCCGGCGCCGGAGAGCGCCTGGCGGCCGGTGTCCTCGAAGCCGCTCGCCTTCAGGGCGGGGTCCGCGACCAGGAGCACGGCGCTGCCGCGCGCGACGCGGCCGGTAAGCGTCTGGCCGAGCGTCTCGAGCGCGCCCGCGCCCTGGACGATCTCGGGGACTCGCGCCAGCTGAACGGTGGTCATGGCACCCTCGACAGAACGGCGCGGGGTCAGCGCCGCGGAACCCGCTGGCCATCGGATCGCGCCGCACCCCGCCGCACGACCCGCGCTGCGGCCTGTCCCGCGGCGCGCGGCTAGCGTACTCCAGCGGCCGGCGGCGGCGCGCAGGGAGGGAGATTTCCACAGCCGGCGGGATCATAGAAGCCGATAAATTGGATCGCCGGCATCGGAAAAAGGCATTGGCACGGGTGCCTCCGTTGGCCCACGCTCGGCATACCCTGGTCGCCGCCGCCGGCCGGCCGCCCCCGCCCCGAGCCCGTAGAATGGCGGCCCCGGAGACGCCGGGGGATTGGCGCCGCCGCCGGGCGCAGGGGGCCCTCAGGAGATGGCGATGGACCGAGTCCGGATCGACCGACGCTGGCTGCCGCTGAACGCGCTCCGGGCCTTCGAGGCGGTGGCGAAGCACGGCAGCTTCACCGGCGCCGCGAACGCGCTGCTGATCTCGCAGAGCGCGCTCTCGCGGCACGTGATCTCGCTCGAGAAGCTGATCGGCGTGCAGCTGTTCGAGCGCCGCCCGCACGCGCTGGTGCTGACGAGCGCCGGCGGCCAGCTGCTGCCGGTCGTGACCAAGTCGCTCGACCGGCTCGAGTACTCCCTCGACGAGATCCGCCATGCCGGCGCCTCGACGCTGCGCACGCTGCGCGTGCAGATGCCGCCGAGCTTCGCGCGGCACCTCGCGGTGCCGATCCTGCGCGACTTCCGCCGCGCCAACGCCGAGGTCGAGATCGATCTCGTCAGCCCCTACGGCGTCGGCCCGCCGCCGAACGACGTCGACGTGGCCGTCGTGTACTCGAAACCGACGGTGACGGACCTCGTCTCCGACCTGCTGTGGCCGGTCAAGCTCGGCATCCTCTGCCACCCCGACCTCGCCCGCCGTCATGCCGGCAAGGACCTGGGCACATTCATCCGCGACAACGAGCTGATCCACGTCCGCATCGCCGACCTGCCCCGCCACCACATGTGGGCGCAGCTGGTGCGGCAGGCCAACCTCGCATCGGTCAGCTTCGAGCGCGGACTCGTGTTCGATACGGCGCTGCTCGCCGTGCAGTACGCCTTGTCCGGCGAAGGGCTCGCGCTCGTCGACCTGAACCTGTTCCGCGACGACATCGCGGCCGGCCGGCTGGTGCGACCGTTCGAGGTCACGCTGGACGAGGGCTACGGCTACTACCTGGTCACGCAGCCGGACGCGCTCAGCGACACGGCGATCGCGCTCTTCCGCTCGTGGCTGATCGAGCATTTCGGCCCCAGGCCGCAGGCCGGCGACTTGCCGGTGCGGCTCGCGGTGTCGAATGACTGACCTCCCGCGACGCGGCCCCCGCCGCGGCCCCGTCCGCGCACCCTGACCGAACTCCAGCACCCGCCAGAGCCGCAGCACCATGTCAGAACGTGGAGACCGAGTTGAGCGCAAGGGCCGCCGCCGGCCGGCGGGCGCCGCGAGCCTCGAGCCCGCGATCGACCGCACGCGCAGCTACCGCCACCTGACCAATCCGTTCGAGCCGCTGAAGGTCTTTTCGGACGACCACGTCGCCGCGATCCACGACGCGGCGCAGGTCATTCTCGAGACGCAGGGCATGCGCGTGCTGCTGCCCGAGGCGCGCCGGCGCTATTCGCAGGGCGGCGCCCTGGTCGACGAGTCGACCTCGATGGTGCGCATCGATCGCGGCCTGGTCGCGGCCGCGCTCGCCTCCGCGCCGCGCGAGATCACGCTGCACGCCAAGGACCCGGCACGGCACATGCCGATGTACGGCCGCCACGTGGTGTTCGCGCCGACCTCCGGGCCGCCGAACATCATGGACCTGAAGCGCGGCCGCCGCGCCGGCACGTTCGAGGATTTCTGCAACGTCATGAAGCTCTGCCAGAGCTACGAGGTGATCCACGTGCTCGGCGGCGGCGTCGAGCCGCAGGACGTGCCGGTGCAGTTCCGCCACCTCGAGACCACGCGCGCGATGCTGATGCTGAGCGACAAGATCCCGTTCGTCTACGCGCGCGGCGCCGGCCAGATCGCCGACAACTTCGAGCTGATCCGGATCGCCTACGGGCTGACGCCGGAAGAATTCCGGGCGCACCCGCGCACCGCCTGCGTCATCAACACCAACTCGCCGCTGCAGCTCGACATCCCGATGGCCGACGGCATCATCAACTTCGCCGAGGCCGGCCAGGTGCTGATCATCACGCCGTTCACGCTCGCGGGCGCGATGGCGCCGGTGACCATCGCCGGCGCGCTGACGCTCGCGCACGCCGAAGCGCTCGCCGGCCTCGTGCTCGCGCAGATCGTCCGGCCGGGCGCGCCGGTCGTCTACGGCAGCTTTACCTCTAACGTCGACATGAAGTCCGGCTCGCCCGCCTTCGGCACGCCCGAGTACGTCAAGTCCTCGTTCGGGGCCGGCCAGCTGGCCCGCCACATCGGCCTGCCGTGGCGCTCGTCGAACGCGACCGCCTCGAACACGCCGGACGCCCAGTCCGCCTACGAGTCACAGATGAGCCTGTGGGGCGCGCTGCTCGGCGGCTGCAACTTCATGCTGCACGCCGCCGGCTGGCTCGAGAGCGGACTGACGACGTCCTACGAGAAGTTCATGCTGGACATCGAAATGCTGCAGATGTTCGCCGAGGTCTTCCAGCCGCTGGGCGCGACACCCGCGGACCTCGCGCTCGACGCGGTCGCGGAGGTGGGGCCGAGCGGGCACTTCTTCGGCTGCGCGCACACGATGGAGCGCTATCGCACCGCGTTCTATGCGCCGCTCGTGTCGGACTGGCGCAATTTCGGCCAGTGGACCGAGGCCGGTGCCGAGACCGCGACCGACCGTTCGCACCGGCTCTGGCAGGAGACGCTCGCGCGCTTCCAGCCACCGGCGCGCGACCCGGCCGTGGTCGAGGCGCTCGACGCCTACGTACAGCGCCGCAAGGCCGAGGGCGGGGCGCCGCCGGTCAGCTGAGCGCGGGCGACGGAGCGACGCAACGACGGGAGCGGGGACGGGTATGCGGACACACGTGCAGGTGGCGGTGATCGGCGGCGGCGTGGTGGGCGCGAGCGTGCTCTACCACCTGACCAAGGCCGGCTGGAAGGACGTGCTCCTGATCGAGCGCGCGGAGCTCACGTCGGGCTCGACCTGGCACGCGGCCGGCGGCATGCACACCGTCAATGGCGACCCGAACGTCGCCAAGCTGCAGCAGTACACGATCGGCCTCTACCAGGAAATCGAGCGGATCTCGGGGCAGTCCTGCGGCGTGCACATCACCGGTGGCCTGCTGCTCGCGGGTACCCGCGAGCGGCTCGACTGGCTCAAGATGGCCAAGGCACGCGGCCGCTACCTTGGCATGGAGCTCGAGCTGCTGTCGGTCGCGGAGACCAAGAAGATCTATCCGCTGATGGAACCCTCGCACTTCGTCGGCGCGATCTACGACCCGATCGAGGGCCACGTCGATCCCTACGGCGTGACCCATGCCTACGCGAAGTCGGCGCAGATCGGCGGCGCCGAGATCGTGCGCCAGACGCGCGTCCTCGACACGCGGCCACGCACCGACGGCAGCTGGGACGTGATCACCGAGAAGGGCAACGTGCACGCGGAGCACGTCGTCAACGCCGCGGGGCTGTGGGCGCGCGAGGTCGGCCGCATGGCGGGACTCGAGCTCCCGATCCTCGCGATGGAACACCAGTACCTGATCACCGAGGACCTCCCCGAGTTCAAGGGCCAGAAGGAGCAGCTGCACTGCATCGACTTCGAGGGCGAGATCTACATGCGCCAGGAGCGCGGCGGCATGCTGATGGGCACCTACGAGCGCGCAGGCCGGCCCTGGTCACCCCACACGACGCCGTGGGACTTCGGCCAGGACCTGCTCCCGAACGACCTCGAGCGGATCGCGCCGAGCCTCGAGGTCGGCTTCGAGCACTTCCCGAGGCTCGCAAGCGCCGGTATCAAGAAGGTCGTCAACGGGCCGTTCACGTTCGCCCCCGACGGCAATCCGCTGGTCGGCCCGGTGCGCGGGCTGCGCAACTACTGGGTCGCCTGCGGTGTGATGGCCGGCTTCAGCCAAGGTGGCGGCGTCGGCCTCGCGCTTTCCCACTGGATGATCGATGGCGATCCGGGCGCCGACATCTGGGGCATGGACGTCGCGCGCTACGGCGACTGGGCGACGCTCGCCTATACGAGCGCCAAGGTGCGCGAGAACTACTCGCGCCGCTTCCGGATCCGGTTCCCGAACGAGGAGCTCGACGCCGCGCGGCCGCTCAGGACGACACCAATCTACGAGCGCCTGCTGGCCGAGAATGCGGTCTACGGCGACTACTGCGGCCTCGAGCACGCGCTCTGGTTCGCGCCCAAGGGTACGAAGCCCCACGAGGAGGTCACGTTCCGGCGCTCGAACGCGCACGCGCACGTGGCCGCCGAGTGCCGCGCGGTGCGCGCGAGCGCGGGCCTGCTCGAGATCTCGAATTACGGCAAGTTCGAGGTCTCGGGTCCGGCGGCCGCCGAGTGGCTCGGCCGGGTGATGGCCAACCGCGTGCCCGCGATCGGCCGCATGGTGCTCGCGCCCATGCTGAACGGGCAGGGCCGCCTGATCGGCGACTTCACGATCGCGCGGCTCGGCGAGGAGCGCTTTTTCGTCGTCGGTACCTACGCCGCCGAGGCCTTCTACATGCGCTGGTTCGAGCGCAGCCTGCCGGGCACGGGCGTGACCGTGCGCCCGGTCGCGATGGAGTATGTCGGCCTCTCGGTCGCCGGGCCCGCCGCGCGCGAGCTGCTGCAGGGACTGGTGACCGAGGACCTGTCGACCAGCAGCTTCCCGTTCATGTCGTTCCGGAAGATGGACGTGGGCATGGTGCCGGCGCTCGTCGGGCGCGTGTCATTCACCGGCGACCTCGGCTACGAGATGTGGGTCACGACCGACTACCAGCGCGCGCTCTACGACCTGCTGCTCGCCGCGGGCCGGCGCTTCGGCCTCACGCTGATCGGCGGCCGGGCGCTCAACTCGCTGCGGCTCGAGAAGAGCTTCGGCACCTGGGCGCGCGAGTTCCGCCCCATCTACGGCCCGTACGAAGCCGGTCTCGGCCGCTTCATCGACCTGAAGAAGGGCGACTTCATCGGCCGCGCGGCGGCCGAGGCCGAGAAGGCGAGCGGCGGCCTGCGCCGGCTCGTGATGCTCGAGGTCGACGCCGACGACGCCGACGCGATCGGCGACGAGCCGATCTACCACGACGGCAAGGTCGTCGGCTGGGTGACGTCCGGTGGCTACGGCCACACGGTGGCCAAGTCGCTCGCGCTCGGCTACGTCGAGCGGGCGGTCGCCGAGGACACGAGCGGCTTCGAGGTCGAGCTGATTGGCGAGCGGCGCAGTGCCACGCGTTTGAGGGATTCCGCGTTCGACCCGGCCGGCACCCGGATGCGGGCCTGAGACACGCTCTCCGCCGTCACCGGCGTGCGCCGGCGCGGTGCGGCGGACCTTCCATCGGTTACACGACCCTCGTCAATCGCAATGCCCGTCGCAGCGCGCTGCCGCCGGGCGTCCGGCCACCGTCCGTGGCGGTCCCCCCCGCCCGTCACGTACAGTCGCCCGGGATCGGGGGAGGATCAAATGCAGCAGCACCCAAGCACGCGACGGCCGACGTCGGCCACCTGGATCGTCGTGCTGATGTCCGCCTCGGTGCTGATCAACTACATCGACCGCGGCAACCTGGCCGTGGTCGGGCCGCAGTTCATGGCCAGCCTGAACCTGCCGGAAGACAGGTTCGGCTTGCTCGGCTCGGCATTCTTCGTGACCTACGTGCTGGCGATGATCCCGGCCGGCTGGCTGTCCGACCGCTACGGTGCGAAGCCGGTGCTCGCGGTCGGCGTCGCGATCTGGTCGCTCGCCACCCTGCTCACGGGCTACGCAGGCGCCTTCGCCGCGATCTTCGCGTTGCGGCTGCTGCTCGGAATCGGCGAGAGCGTCGCCTTCCCGGCGACGTCGAAAATGATGGCGGGCCAGCTCGACGTCGCGCACGCCGGCACGGCCAACGGTGCGATTGCGTTCGGCTACATGGTGGGTCCAGCGATCGGGGTCGCGGCCGGCACGGTCCTGCTGACGCGCTATGGCTGGCGCTCGACGTTCATCACCTTTGGCGGCCTGTCGCTGCTGTGGCTGATCCCGTGGCTCATGATCCGCGTGCACGAGCCCGTGCTCGCCCACCGCGAGGATCCGGCGGCCGCCGACGCGCCGGGCTACCGCGAGATCCTCGCCCAGCGGGGCCTGTGGGGCGCCTCGCTCGGGCATTTCGCCTCGAACTACAACTTCTACTTCATCCTGTTCTGGCTGCCGAGCTACCTCGAGTCGCAGCGCGGCTTTTCGCCCGCGAAGATGGGAGCCATCGCGGTCGGCGCCTACATCATCAACGCGCTCAGCGCATTCGGCGCGGGCGTTGCGACCGACCGCTGGGTCAAGCGCGGTGGCTCGCCGACGCTTGCCTACAAGTCCCTGATGGGACTCAACCACCTGTTCTCGATCTTCTGCATGGCCGGGCTCGTGCTGCTGCCGGAGCGGCTGGCGATCGCGTGCCTGTACGCCTACGAGGTGGTGATGGGCGTCTCCTCGCCCGGCGTGTTCGCGATCTCGCAGGTCCTCGCGGGCCCGACCGCCACCGGGCGGTGGGTCGGCATCCAGAACGCCCTCGGCAACGTCGCCGGCATCTTCGCGCCGTACATCACCGGCCTCATGATCGTCATGGGTCATGGCCGTTACGAGGGCGGCTTCGCCGTGGCGGCACTCGTCAATGTGCTCGGGCTCGTGGGGTGGCTCTGGATACTTCCCCGGATCGAGCCGATCGACTGGAGGGCCGCCCGCCGCGGGCTCCGGGCCGTCAGTCCGGAATGACCTTGGCCGGATTCATGATGCCGCGCGGGTCGAAGAGTGCCTTGACCCCGCGCATCAGGCGGAGCTTGGCCGGACTAGCGAGCCGCGCGAGCGTCGCCTTCTTCTCGAGGCCGATCCCGTGCTCGGCCGAGAACGACCCGCCGACCGCGGCGAGCCCCGCCGTGACCAGCGCGGCGACTTCCTCATAGCGCCCCACGAGCGGCGCTGCCGCGTTCACCGTCACGTGCAGGTTGCCGTCGGCCAGGTGCCCGATCACCACGAGGCGAAGGCTCGGGTCGTGGTCCGCGATGCGCTGCTCGAGCGAGCGCAGATAGCCCGGCACCTCTGCGAGCGGTACCGAAACGTCGTACCAGAGCGCCCCCGGCCGCTCGCGGTCGATCTGCCAGTCCTCGCGCAGCCGCCACATCGAGCGCCGCTGGGAGTCGTTCTGGGCGAGCATGGCCTCGCCCACGACGCTGCGCTCGGTGAGGAGCGCGAGCGCCTCGACGAGCCCGGCCTCGGCGACGGCCGCGGCAGGTGCCGTCACCTCGAGGAGCAGCAGCCACGGAGCCCGCGCGAGGCCCGCGAACTCGGCAAGGCCCGGCTGGCGCGCGTTCGCGGCCACATGGTTCCCCGACATCAGCTCGAATGCCGCGGCCGCAAATGCGGAAGACGCCTGCAGCGCATCGCAGACCTGGACCGCGGCCGCGAGGTCCGCCACCGTGACCAGCGCGGTCGCGGCCCACTCCGCCTCCGGAACGAGCCCGAGCGCGACCCGGGTAACGATTCCGAGCGTGCCCTCGGCGCCGATGAACAGCTGCTCGAGCGCGAGCCCCTCGTTGCGCTTGCGAACGCGCGCCGCCTCGCCGATGACGGTACCGTCCGCGAGCACCGCCTCGAGCCCGAGCACGCGGTCACGCATCGTGCCGTAGCGGAAGGCCGCCAGGCCGCCGGCGTTGGTCGAGACGAGGCCGCCCAGCGTCGCGCTGTCGCGGGCGCCCAGGTCGATGCCCGGACTCAGGCCACGCGTCACCGCGAGCGCCGCAACCGTGGCGAGCCGCACGCCCGCTCCGGCCACCACCGTGCGGCTTACCGGGTCGAAGGCTTCGATCGCGTCGAGCCGCTCGAGCGAGACGATCAGCTCGCCCGGTCGCGACTCGGCGCCACCCGAGAGCCCGGTGCGGCCACCCTGCGCGACGACGCCGATGCGCCGCTCGTGGCAGTAGGCGAGCAGGCGTGCGACCTCGGCGGTCGAGGCGGGCCGCGCCAGCAGGCCGGCGCCGAAGTTGCGCGGGTCGTTGCCGGGATCGCGGGCGGCGAGTTCGGCCGCGCCCAGCAGCCCGCCCGGGCCCACGAGGGCCGCGAGCTCCGCGTTGCTGGCTGCGTCGAGCGGCATCCGGGGCGGGCCCGCGTCAGCCGCCGAGTGGCCTGAGCAGGCCGCGCGATATGATGTGGCGCTGGATCTCGCTGGTGCCTTCCCAGATCCGCTCGATGCGCGCGTCGCGCCAGATGCGCTCGAGCGGCAGGTCGGACATCAGGCCCATGCCGCCGTGGATCTGCAGCGCCTCGTCGGCCACCATGGCCAGCATCTCGGTCGACTTGAGCTTGGCAATCGCCATGTCCATGTCGGTCGAGAGCTTCTGGTCGAACTTCCACGCCGCCTCGAGCGTCAGCAGCTCCGCGGCCCGCAGTTCCACCGCCATGTCGGCGAGCTTGAACGACACGCCCTGGAACTTGCCGATCTGCTGTCCGAACTGGCGCCGGTCGACCGCCCACTGCGTCGCGTGCTCGAGCGCCCGCTCCGCGCGCCCGAGGCAGGTCGCGGCCACTTGCAGGCGCGTGGCGCCAAGCCAAGCGTTGGCGACCTCGAATCCCCGGTGGACTTCGCCCAGGATCGC
>JANXWS010000016.1 GCA_025351005.1 Pseudomonadota bacterium | reverse complement strand
GCAGTTCACGTTCGACGCGATGCGGGCTGCGCACCTGAGCCCGCCGTGGGCGAGCGCTGCGTTCGTGCTCGCGCTCTTCGGCTTCGGGGCCAAGGCCGGGCTCGTGCCGATGCACGTGTGGCTGCCGGAAGCGCACCCGGCGGCGCCCTCGCCGGTATCGGCGCTGATGAGCGCAGTGATGCTGAAGACCGCCGTGTACGGGATGCTGCGCGTCGCCTTCGACCTGCTGAGCTCGCTGCAGTGGTGGTGGGGGCTGCTGGCGCTCGGTCTCGGGCTGGTCGCGGCCTTCTACGGCGTCATCTTCGCCGCCGTGCAGACCGACATGAAGCGCCTGCTGGCGTGGTCGTCGATCGAGAACATGGGGCTCATCTTCACCGGGCTCGGGCTGACGATCGTCTTCAAGGCCGTCGGCATGGGACCGCTGGCGGCGCTCGCGCTGATCGCGACGCTCTATCACTGCCTCAACCACGCCTTCATGAAAAGCGTGCTGTTCCTGGGCACGGGCTCGGTGCTGCACGCGACCGGTGAGCGCAACCTGGGCCGGCTCGGCGGCCTGATCCACCGCATGCCCTGGGTCGCCTGGCTGACGCTGGTCGGGGCGCTCGCGATCGCCGGGCTGCCGCCGCTGAACGGCTTCGTCTCCGAGTGGCTGCTGCTGCAGGCGTTCCTGTTCGCCGGCGACGTGCCGAAGACCTTCCTCAACATGCTGCTGCCGGTGGGGGCGGCGGTCGTGGCGCTCTCCACCGCGCTCGCCGGCTACGTCATGGTGAAGTTCTTCGGCATCATCTTCCTCGGCCAGCCGCGCGAACGCTCGCTGGCCCGCGCGCGCGATGCGGGTCCCATCGAGCGCATCGGTCTCGGCTGGCTCGCGCTCGGGTGCGTACTGCTCGGGCTGTTCCCGGTGCAGGTCATCGAGCGCCTCGACGCGGTCCAGCGCCAGCTGCTCGGGCTGGCGCCGGGCAGCTGGGGCGCGCACTGGTGGCTGCTGGCGCCGGCGGCCGCGCGCCAGGCGTCCTACGGCCCGGTCGTGCTGTTCGCGATGACGGTGCTGATCGTCGCGCTCGCGATTCTGCTGGTTCGGCGGCTGTACCGGCGCGCGGTGCGGCGCGGCCCGGCCTGGGACTGCGGCTTCGTCCGGCTCGACGCCCGCATGCAGGACACGGCGGAGGGCTTCGGCCAGCCCATCCGCCACATATTCGAGCCGTTCTTCCTGATCAAGCGCGAGGTGCCGACGCCGTTCGACGTTGCGCCCCGCTACCAGGTCACGATCGGCGACCGTGCCTGGAGCGTGCTCTACGAGCCGCTCGGCGCGTCGGTGCACTGGGTGGCCGATCGGGTCGCGCGACTGCAGCAGGGCCGCATTGCTACCTACCTGATGTACAGCTTCGTGACGCTGCTCGTGCTGCTGGCGCTCGTGCTATGACCTCGCTCGGCGCCGCGACACAGCTGCTCGAGATGATCTGCGCGGCGATCGCGGCGCCGGCGTTCCTCGGCTGGGTCAACCAGTGCCGCGCGTGGCTGCAGAACCGCAGCGCACCCTCCCTGCTGCAGCCGTACTACGGACTGAGCAAGCTGTTTCGCAAGGACGCCGTGCTCGCCGAGTCCGCTTCGCCGCTGTTCCGCGTCGCCCCGTACGTCGTGTTCGGTGCCATGGTGGTCGCCGCGGCGATCATCCCGTCGATGGGCACCGGCTTGCCGCTGTCGATGGCCGCCGACGGGATCGCACTGGTCGGCCTGCTCGCAACCGCCCGGGTGTTCCTGTCGCTCGCCGCGATGGACGTCGGCACCGCGTTCGGCACCCTTGGCGCGCGCCGCGAGATGATGGTCGGGTTCCTCGCCGAACCGGCGCTGCTGATGGTCCTGTTCGTCGCCGCGATGATCTCCAAGACGACGTCGCTGCCGCTGATCGCCGAGGGACTCGCGACCCGCAGCATCGGGCTCTACCCGAGCCTCGCCTTCACCGCCGTCGCCTTCCTGCTGGTGCTGCTCGCCGAGAACGCCCGCATCCCGGTCGACAACCCGGCGACGCACCTCGAGCTGACGATGATCCACGAGGCGATGCTGCTCGAGTACTCGGCGCGGCACCTGGCGCTCATGGAGTGGGGGTCCGCGCTCAAGCTCCTCAACTATGCCTGCATCGGCTTCGCGCTCTTCGTCCCGTGGGGCACCAGCACCGAGGCCGCGGGCCCCGCGGGCCTGCTGCTGGCCGTGCCGCTGCTGGTACTCAAGCTCGGCTTCGCCGGCGTCGGCCTCGCGCTGATCGAGACGCTGTCCGCCAAGCTGCGGGTGTTCCGGGCACCGGAGTTCCTCGCCACGGCGTTCCTGCTCGCCGTGCTCGGCCTGCTGGTCCACCTGCTGCTCGGCACCTGAGGACCCGATGACCGCGCTCTCCATCGACCTGCAACTGCTGAACGCCTGCGCGACGCTGCTGCTGCTGCTGTCGTTCGCGATGCTCGCGCAGCGGCGCATCGTCAGCCTCGTCAACCTGCTCGCACTGCAGGGTGCGCTGCTGCTGGCAGCGACCCTGCTGCTCGCGTGGCGGACCGGTGAAGTGCACCTGTACCTGTCGGCGCTGCTGACGCTCGCGCTCAAGGTCGTCGGCCTGCCGTGGCTGCTGCACCGCCTGATCCGGCGCCTCAACGTCTACTGGGACGCGGAGCCGGCGATCAACCCGTCCGCCACGATGCTGCTCGGCCTGCTGATCGTCGTGTTCTCGTTCGGCCTGGCGCAGCCGATCTCGGCGCTCGCCAGCACCGCGACGCGCAGTACGCTCGGGATAGCGATCGCGGTCATCCTGCTCGCCTTCCTGACGATGATCACGCGCCGCAAGGCGATGTCGCAGGTCGTCGCGTTCCTGTCCATGGAGAACGGGCTGTTCTTCGGCGCCATGAGCGCGACCTACGGCATGCCGATGGTGGTCGAGCTCGGCGTCGCGCTCGACGTGCTGGTGGCGGTGCTGGTGCTCGGCGTGTTCTTCTTCCAGATCCGCGAGCAGTTCGACAGCCTCGACCTGCACCACCTCGAGTCGCTGCGGGAGGGCGACTAGCGTGGAGGTGCTGCTGCTGCTGGCCTCGCCGCTCGCCGGAGCCGTGCTGCTCGGCCTGTACGGCTCGCGACGCTGGGCGCCCGAGCTGAACGCGTTCTTCAGTTTCACGACCTTCGCCGCCGCCTGCGCCCTGACCGCGCGGGTGATCGCGAGCGGCCCGGTGCTGGTCGCGCGCGAGCAGCTCTTCATCGACCCGTTCAACGTCTTCCTCGTGGCACTGACCGCGCTGATCGGCCTGACGACGGCGCTCTTCTCCCGCCCGTACATGCGCGTCGAGGCGGAGCACGGACGCCTCGGGCACGGCCGGCTGCGCCTGTACCACAGCATGTACCAGCTGTTCACGGCGACCATGCTGCTCGCCCTGACCACGAACAACCTCGGCCTGCTGTGGGTGGCGATGGAGGCGGCGACGCTCTCGACCGTGCTGCTGGTGACGCTCTATCGCACGCCGGCCAGCCTCGAGGCCGGCTGGAAGTACTTCATCCTGTGCGGCGTCGGCATCGCGCAGGCGCTGTTCGGCACGATCCTGCTGTACTTCGCGGCAGAGCGCGTGCTCGGCGCCGAGGGCGTGACGGCACTGCTCTGGACGCATCTCAACGTCGTCAAGGCGCAGCTCGAGCCTACCGTGCTCAGCCTAGCTTTCGTATTCCTGCTGGTCGGCTACGGCACCAAGGTCGGGCTGGCGCCGCTGCATAACTGGCTGCCCGATGCGCATGCGGAGGGTCCGACGCCGATCTCGGCGGTGCTGTCCGGGCTGCTGCTCAACGTCGCGATCTACGCGATCGTGCGCTGCAAGGTGCTCGTCGAGGGTTCGCTGCGCTCGACGCTGCCCTCACAGATGCTGATGGGCTTCGGCCTGCTGTCGGTGATATTGGCGGCGTTCTTCCTGTGGCGGCAGCGAGACATCAAGCGGCTGTTCGCGTACTCGTCGATCGAGCACATGGGCATCATCACGTTCGCCTTCGGCATGGGCGGAGCGGTCGCCAACTTTGCGGCCCTGCTGCACATGACGGTGCATTCGCTGACCAAGTCGGCCATCTTCTTCGCGGTCGGCCACGCGGCGCAGAAGTCCGGCTCGCAGCTGATCGAGAACATCCGCGGCCTGATCACGGTCAGCCCGACGATCGGCTGGGGACTGATGCTGGGGACGCTCGCGATCCTCGGCCTGCCGCCGTTCGGCGTGTTCGCGAGCGAGTTCCTGATCCTGACGACGGCGATGAAGCAGCAGCCCTGGGCGACGCCGTTGCTGCTGCTGGCACTCGGGGTCGCGTTTGCGGCGATCTTCGGCAAGGTCCAGCCGATGGTGTTCGGCGAGACGAACGTGCGGCGCCTGCCGCATGCACCCGCACTGCTGCCGGTGTTCCTGCACCTCGCGATCGTGCTGATGCTCGGCGTCTTCATTCCTCCCTACCTCGCCGGCTGGTATCGCGACGCGGCGCGACTGATCGGAGGCCCGTGACATGGCGCTGCAGCGACGGTGGGAGAAGGCCGCCGCGCTAGCCGGCAGGCGGGCCGGCGGCCTGCTGCACGTCGGGCCGGCGGAGTGGGTCGACGCTGCGGCCGATGTCGCGGCCTCGGGCGGGCAGCTGCTCGCGCTGTGGGGCACGCTGTACCCGGAGTCGGTGCCGGCCGCCGCCGTGCGCGCGGCGCTCTTCGTCGACGGTGGCCTGCTGGTGCTCGAGCTGGCGGTCGCGGATCCGGCGCAACCCTATCGCGGCCTGCACGAGGTCTTCCCGGCCGCGGCCCGCATGCAGCGTGCGGTGACCGACCTGACCGGCATCCGCTCCGACGCTGCCGACCAGCGCCCGTGGCTGCGGCACGCCGCGTGGCGGGCGGACGAGTGGCCGCTGGCAGCGCCGACGGCCGTGCCGCGGGTCGCGGTGCCTGCGGCCGACGACTACCCGTTCGTGCGCGTCGCCGGTGACGGCGTGCACGAGGTGCCGGTCGGGCCCGTGCACGCGGGCATCATCGAACCAGGCCACTTCCGGCTCTCGATCGTCGGCGAGAAGGTGCTCAGGCTCGAGCAACGGCTCGGCTACGCGCACAAGGGCATCGAGCGGCGCTTCACGGAGCTGCCGATACTGGAAGGCCATCGCCTCGCTGCCCGCATCTGCGGTGACTCCGCCGTGGCGTTCGCCTGGGCCTACTGCCAGGCGCTCGAGGGCCTCTGCGGCGCGACGGCGCCGCCGCGAGCCGTGTGGCTGCGCGGCGTGTACCTCGAGATCGAGCGACTGCAGAACCACCTCGGTGATCTCGGCGCGCTCGGCAACGACGCCGGCTTCGCGTTCGGACTGTCGCAGTTTTCGCGCCTCAAGGAGGAGCTGCTGCGCAGCGTGCAACAGGTGTTCGGCCAGCGTTACCTGCTGGATGCGGTCGTGCCAGGCGGCGTCGCCGCCGACGCGGACGACGAGGCTGCCGGCCTGCTCGCCGCCCGGCTCGGCCAGCTTGCGGCCGCGGTCCGCGCGCTGCGGGCGATCTACGACGACCACGCGGGCGTGCGCGACCGCTTCGCCGGCGCCGGCACCGTCCTGCCGGAACTCGCTCGGCGCCTCGGGCTGACCGGCCTCGCCGGCCGCGCCAGCGGGCAGCCGGCGGACCTGCGCATCGACTCGAGCTGGCCGCCGTACCACGTCCTGACGCCAAAGCGCTGCCTGCGGCGAGATGGCGACGTCGCCGCCCGCGTCGCCGTCCGGTTCGACGAGGTCGAGGAATCCTGCCGGCTGGCCCGCGCGCTGCTGAGCGAGCTGCCGGGTGGTGCGCTCCGTGCTCCGCTCGCGGCACCGGACCCCGGCCCGCCGGCCGTCGGCGTCATCGAAGGCTGGCGGGGTCCGGTGCTGGTGGCGCTCGAGAGCCGCGAGCGCGGCCGGATCCACCGCTGCCATGCGCACGATCCCTCGTGGCAGAACTGGCCCGTCCTCGAGCACGCGGTGATCGGCAACATCGTTCCCGACTTCCCGCTGATCAACAAGTCGTTCAACCTGGCCTACAGCGGCCACGACCTCTAGCGCCCATGCTCAAGGCACTGCGCACCATCGCCGGGATCGGCATCGTCTCGGAGCCCGCTCCCGAGCCGGACGAGACGTTGCGGCTGCGCGAGGTGCTGCAGGCCGAGATCCTCGCGAGCCTCGGCCGGGCGCTCTGCATCCGCCAGGTCGATGCGGGCTCCTGCAACGGCTGCGAGCTCGAGATCCACGCCCTCAACAACCCGATCTACAACATCGAGGGCCTCGGCATCCGTTTCGTCGCGAGCCCGCGCCATGCCGACCTGCTGCTCGTCACGGGCCCCGTGTCCTGGCACATGGCGGTGGCACTGCGCCGCACCTACGATGCGACCCCGGACCCGAAGCTGGTCGTTGCGGTCGGCGACTGCGGCTGCACCGGCGGGATCTTCGGTGCCGGCTACGCCACGGCGGGCCCGGTGTCCGCGGTGATCCCGGTCGACGTTGCGGTACCCGGCTGCCCGCCGTCGCCGGAGCGGCTGCTGCAGGCGATCCTGACGGCGATCAGTCCCGCCGTCCGCGGCGCGCAAGCGGCCGAGCGCTGAGCGCGGCCCCGGCGCCTGGCCGCGCGCTCGGGTACAGTTCTTCTTGCATGGCTGCCGACACGAACGCCCAGACCCGGATCCCGCTCGGCCGCAGCGGCCTGTCGGTCGCGCCGCTCGGCTGGGGGATGTGGCGCCTCGCCGGGGCCGACGTCGCGGCGGCCCGCAAGAGGATCGAGGCGGCACTCGAGATCGGTTGTACGCTCTTTGATACGGCGGACATCTACGGCTACGGCGGCGAGACCGGGTTCGGCGCCGCCGAGGAGCTCCTCGGGCGGGTGCTGCGCGGCTCGCCCGCGCTGCGCGAGCGCATGGTGCTCGCGACCAAGGCCGGGATCGTGCCCCCGGTGCCCTACGACTCCTCGGCCGCCTACCTGGTCGGGGCGTGCGAGGCCTCGTTGCGCCGGCTCGCCCTCGAGCAGGTCGACCTGCTGCAGGTGCACCGCCCCGACCTGCTCGCCCACCCGGCGGAGGTGGCCCAGGCGTTCGAGACGCTGCACCGGCAGGGCAAGATCCGCGCCGCCGGCGTGTCGAATTACAGCGCGGCGCAAACGCGTGCACTGCTCGCGCACCTGACGCTGCCGCTCGCGAGCCTGCAACCGGAGTTCTCCCCGCTTGCGATTGCGCCGCTCACGGACGGCATCCTCGACCTGGCGCTCGAGACCGGGATCGCCGTGCTCGCCTGGTCCCCGCTCGGGCAGGGCCGGTTGACGGCTGGCGGCGGCGATGCGCGCGAGTCGGCGGTGATCGCCGTGCTCGACGAGATCGCGGGCCGCAGCGGCGTCTCCCGCAGCGCCGCTGCCTACGCCTGGGTCATGGCGCACCCGGCGCGGCCGGTGCCGCTGGTCGGTACGCAGTCGCCGGAACGCATCCGCGAGGCGGCGGGCGCCTACCGCGTGGTGCTGACGCGCGCCGAGTGGTACCGGGTGCTCGAGGCCTCACGCGGCGCGCGCATGCCCTGACGACGCCGGCCGGCGGGCCGCGGCCAGGGCGCGACGACAGCGACGACGAGCGCTGGTAGTAGCGGGCACCGACTGCGTAGACTCGCGGCGATTTCTCCCGAACGTTATGCTTGCGAACCACACTTTCACCGGCGCGTCGCTCGCGACCGCCAGCACCATCGATGGAATGAGCAGGGCCGACCCCAAAAGACGGAACGCGAGGCTTGCCGCCATCGCGGGCGCCAGTGTTGCGGTGATCATGAGCGTGTCTTCGATCGTGGCTGCCGCTGCCGCGGCAGGCCTCGACGACATCGTCGTCACGGCGACGCGGATCCCGGAGCCCGCGGACCGGATACCGGCGGCGATCTCGGTGGTCTCGGGCGAGGAGCTCGTGGCTCGCGGGGCGAGGGACCTGGCGGCCGCGCTCAGCCTGGTATCGGGCGTCGAAGCCCCGGCCGGCGGCGACGCCGGCCCATCGAGCGCGGTGCCCGCGTTCTGGGGGCTGCATGAATTCGACGCGTTCCTGCTGGTCGTCGACGGTGTCCCGTGGGGCGGCGCGTTCAATCCGGCGATCACGACGCTTGATTTCACGGATGTCGAGCGGGTCGAAGTACTGAAGGGCGCGGCGCCCGTCCTCTATGGCGCGACGTCGTTCGTCGGGGTCGTGCAGGCGATCCACTATCCGGCCGGTGAGGCGGAAGATGCGGCGGAGGTTGCGTTCGGCAACCACGGTTCGATCCGCGGTTCGGCATCCCTTGCGCTCCCGCCCGCCGGCGGCTACCGGCAGTCGCTCGCAGTCGACGGGCAGAGCATGGGATTTGATGACCGCCGCGAGCAGGTGTCGAACGAGCGGATCCTGTACAGAGGGGCGCTCGATCTGGACGCCGGCACGCTGCGGGTGGATGCGGACGTCACGCGGGTCCGCGACGTCCCGCCGAGCCCGGTGCTGCGGGCGGGTACCGGATTGACGGCGCTGACGCCGACCGACGCCAACTTCAATCCCGCCGACGCCCGCATCGACGAGGACCGGTACCACCTGGCTCTCGGCCTGACGCGGCCGATCGACTGGGGAACGTGGGACACGCTGGTCTCCTTTGCCCGCTCGAACGTCACGGACATCCGCGCGTTCCTGCACCCCGACCTGAGCGGTACAGCGGACACCCAGAATCAGCGTCGCCACATCGACGACGGCTACCTCGACAGCCACTTGGCCCATCCATGGGCGGACGATGCGACGGTGATCGTGGGCGTCGACGTGCTCTACGGACACGGCCGCCAGACGACGCTGAACGGCAACAGCGGCTTCACGGTACCGCTCGACGGCTCCGTGTTGCCGCCCTCGACGGCGGCGATACCGGTCACCGAGATCGGCACCGTCGATGATCGGCGCGTGTTCGTCGGGCAGTACGCCCAGGTCGACTGGAAGGCGAACGACCGGTGGGACGTGATCGGCGGCCTCCGCGTCAACGAGGCCTATGAGCACAAGCGGGCGACCGATCTCGTGTTGCCGCCGCCGCAGCTCTCCTCCGGCGACGTCAGCAAGACCATGATCCGGCCGACCGAGACCCTCGGTGCCAGCTACCGCGCGTGGCTCGACGGCAAGGACGAGGCTGTCGTCTACGCCGACGTACGCAATGCCTTCAAGCCGGCCGCGATCGACTTCGGCCCGGATTACACGCCGGACCTGCTGAGCCCGGAGACGGCGCGAAGCGCCGAGGTCGGCGTCAAGGGTAGCGTCGACGGCGGCCGGCTCGGCTACCAGGCGGAGCTGTTCCTGCTCGACTTCGCCAACCTCGTCGTCAGGACGAGTTCCGGTGCGCTCGCGAATGCCGCCGGTGAGCGGCTGAAGGGCATCGAGGCCGAACTGCGCTACCGGGCCACTGCCGATCTCGCCGTGCTCGCGAGCGCCTCCTACCATGACGCGGCGTTTTCGCGGTACCGGTTCTTCGACGGCGTCGCCTATGTCGACGTCGCGGGTCGGCAGCTGCCGCTGTCACCCCACGTGCTGGCAGCCGCCGGCATCCTGCTGACGCCCTCGCGCGGGTTCAGCGCGACGGCGGTCGTCCGCTATGTCGGTCGGCGCTATCTGGACGAGGAGAACCTCGCCCCGGTCGGCGGCTACGCGACGCTCGATGCGAGCCTGGGCTACGCGTGGGGGCGATACCGGATCACGCTCGCCGGCACCAATCTCACCGACCAGCGGCCACCGGTGACCTCGAGCGAATTCGGCAGCCAGTCGTTCTACCTGTTGCCCGCCAGGCAAGCCTGGCTGCGTGCCGCGTATACGTGGCACTGACGGCCGATGGGGTCGGGCGCGCGAATGGCCGCGCCACGATGACGGATGGCGGGACGCACCGCTGCTAAAGCGCCGTGGCCGGCGCCTCGCGGTCGCTGTCGATCAGGAACCACAGGCCGGTCGCGACCAGTGCGAACACGGTGCCGGTCACGAACGCCCCGTCCCACGAGCCTGCGCTCGACAGGGCACCGACGATTGGATGGGTGATGATGCCGCCGGCATTGCCGCCGGTGTTGAGGATCCCGGTCGCGGCGCCGGTGTCGGCGCGCGCCACCCGCATCGTCGCCGCCCAGTAGGCGCCCTCGGTCATCTCGATCGCGCCGAACGCGGCCGTCAGTGCCGCGACCGCGGCGTACGCCGTCCGGACCTCGATCGTCAGCAGCAGCAATGCGGCGGCGATCGGCAGCGCCACGAGCGGCACCAGCCGGTAACCCCAGCGCGCGCCGAGCCGCGCGGCGAGCCAGTCGGACAGGTAGCCGCCGCCGGCGGCGCCGATGCCGGCACCGATCCACGGCGCGGCGCCGACGAGGCCGCTCTCGACGCCGTCGAAGTGCCGCACCTGGACGAGGTACAGGTAGGACCAGAAGCTGAGCAGATAGAAGGCGTAGTTCATGCAGAGATAGGACACGGCGAGCAGCAGCACGTCCCGGTTGGCGGCGACGCGGAGCAGGCGCCGCATCGTCATCGGCGCCGCAACCCCGTCGCCCGGCTCCGGCAGTTCCGCGAGTTCCGCCGCCGTCACGGACGGGTGTTCGCGCGGCGAATTGCGCCCGTACCAGGCCCAGCCGATCGTCAGCGCCGCGGCGATCGGGGCGAGGCAGACGAGCGCGCCCTGCCAGCCGAACGCTGCGGTCAACAGCGTGATCAGCGGCGCGGCCACCGCACCGCCGATGTTCATGCCGGCCGTCTGCAGCCCGTTCGCGACCGCCCAGCGGTTCTCCGGGAACCACACCTCGATCGCGGCGGCGAACACCGGGAACACCGGGCCCTGGGACGCGCCGAGCACCGCCTGCGCGAGCAGCAGCACGCCGAAGAGCGCCGCGCCCGTGAGCACGACCGGTGCGAGCGGCGCGCCGAGCGTTGCCAGCAGGCCGACGATCCCGACCGCGACGTAGGTGAGCCGCGCCCCGTAGCGCTGACCGAACACCGAACCCGGCACCTGGGCGAGCGTGTAGGCGGTCGTGAACGCCCACGCCAGCGCCGCGATCTGCAGCTGGCTCAGGTGCAGCGCCGGCATCATCTCCTTGGCCGCGATGCCGAGGCTCGTGCGCTGCAGGTACGACAGCGTCGCAAAGCCGAACAGGAACGAGAAGATCCACCAGCGAATCCGCACCGGCTGGCGCAGCAGCGGCATCGTCAGTCCCCCACGCGGTGTGCCGGCATGACGCGCCAGTATGGCATCGCCTCGCCGGTGCAGTCCGCGCTAGGCGCGAAGTCGCAGGCCGCGCGGATCGTACGGAGGCTCGGCCAGGATCCGCGCCGCGCGCCGCTCACCGACCACCGTGACGGTCAGCGGCACCGGCACCTCTGCGAGCGGGCGCTCGAGGTAGGCGAGCGCAAGGCTCTGCCGCAGGTGGTGGCCGTAGGCGCCCGAGGTCACGTGGCCGACGCGGCGGCCATCGGCGAACACCGGCTCGTAGCCGGTCGCGTCCGCATCGCTGGCCTCGACCGCGAGCAGCACGAGCTGCTGCGGTGACGGCGTCTCGCGGTCGCGCCGTGCCGCGTCGCGGCCGATGAACTCGCCCTTGTCGAGCGCCACGTAGCGGTCGAGGCCGCACATCGAGGGCGTGCACGACGCCGTGAACTCGAGCGACCAGACGCCGTAGCCTTTCTCGAGCCGCAAGCTGTCCTGCGCGCGCATGCCGATCGGCCGCAGGCCGGACTCGCCGCCGGCCCGCAGCAGCGCGTCCCACAGCGCGCGCTGCCGGGGCGCCGGCACCGTGATCTCGAACCCCAGCTCGCCGGTCAACGACACGCGCGCGACGACGGCGCTGCCGGTGCCGATGTCCATGCGCCGGCAGGCGAGGAACGGCAGGGCCTCGTTCGAGACGTCCTCGCGCGTGACGCCGGCGAGCACCTCGCGCGAGCGCGGCCCGGACAGCGAGAACCCGAGCCAGCTCTCGGACAGGTTCTCGAGCGTCACGCCCGCTCGTGGCAGGTGGTCGCGGAACCAGCGCAGGTGCCACTCCTGCAGGTAATAGGAGCCGACCAGCCAGAAGCGGTCCGCGGCCAGTCGCGTCACCGTCAGGTCGCCCATCAGCCGGCCACTCGGCGCGAGCATCGGTGCGAGCCGCAGCCGCCCGGGCGCTGGCAACCGGTTCGCGAGCAGTAAGTCGAGCCAGGCCTCGGCGCCCGGACCGGCCACCTCGTAGCGGGCGTAGACGCCGGTGTCCAGCACGCCGGCAGCGGCACGGGTCGCCGCGACCTCGGCGGCGACCAGGCGCTCCGCGGCCGAGCGACGCAGCGTCGGCGCGTCGACGAAGCCGGGCTCGCCGGGCGCAAAATACTGCGGCGTCTCCATGCCCCAGACGACGCCGAAGCGCGCGCCGGCCGCCGCCTGCGCGTCGTGACTCGGCGTCGTCTTCAGCGGCCGCCCGGCCGGCAGCTCCTCGTTCGGGTAGGCGATCACGAAGCGCCGCGCGTAGAACTGCGCGGTCGTGTCGCAGAGGTAGCGGTCGTTGCAGGCGAACGCGCCGTAGCGCGCCACGTCCATGCCGAACACGTCGCTGCCCGGGTCGCCCTCGATGATCCAGTTGGCGAGCACAAGGCCGATGGCACCGCCCTGCGAGAACCCCGACATGCAGCCGCAGGCGGCCCAGAAGTTGCGGAGCCCGGGCACCGGACCGACCAGCGGGTTGCCGTCCGGCGTGAACGTGAACGCGCCGTTGACCCAGCGGCGGATGCCGGCCTGCGCGAGCGCCGGGAAGCGCGCGAACCCCATGGCCAGCTCCGGGCCGATCCGGTCGATGTCCTCCGGCAGCAACTCCATGCCGTAGTCCCATTCCGCGCCCGCGGTCTTCCAGTGCCGCGGGTTGCGCTCGTAGACGCCGAGCAGCACGCCCTTGCGCTCCTGCTGCAGGTAGGTGCAGCCCTCGAGGTCCGTCACGCACGGCATCTCGTCGCGGCGCGCCACGAGCTCGGGAAGGTCGGTGGTGACCAGGTAGTGGTGCTGCATCGGCGTCAGCGGCAGGTCGATGCCGGCCATGCGGCCGACGCGCCGCGCCCACAGCCCGCCCGCGTTGACGACGTGCTCGGCCGTCACGGGACCCCGCTCCGTGTCGAGGCGCCAGCCGCCGTCCGGCTGCGCCGCGAGCCCGAGCACGCGGTTGCGCAGCACCACCTCGGCCCCGCGCCGGCGGGCGGCAATCGCAAACGCATGCGTCGCGCCGTGCGGGTCGACCGCACCCTCGTGCGGATCAAACAACCCGCCCAGCAGCCCGCCCGGATCGACGATCGGGCAGTCGGCGACGATTTCGTCGGCAGTCGCGAGGCGCGCCTCCATCCCGAGCGTCTGGTGAATGGCGTACTGCGCCTGCAGCCACTCCCAGCGCGCCGGCGTCGTCGCCAGGCTGTAGCCGCCCGGCATGTGCAGGCCGACGCTCTGGCCGCTTTCGGCCTCGATCTGCCGGTAAAGGCGGATGGTGTAGGCCTGCAGCGCGGCGATGTTCGGATCGTCGTTGATCGCGTGGAAGCCCGCGGCCGCGTGCCAGGTGGATCCGGCCGTCAGCTCGGCGCGCTCGATCAGCGCGATCCCGGTCCAGCCGCCACGCGCGAGGTGGTAGAGCACGCTGCTGCCGACGATGCCGCCGCCGATCACGACGACCCGGTAATGATTCTGCAAGCGCCGACCCTCCACGCCAGCGGCGCATTATGCGCCGCCACGGGCGCGTGCCAGCGCGCGCGGTGTATGCTCGCGCCTGCGATGAATCCCCGCCGAACGAACCGCTCACCGCGCGCCGGCGCTGCCGCGTGAGCGGTCCGGACCCGCGTTACTCGGCGTGGTCGCTGCTGCGGGCGCGCATCGCCGGCGACGGCTACTGGCGGCCGCTGTGGAGCGGCCGCGTGCTGGCCGACGCCTACGACGTCGTCGTGGTCGGCGCCGGCGGACACGGGCTCGCGACCGCCTACCACCTCGCCCGCGACCACGGCGTGCGCCGCGTCGCGGTGCTCGAGAAGCGGCTGGTCGGCTACGGCAACGTCGGGCGCAACACGACGATCGTCCGTTCCAACTACCTGCTGCCGGAGAACCACTACTTCTACGAGGACTCGCTGCGTCGCTGGCAGTCGCTGTCGCGCGACCTCAACTACAACGTGATGTACAGCCCGCGCGGCGTCGTCGACCTGGCGCTGTCGGACGACGACTGGCCGGCGCTCGCGCGCCGCGGCAACGCGATGCGGCTCGCCGGCATCGACGCCGAGCTGCTCGACCGCGCCGGCCTCGAGCGCTTCGTCCCGGAGCTCGCGCCGCGCCGGGCGCGGCGCTTCCCCGTGCTCGGCGGGCTGTTGCAGCGCCGCGGCGGCACGGTGCGCCACGACGCCGTCGCCTGGGGCTACGCGCGTGCCGCGAGCGCATTCGGCGTCGACATCATCGAGGACTGCGAGGTCACGGGCGTCGCGACCGCGGCCGGCATCGCGAGCGGCGTCGAGACGACGCGCGGGTTCGTGCGCGCCGGACGGATCGTGTTCGCGACCGCGGGCCACAGCGGCCTGATCGGTACCATGCTCGGCACGCCGCTGCCGATCGAGACGCACCTGCTGCAGGCGATGGTGACGGAGCCCATCAAGCCGCTGCTCCACACGGTGCTGGTGCACGTCTTTCCGGGCCACGGCGAGGCCTACGTCTGCCAGTCCGACCGCGGCGGCATCGTCATGGGCGGCCACCTCGACGGGTTCCCGTCGTATACGCGCGAGGGACGCTGGGACCGGCTCGAGGAGGTGGTGCAGGGCGCGGTCGACCTGCTGCCGCAGATCGCCGGCCTCAGGATTCTCCGCCAGTGGGCGGGCACCAACGACATGACGATGGACGGCAGCCCGATCATCGACCGGCTCCGCTACGACAACGTGTTCATCAATGCCGGCTGGTGTTACGGCGGCTTCAAGGCGATCCCGGCCTCCGGCAGCGCCTGCGCGACGCTGGTCGCGACGGGCACGGCCCCCGACCTGATCAGGGCCTACCGGCTGTCGCGCTTCGCGACCGGCCACCTGCTCGACGAGCGCGGCGGCGGCCCGTTCCCGGTGCGGCTGTGACGCGCCTCGTCTGCCCGTTCTGCGGGGCGCGCGAGCTCGGCGAGTTCGAGTTCCGCAAGACGCTGCCCGAGCCCGGCGGCACGCCGTTCGCGCAGGTCTACGAGCGCATCGAGCGGCCGGCGCTCAGCGTCGAGCACTGGCAGCACGTCGAGGGCTGCCGCGGCTGGCTGCTCGTTCACCGCAATCCCTCCACCGGCGACGTGCTCGGCACCGAGCTGCTGGGCGGGGGGCCCCTGTGAACGTCCCCGCGCGACGGGGATCGCGCCTCGGCGCCACCACTGTGCGCTTCACCTTCGACGGCCGCGAGTACCGCGGCCAGGCCGGCGACACCGCGGCATCGGCGCTGCTCGCGAACGGCGTACGCCTGTTCGGGCGCAGCATCAAGTACCGTCGCCCGCGCGGGCTCTTCGCGGCGGGACCGGAGGAGCCCTGCGCCCTGCTCTCGGTCGGAGCGGCCGGCGACGTGATCCCGAACGTGCCGGCCCCGCAGCTCGCACTCCGCGACGGGCTCGTGTGTTGGAGCCAGAACCGCTGGCCGACGCTCGCCCTCGACCTGGCCGCGCTCCTGCAGGCCGGCGCGGGCCTGCTCGGCGCCGGCTTCTACTACAAGACGTTCATGTGGCCGTCGTGGCGTAGCTACGAGCCGATGATTCGCAACCTCGCCGGGCTCGGCCGCGCCCCGCGCGCCTGCGAGCTGCCGCCGGTCTCGACCGAGCACCTCTGCTGCGACGTGCTGGTCGCGGGCGCCGGGCCCGCGGGGCTCGCCGCGGGCCTCGCCGCCGCCCGCGCCGGTGCGCGCGTCGTCCTCTGCGAGCGGGAACCGGTGTGCGGCGGCGAGCTCGACTTCGAGGGCGGCACGATCGGGGCGCTGGCGGCGGCCGACTGGGTCCGGACCACGCTCGCCGAGCTGGCCGCGCGCGGCGCACGCGTGCTGACCGACACGGCCGTCGTCGGCGGATCCGGCGGGTTGGTGATCGCGCATGCGGAGCCCGGCGGAGTGGCCGGCGCCAATGCGATCTACCGGATCCGGCCACGGGAGTTCGTCATCGCGACCGGCGCCGTCGAGCGCCCGATCGCGTTCGCCGACAACGATCGACCCGGCGTCATGCTGCTCGGCGCCGCCGAGCGTTTCCTCGCGCGCTACGGTGCGCACGCCGGCCGCGAGCTCGTGCTGTTCGCGAACCACGACCGCGCCTACGCCGCCGCCGCGCGGCTGCGGGCCGGCGGCATGCGGGTGCGGGCGATCATCGACTGCCGCACGGAGGCAGAGTTCGGCGCGTCCGGCACCGCGGTGTCGCTCCGCGACCAGTTCCGGCGCGACGGGACCGAGTGCCTGCCCGGCCACGCGCTGCTCGCGGCCGAAGGCGGGCGCGGCGTGCGTGCGGCCGTCATCGCGCCACTCGCTGCAGCCGATGCGCGCCGGACGATCGCCTGCGACACGATCCTGGTCAGCGGTGGCTGGACACCCTTGCTGCACGCCAGCCTGCACGAGGGCGGCGCGCCGCGCTACGCGCCGGAGCTCGGCGCGTTCGTGGCCGGCGCCGAGCCGGACTGGCGCCGCAGCGCGGGCGCCGCGAACGGTGCGCTCGAGCTCAACAACGCGCTCGCCGACGGCTGGGCGGCCGGTGCGCGCGCGGCGCGGCGCGCCGGTGCGAGCGGTGATGCGGGCGTGGCGCCCGCCGGGCGCGGTGACGACGCACCGCGGCTCGTGCCGTTCTGCCGTTCGCCGGCGCGGCGCGTGGACGAGCGGCGGCAGTTCGTGGACCTGCAGAACGACGTCACGGTCGCGGACCTGCGCAGCGCGCTCACCGAGGGGTTCCAGGACATCGAGCACGTCAAGCGCTACACGACGCTCGGCGTCGGCACCGAGCAGGGCCGCACCTCGGGCGTCCTCGGCGCCGCGATCGTCGCGGAGCTTCGCGGCGTGACGCCGGCCGCCGTCGGCACGAGCCGCCTGCGCCAGCCCTACCAGCCCGTGACGATGCGCTCGCTCGCGGGTGACCGCGTCGGTGCGGCGCTCAGGCCGGCGCGGCGGACGCCGCTCCACGACTGGCACCTGGCGCACGGCGGCGTGCTCGAGCCGATGGGGCTGTGGCTGCGGCCGCGCTACTACCGGGCGAGCGGCGCGGACGCGCATGCGGCCGCGATCGCGGAGGCGCTGCGCGTGCGCACGACCGGCGGCATCCTCGACGGCTCGACGCTCGGCAAGATCGAGGTCGCAGGCGCCGACGCGGCGGCGTTCCTCGATCGCATGTACCTGACGCGGGCCAGCACGATCCGCACCGGCCGCAGCCGCTACATGGTGAACCTGCGCGAGGATGGCATGGTCCTCGACGACGGCCTCGTGCTCCGGCTCGCGCCGGAGCGGTATCTGGCGACGACCGGCTCCGGCCACGCGACGCACGTGCTGTCGCACTTCGAGCACTATCGCGACACCGAGTGGAGCGGCCGCGCCATCACGCTCACCGACGTCACCGAGGCCTGGGCGGTCATCGTGGTCGCCGGGCCGCAGAGCCGCGCAGGCCTCGGCCAGGTGCTCGGCGCCGGCTGGCAGCAGGCGCTGGCGCGGATCGCGCACATGGAGTTCGTGGCCGGGGATTTCGCGGGCGCCGGGCTGACGGTGCTCAGGGCGAGCTTCTCGGGCGAGCTCGCGTTCGAGCTGCACTGCCGGCCGTCGCTCGCCGTGCCGCTGTGGCAGGCGCTCGTCGACGTGGGGCTGCCACCGTATGGCCTCGAGGCGCTCGACATCCTGCGCGTCGAGAAGGGTTATCTCGTCGGCTCGGAACTGAACGGCGAGACGACCCCGATGGATCTCCACCTTGGGCTCGCCAGTCTCGGCAACGCCTGCGTCGGCCACGAGTTGCTCGACCGGCCCGCGTTTCACGAGCCGGCGCGACGGTGCCTCATCGGGATCCGCGCCAGCGACGGCTGCGCGAAGTTCCTCGCCGGCGCGCAGCTCGTGACCGCGGATGCGCAGACGCGGCCCTGCGGTTACGTGACGTCCAGCGTCTACAGCCCGACGCTCGGCGAGTGGATCGGGCTCGCGCTCGTCGCGCGGCGGACCGCGATCGAGGGCACGGTCCTGACCGCCTGCGATCCGCTGCGCGGCGGGAATACGACGGTGCGGCTGGTGCCGCCGGTGCATGTCGATCCGGACGGCCTGAGGATGAGGGCATGAGCGCCGTCGCCGCAGACGCGCTGGCCGGCGTCCGGCTCGAGCGCGGGGCTGCCGTCCGCACGCTCGAGTTCGTCGCCTTCGCGTTCCCGCCGGACGGCGCGCTCCGTGCCGCCTGGCCGGTCGAACCGGGTGCGGTCAGCCTCGGTCCGGACGACCGGCCGACGCTGCTGCACTTCGCGCCGGCGCGCTGGCTGCTGCCGGATCCCGACGAGGCGCTGACGGCGCTGGTCGCGGCCGCGGTCGACGCCGGCGCGGGCACGCTCGTCGACGTCTCCGGCAAGTGGCAGGCGATGCAGCTGACGGGTCCGGGCGCGGCGCGCGTGCTCGCGAGCGCCGTCGACCTGGACGCGGTGCTGGCCGGTCGCGGCTGCGCGGCGCTGGTGCTCTTCGACTGCCCGCTGGTGCTCGCGCGCGTCACCGGCGGCTTCGCACTTTGGGTGCGGGCGAGCTACGCTTGCGACTTCACCGCCGCCGTCGAGCGGCACCGCCCGTCCGGCTAGCGGAGTCCCGGACGGGTTCTCGGGGGGAGTGCCATGGAGATCACCGGTGGATGCCTCTGCGGTGCCGTGCGCTATCGCGTCACGGCCGAGCCGATCACGACGCGCGCCTGCTGGTGCCGCGTGTGCCAGTACCTCGGCGCCGGCAGCGGCACGGTCAACGTCGCCTTCCCGGCCGCGGCGGTCACGATCAGCGGCACGCTCAGCGACTATCGCAGCGTTGCCGACAGCGGCAACGTGATGCACCGGCGTTTCTGCCCGGTCTGCAGCACGCCGGTCTCGAGCGCCGCCGAATCGCGCCCGCACGCCGTGTTCCTGCGCGCCGGCACGCTCGACGACCCGGAGATCGCGGCACCGGCGATGACCGTCTGGATCGACGCGGCGCCGAGCTGGGCCTGCATCGACGTGGAGCTGCCGGCGCATGAGGGTCAGCCGGCGCCGATCCCGCCGCCCGCGTCGGCCTCCTGAGCCGAGTTAGAGCGTACGGCCGATGGCCGCCGTGAACGTCCCGACCTCGCTCCTGATCGTGGCAGTGGCGCTGCTGCTTCCCGGCGTTGCGGCGAGCGGCGAGGGGCTGCAGACGATCAGCGTCGTCACGCCCGCGACGCCGACGCGCTGGTCGGCGGTCGCAGGCGGGCTGATGCAGCTCGTCGATCCGTGGGGGGACGAGAGCAAGGCGTCGCAGCTGAAGCGCATGGCGAAGGAGGACCGCTTCGACCTCGCGAAGCGCGTCCAGCAGGGCCTGCTCGAGGCGCTCGCCGGCCGCGGCCACGTCGCGCTGCCGCTGACCGTCAGCCGCCCGGCGGAACTGGTGCCCGGTCCGCTCGCGCGCGACCGCCTGCCGCAGACCGCGCTGCCCGGATCCCTGCTCGACGTCAGCGTCGAGTGGTTCGGCCTCTATCGCAGCGGCGCCCTCGAGTCGTACCGACCGCTGCTGGCGGTCAGCTATCGCCTGCTCGGCGCGAAGGGCGACCTGCAGCGCAGCAGCCGGCGCATTCATTACAATGCGCCGAAGGACATGGGCAGGGGAGGCGAGGTCATCGCCGCGACCGGCGACTGCGAGTGGCAGTCCTTCGACGCCTTTCCGAAGGACCGGGCGCGATTGTGGGGGTGCATGGATGCGGCGATCATGACGGTCGCCGAGCGCATCGCGCTGCGCCTCGACGGATCCTGATTCGAATGTCACCGGGCGCGTGGCGCCGCCGCACGGCGCCAGGTCGCTCAACCGAGGAGTGTCGGCCATGAAACTGTACTGGTGCCCGAAGACACGCGCCACGCGCGCGTTGTGGATGCTGCACGAGCTCGGCGCGCCGTTTGAGCTCGTGTTCATCGACATCCGCGATGCCAAGGCGAAGGCGGACCCGGCCTTCCGGGCGGTCTCGCCGATGGGCAAGGTACCGGCGCTCGAGGACGGTGCGACCCGATTGTGGGACTCGGGTGCGATCTGTCTGTACCTCGCCGACCAGTACCCGGCGGCGGAGCTCGCGCCCGCGATTGGCGATCCCGACCGCGGACGCTACCTGCAGTGGCTGCTGTACACGAACTCGGTCATCGAACCCGCGATGGCGGAGAAGTTCACGAACGCACCGGCGAGCGCGGCGGCGCACGGCTGGGGCACCTACGAGCTGATGCTCGACACGCTGCGCGCGGGGCTCGGTACGGCGGGCGGACCGTGGATCCTCGGCCAGCGGTTCTCCGCCGACGTCATGCTCGGGACGGCATGTTTTTTCCTGCGGCAGTTCGGGCTCACCAAGGACGAGCCGGCGCTGTTCGCCTACGCCGACCGCTGCATGGCCCGGCCGGCCGCGCAGCGCGCCACCGCCGCCGAAGTGCCATAGCGGCTGAACAGATCGCGCGCACGCCGCGCATCTCAAGCCCGGACGCGGACCGGCGAGCGCCGGTCCCGCCGCCGTCAGCGCACCGGCCGCTCGCTCGCCGCGAGCAGCGCGACCAGCTCCGGCTTCCAGACCGCCGCCCACGTGTGCGTGCCGTGCCCATGCCCGTGCTCGCCGCCCGGCAGCAGCACGAAGCGGCCGTGCCGCAGCCGCTTCGCCTGCGCCTCGGCGATGCCGAGCTCCGGCGGGTTGATGAAGTCGTCGGCCGAGTTGATCCACACCGTCTGCGCCACGATGTCCTCGAGCCCGGCCGACGGGTCGTAGTCGCGCGAGGCGCTGACCTGGTAGAGAAGGTCGTTGGCATCGAGCGTCGCGAGCGAGGCGGTCGTGTATTCCGCGACGCGCCGGTCGGCGGCGTCGCGGGTCGGATAGGCGGCCTGCATCGGCAGCGGCGCGCTGCCGGCGAGCAGCAGCAGGTCGGACGCCGTGCGCAGCGCATTGCGCGGCTGCTCGCGGTAGTCGCCGCCGGACCAGGCCGGATCGTCGCGGATCGCCTCGATCAGCATGCGACGCCAGATCCGGTTGCGCCCGGCGATCTGCACCGGCAGGCAGGCGAGCGGCATCAGCGCATCCATGAACCCACCGTAGCGCTCGCCCCACAGGAAGCCGTGCATGCAGCCCATCGACGTGCCGAGCAGCAGGCGCAGGTGATCGACGCCGAGCCCGGCGGTCAGCAGCTGGTGCTGCGCGGCGACCATGTCGGCGTAGGCGTATTCGGGGAAGCGCGCGTGCGCGCCGTCGCTCGGCTTCGCGGACCTGCCGTGGCCAATGCCGTCCGGAAGGATCACGTAGTACTTCGCGACGTCGAGCGGCTGGCCGGGTCCGAACAGCTCGCCCGCGAACTGCGGGCGCAGGAACTGATGACCGTCGCCGCCGGTGCCATGCAGGAGCAGCACGGCATTGAGGACATGGCCACCCGCATCGCGCTGCGGCCGGCCGAGCGTCGTGTAGTGCAGCCTGAGCTCGGGCAGCGTGGCACCGTTCGCGAAGTGGAAATCCCTCGCGACATAGTCGCCTTCGCTGGTCGCGAGCGGTGCAGGATCGCCGTGGGCGAGGCCGGTCGCGGCCAGCAACAGCAACAGGCCGGTGTAGTGCTTGCGCATCGTCATCCCTCCCGGATCCCGGTCCGAGCCTCGCATCGCGCCGATGCGCCGGAGTCCCTGAACCGCGGCGCGGTCGGCCAGCCGCCGCTCGTGCGTCGCCGGCGGCCTGATTTACCAGAATCTGGCGCCTTGGCGGCGAAAGTGTACGAGCGGCCAGCAAAATAGGGTTCTTCTCCATGCCCTTCTACACGGTTCCACGATTGCGACGGGGTTCACGGATTCCTTAGAGTGGAATCGTAATCAAGTGCATTCAGCCGCTGGCCGAGGGAAACATGGACAGCATCATCGAACTGATCAGCAAGGCGCTTCGCGGCAAGCTCGTCGCGCAGGGCGTGCGCTCGCTGAGCGAGGCGGAGTGGCACCTGCTCCGCATCAGCCACCTGATGCACGCGCTCGACGACCGCACCCTCGACCGGGTGCTCGGCGACGCCCCGCTCGGTGAACTGATCGCGATCGCCGACGCCCTGCAGACGATCGGCGCCATCCAGGCGGCCCGCCGCCTGCGCAGCGTGACCGAGCGCCTCGCGTCCGCCAACCATCCGGGCCGCGGCCTGGAGCGGTCCGAGACCGTCGGCGAGCTCGCGAAGGAACTCGGCTTCGCGCTCGCGGGCCTGCGCGAGGACATCGAGACCAGGCTGCTGGATTTCGTGTTCCAGCAGCGCGAGCTCTCGGTCGAGTTCGCGGCCACCGCCTGAGTCCGCGCCGGCGCCGCGTCAGGCGCCGAAGGCGATCTCGACGCGCTTGTTGCGCCTGCCCTCGTTGCGGATACGGACCACGCGCAGCGTCCCGATCTCGGCGGTATTGCGCACGTGCGTCCCGCCGCAGGGCTGCAGGTCGACACCCGGGATCCTGAGGAGCCTGATCCGCCCGGCGCCGCGCGGCGGCTGCACGCTCATGGTCTTGACCAGCTCCGGTCGCTCGTCGAGCTCCGCGTCCGTGATCCAGACGGTCTCGGTCGCGAGCCCCCTGGCACTGATGGCGTTCAGCTCCCGCTCGATGTGGGCGGCATCGAGCAGCGCCATGTCGATGTCGAAGTCCAGGCGCGCCTTGTCGGGGGCGATCTGGCCGCCGGTGACCGGTGCCACCACGACGCAGGAGATCACGTGCAGCGCGGTGTGCAGCCGCATCAGGGCATGGCGGCGGGGCCAGTCGATCTCAAGCTCCACGGCCTCGCCGGCGGCGGGCAGCGCCGCTCCCGGTTCGGCGACGTGCAGCACCGCGCCTGGCGCGTCGCCCTTGCGGGTGTCGATGATCCGCAGCCGCTCGCCGCCGGACCGGACGAGGACGCCCGTGTCGCCCGGCTGGCCGCCGCCGGTCGAGTAGAAGATCGTCCGGTCGAGCTCGATCCGGCCGTCGCCGGCGGCCGTGACCCGCGCGGTCGCCGTCTGCAGATAGGCATCCGCGCGGAATAGCAGTTCGGTAGCCATGCTGCTCCAGTGCCTCAGTTCGCCTTGGTCGCCTTCAGGTGGCCCGGACGCAGGTCGCCCCGCTCCAGCACGACGACCAGCTGCCGCCAGTTCGCGACGAAGTGCAGTGCGCGCTCGCGGCCGATGCGCTCTACGATCACCGGCAGGAGCGGTCCGGTCATCGCCGCGAGCTCACGCTGCGCGAGGTCGAGATACCAGGCGTTCCGGTCGCGCACCTCGACCGCCCTGAACCCCGCCGCGCGCAGCGCCGCGGCGCTCTCCTCGAGCGAGGCCATGTTATAGGCGATGCCCTCGAGCCGGAAGAACTCGACCATCTCCGCCGAGTGCGGCCCCGTACTCCCGCGCAGCCAGTCGCTGGCGATGAACCGGCCGCCCGGCCGGAGCACGCGGTGGACCTCGGCGAACAGCGCGGCCTTGCCCGGGATCTGCACGATCGCATCCTTCGAGAACACCACGTCGAAGCTCTCCGCCGCGAACGGCAGCGGCCCGGGCACCACGCAGCGGCTCGTGACCTGACGGCCGAGTCCCGCCCGCCGGATGCGCAGGTCCAGCTGTGCGAGCAGCGCCGGGTCGACGTCGATGGCGACGACGGCCGCGGCGCCGTGGACGGTCACGAGCAGCTCGTCGATGGCGCCGAGCGCGGCGCCGATGTCGAGCACGCTGCAGCCGCGGATGTCGCTGCCCTCGAGCAGCCGCTCGACCTCGCCGGCGCCGCCCGGCGACAGGAACCCCTCGCCCCACAGCAGCTGCAGCAGCGCCTGCATCGCCGGGTCGTATTCCCCGGCCACGCTCGGCTCGCCGCTCCTCGCCGTCACGAGCCCTCCCGGCGGCGGAGCGGGCCGCCGCTGCGACGATGGTCGGCCGGCCGCGCCGCCGGACTGACCGCCCAAACGTTCACGGCCGCGCCCAGTGGATCTCGGCCGCGGTCGCGGGACCGATCACGCAGTCGGCGAGCGACACCGGCGTCTCGAACTCGGTCGCGCTCATGGCGCGGCGCCCGGCCATGATCTCGGCCAGGCGCTGCGGGTAGCGCGGGAGCAGCTCCGGCTCGCCATATCCCTCCGGGAAGCGCGGCGCGTTGGTCGCGGGGTCGTACTTGTCGCTCGCGCCGAAGACGTGCAGCAGCTCGTGCGCGATCACGACGTCGTTGCTGCCTTCCAGGTCGTCGTGCGCGAACGCATGGACCAGGCCGATCTGTCCCTTGCGCAGCGCCAGCGAGTGCGGCACGCGCGGGCTCTGCGCCGGGTCGTGGTAGAGCACGAACAGACGAACGTGCGGCGCGGGTCCTGCGCCGTGGATCCCGGCCGCGTAGACCCGCATGCGCAGGTGCCACCAGAGCGCACCGAGCGGGCCGGGATCGGCCGGCGGTGCCGGCGGTGGCGTGGCGAGCGGGGGCTGGAGTCCGAGGTGCACAGGCTCCGCGAGCGGCACGCCGTAGGCGCGCGCCGCGTCGCGGAAAAACACCTCGACCGGCGCCAGCGCCGCGTGGCCGAGCGTCGCGATGTAGGCGCGGGTCGCGGGGCTGTCGTCGGCTGCGATCGGATAGACGGCGACGTCGAAGGTCACGCGCCAGCTCACGCTGCGCGCGCGCTCGAACCAGGCATCGCTCGCGACGACGGCGAGCACCACGAGCAGCAGCGCGATCCGGACGGCCTTCCAGGTCATAAGCAACCGCCGTGGTGCGCGACCGCTGCGGATCGCCCGCGCCGGCTACTGGATCTTGCCGAGGAAGTCCATCTTGCCGACCTCGACGCCGTTCTGGCGCAGGATCGCGTACGCCATCGTCGTGTGGAAGTAGAAGTTCGGCAGCACGAACATGTTCAGGTAGCTGAGGCCGTTGAAGCGCAGCGTCTGGTTCGGGAACTCCAGCACCACCTCGCGCGTCTCGGCGCCGGCCAGCTGGGCGGGCCTGATGCTGCCGACGAAGTCGACCGTCTTCGCGATCCGCGCCTTGAGCTCGGCGAACGTCGCCTCGTTGTCCTCGTGCTTCGGGGTCTCGACGCCGGCGAGGCGCGCGGCAGCGCCCTTCGCGGTGTCGCAGGCGATCTGCACCTGCCGCTTCAGCGGGAACATGTCGATGATCAGCCGCGCGTTGGGGAAGGTGTCCGGGCCGACCTTGCGCGCCTCGCTGTGCGCGGCACCCTTGTCGAGGACCGCGGACAGGTTGGTCAGGCCGAGCTTGAGTACCGGGATCGAGACGTCGTACAGGGACATCGACATGTGGCTCTCCAGGATGGGCGGACGGGAAGGGGCGCCAGTGTAATCGCAGACCGTGACCGTTGTGGCGCCAGCCGCACGCCGGCCGGCGCCGGCGGGCGGGCCGGTCGCGTATAGTGGCGGCCAGCACGGCCGCCGCCATCGCCGTCCGGAACAACGAGCGCGAGGCATTCCCATGCCGACCCGGCCACTGACGATCGCCGCCATCGCGCTGCTGTGCAGTGCGGCTGCCGCGGGTGCCGAGACCGCGACCGTCATCAGGGCCCGCCACCTGTTCGATGCGACCAGCGGCCGACTGGTAGAACCGGGTCTCGTGGTCGTCAGCGGCACGACGATCGCCGCGGTCGGTGCCAGCGCCGCGCTGCCGGCGGGTGCGCGGGTCATCGACGTCGGGGACGCGACGCTGCTGCCCGGCTTCATCGACGCGCACGTGCACATCACCGACGAGTTCTCCGGCGACCACTACCGGGATTTCTACCACAGCATGCTGCGCTTCCCGGTCGAGCAGAGCTTCTACGCCGAGCGCTACGCGCACGCGACGCTCGCCGCCGGCTTCACGACGGTGCGCGTGCTCGGCTCGGCCGACTGGGTCGACGTCGCGCTCCGCAATGCGATCGAGGCGGGCCTGGTGCAGGGGCCGCGCATGATCGTCGCGGCGCACGCGGTCGGTTCCCCCGGCGGCCACTGCGACCAGGGCGCGTTCCCGCCGGAGAAGGTGGCGCCGCTCGACCCGATCCACGGCATCTGTTCCGGCCCCGAGTCCTGCCGCGAGGCGGTCCGCGACCAGATGAAGTGGGGCGCCAGCGTCATCAAGATCTGCGCCTCCGGCGGCGTGCTGTCCGAGGCCGATCCGCTCAAGGTGCCGCAGCTCACGGTCGCCGAGCTCGAGGCGATCATCGGCGAGGCGCACCGCTGGGGACGCAAGGTCGCCGCGCACGCGCACGCGCACGGCGACGAGGCGGCGCGGCTCGCGATCGACGCGGGCGTCGACTCGATCGAGCACGGCAGCTTCCTCAGCGTCGAGACGCTGAAGCTCATGAAGCAGAAGGGCGTCTACCTGGTGCCGACGCGGCTCGCGGCGTGGTTCGTCAACTCGCACGCCGACGGCTATCCGCCGCCGATCGCCGCCAAGGCCCGGATGATCGCCGACAGCCACGCCGAGATGATGCGCAACGCCATGCGCATCGGCGTGCCGATCGCGTTCGGCACCGACTCGGGCGTCTCGCCGCACGGCATGAACGCCAAGGAGTTCTCGCTGCTCGTCGAGCTCGGCATGACGCCGACAGCAGCGCTGCTGGCCGCGACCCGCGACGCCGCCCGGCTGCTCGGCGTCGACGCCGTCACCGGCACGCTCGAGCCCGGCAAGTCCGCCGACATCGTGGCCGTGCCCGGCAACGTCCTCGACAACATCGCCGCGACCGAGCACCCGCTGCTGGTCGTCGCGCGCGGTGTGATCGTCGCGCGGCCGCAGTAGCGGCGCAGCCGTGCCCGGCACGCCGGCCCGCTGGGATGACGCGGAGGTGCGCGCCGCGTTCCCCGCGCTCGCGCTCATGGACGGGGGGATTCCGCGGCTGTACGCCGACGCGCCGGGCGGCACGCAGGTGGCCGGCCGGGTGCTCCTGCGCATGCGCGCGGCGATGGTCGACCACTGCGCCAACGACGGCGGGGCGTTCCGCACCTCGCGCCTGACGACCGAGTGGCGCGACCGGTCGCACGCCGACGCGGCCGAGTTCCTCGGCGCCGCCGCGGACGAGGTGGTGTTCGGGCTCAACACCACGAGCCTGCTGTTCCACTTCTCGCGGATGCTCGCGCGCGACTGGCGCGCCGGCGACGAGATCGTGCTGACGCGGATGGACCACGACGCCAACGTTGCGCCGTGGCTGATCTCGGCCAGGGAGCGCGGCGTCACGGTGCGCTGGCTGGAAATCGACACGGACTCGTTCCAGTACCGCTACGACTCGCTGCCGGCGCTGATCGGGGCGCGGACGCGGCTCGTCGCCTGCAACCACGCCAGCAACTTCCTCGGCACCATCAACGACGTCGCCCGCATCGTCGCCGCCGGTCGCGAGGTCGGCGCGGTGACGGTCGTGGACGCGGTGCAGTCGGCGCCGCATCTGGCGCTCGACGCCCGCGCGCTCGGCTGCGACCTGCTCGCCACCTCGCCCTACAAGTACTTCGGGCCGCATGCGGGCCTGCTGTACGTGCGCCGCGAGCTCGCCGACCGGCTCGCGCCGCTCAAGGTGCGACCGGCCCCGGACTCGATGCCATTCCGCCATGCGCCCGGCACACCCTCGTTCGAGGCGGAGCTCGGCACGGTCGGTGCGCTCGAGCACCTCGCGTGGCTGGGCGAACGCTTCGGCAACGCGGCGCCCGACGCGCCGCTGCGGGTGCGGCTCGCGGCCGGGCTCGCGGCCGCGACCGCGCACGAGGCCGCGCTGGCGACGCGGTTCCTCGCCGGGCTCAAGGAGCTTCCGGGCGTCCGGCTCTACGGCATCGCGGAGCCACGCGACGTGGCCGGACGCGTGCCCACGTTCAGCCTGCGCATCGGCGGGCGGTCGCCGGCCGAGATCGCGCGCACGTTCGCGGCACGCAACATCTACGTCTGGGACGGGTCGTTCTACGCCTACGAGCTCGCGACGACGCTTGGCGTCCGCGACGACGGCGGCGTCGTCCGCATCGGCTTCGCGCACTACAACACGCTCGCAGAGGTCGACACGATCCTCGGCCTGCTGGGCACGCTCGCCCGCGACGGCTGATGCTGCGCGCGCGCGCCGGGTCCGGGCAGCTGCCGTATCATGAACGACGACGTCACGGCTTGGAGCGACCTGCGATGAAGCTGCCACTCGCTGCCCTGCTGCTCGCCCTCGCAGCCCAACCGGCGTCGGCCGCCGATGCCGCGCCCACCGCGGACTCGATCCGCGAGCTGCTCGCTCTCTCCCACTCGAGCAGGTTGATGGAGATGATGAAGTCGCAGTTGGACGTGATCATTCAGGCGGACTTCCGCCCGCGCCTCGGTGATGCGAAGCTGACCCCGGAGCAGCAGCGGATCGTCGACGACATGCGGCAGCAGGTCGCCGCCCTCGTCACCGACGAGATCGCCTGGGACAAGCTCGAGCCGCTGCTCGCCGACGTCTACGCCCGGACCTTCACTCAGCATGAGGTTGACGGCCTGATCGCCTTCTACCGGTCGGAGGCCGGGGCGGCGTACATGGAGAAGATGCCGGGCGCCATGCAGGAGATGATGCAGCGGATGCAGGCGCGCGCGGCGGCGACCGTGTTTCCGAAGCTCATGCAGATCGAGCGCGAGGGCCGCGAGCGGTTCAAGGCGACGCAGCCCGCGGACACCGCGAAATGACGCCCCGCCCGGTCGCCGGTCCCGTCGCGCGATTCCGGCTCCTCGAGCTGCTGGACTTCAGGCTCGCGCGCTGGGCAATCGCCGGCTGGCTCGCACTGCGGGCCGCCGAGAGCCTCTTCAACGCCGCCTTCGTGCTTTCGTACAAGCTCCGCTGGCTCGGCCTGACCGAGTTCCTGGGCCTGCGCACCGAGGGCGATGATTACCGGCGATTCGTGCCGATCCTGGACCTGACGCCCGCCTGGGAAGGGGTGCTCGAGCTCGGCCTCTGCGCGGTGTACGTCACGGTCTGCGTGCAGGTCCTGCGCCGGCAGCGCGTTGCGGTCGGCGCGCTCGCCGCCGCCGTGCTGCTCGCGGCCGGGCTCTGGGCCTACAACGAGAGCAGCCCCGTCTTCGTGCAGGGCTTCTCGTCGGCCGCTCGCCTGCGCGACCTGCTGCTGGTCGCCGTCACGGCGCTGCTCGCGCTGCTGCTGTGGCGCCGCCGGGAGTGGCGTCCGCCGCTCGCCTGAGGCCGCGTCACGGGCCGCTCGCCCGGCGTGCCGGGAGCCGGGCCGCGACCGCGATCGGCAGGCCGATGGTCACGAGCAGTGTCGCGAAGGCGACCAGGCCGTAGGCCGTGAGCCCCGGCACCGCCCACAGCAGCAGCAGGTCGTTGCCACCCGGGATCAGCGCGGCGCCCGTGCCCATCAACGCGCCGCCGGCGAGGCAGCGCAACGATTGCACCAGGGAGGGCCGGCGCGGCTGCCAGTCGCCGCCGAGCCGGCTGCCGGTGAGCGCGCCCGCGAACAGCGCGACGGCCGCGGCGTTCGCAACCCAGTCGATCGCCCGGACGTCGGCGTGCGCGAGCGACTCGAGCACGCTGCCGTAGGTCCAGTGCGGATGGCGGGCGTACAGGAGCGCGGCGATGGTGCCGGTGAGCGCGGCGACGGCCAGTGTCCGGGCCCGCGTGCGCCGGCCGTCGACGGCACCGGCGAGCGCCAGTGCGACGACGAGTGCGGCGACCGACGCGAACACCGCCGCCGCGAGGTACGGGGCATCGCCCATGAGGCTGCGGACCGTGTCGCCGGGTTGCATCGAGCGCCAGTACGAGGTTGGCGCAAGCCGGCTGGCGGCGGCGATGCCGGCCAGCGTGAACAGGAAATCCGACCGGCCGCGGCCGAGGTAGAGGATGCTGCCCAGGTAGCAGCCGCCGTTGACGAGCGCGCCAACGCCGAGGATCGCGGCGCCGCCGATCACGGCGAGCGAGACGCCGCGCTCGGCCGGCAGGTGCACGACGGCGGGCAGCGCCGCGGCCAGCAGCGTCAGCACGGCGCCGGCCGTGCAGAGCGCGATGAGCTGCGTCCAGAGCCCCTGCAGCCGGCGCCCGACGAGTGCCGCCTGCAGCGCGGCGACGAGGCACAGGCTCGTGTGGGAGAGGCAGGCGCCGAGCGCGAAGGCGAGCCCGAGCAGCAGCAGATCGAAGGCCATCGACACCGGCGCGACCGTCCCTGGATTCGGACACTGCCGCGAGCGTACCGCGCCGGGTGCCTGTCCCGCATCGTCCGCTGTCCGTCGCCGCTCGCCTGGCCGTAGAATGACCCGGGCCTCCGGCGCCGCGCCGGGATTACCGCACCGAGGAGACGGCAGATGGGATTATTCGACGGACTGCTCGGCGGCATCGTCGGCGCCGGCATGGTCAGCGTCATCGACCACGTCCTGCAGCAGAACGGCGGCGTCCAGGGCGTCGTCAACCAGTTCGAACAGAACGGTCTCGGTGCCACGGTCCGTTCCTGGGTCGGCACCGGCGCCAACCAGCCGATCTCGCCGGCCCAGCTGCAGCAGGTGCTAGGCAGCCCGGCGCTGCAGGAGCTGGCGCAGAAGGCGGGCCTCTCGGTGCCGGAACTGACCGCCAAGCTCGCCGAGCTGCTGCCGCAGGCGGTCGACCGGCTGACGCCGAACGGCGTCGTGCCGAAGAGCTAGCGCAGCCGCTCCCCGCCCCGCAGGCGCGCGGGCGCGAGCTGTGCGGCGTCGAGGCCGCGCGCGGCGAGTGCCGCCGGCAGCTCGCGGCCGAGGATCTGCGACGCCGCGAACTCACCGAGCGCCGCCGCCGTCTGGATGCCGTAGCCGCCGAGCGCGGCGTGCCAGTAGAAGCCGCGCGTCCCCGGTTCGAAGCCGGACACCGGGTCGCGGTCCGGGGCGAAGGTGCGCAGCCCCGTCCACGAGCGCACCACCCGGCGGATCGGAAAATCAGTGGCCTGCTCGATGCGGTCGACCGCCGTCGCGACGTCGAGGTCGTCCGGCTGCGCGTCGCACGGCGGGCTCGGCACTTCCTCCGCCAGCGAGCCGAGCAGGCGGCCGGCGTCCGGCTTGAAGTAGAACCGCTCCTCGACGTCCGACACCATCGGCCAGCGCGCGCAGTCGACGCCGGCCGGTGCGTCGAAGACGAACGCGGTGCGACGCTGCGGAACGAGGCCGAGCGGCGCGACCCCCGCCCGCATCGCGAGCTCGTCGGCCCAGGCGCCCGCGGCGTTGACGACGACGTCGGCCTGCACCTCGAGCTCCGCCGTGCGCACGCGGCAGCGTCCGCCGTCGGCCCTGATCTCGAGCACCTCGGCCGAGGTCGCGACGCGCGCGCCATTGCTGCGCGCGCCCCTGAGGAAGCCCTGCAACAGCGCCTCGACGTCGAGGTCCATCGCGTCGCGATCGTAGAGCGCCCAGTCGACGGCCGCGGGTCGCAGCACCGGCACGAGCGCGCGCGCCTCGGCGCCGGTCAGGCGCACGAGCGTCGCCGCGGTCGCCGCGGCGCGCGCCACGTGCAGCTCGAGCAGGGCGCGCTCGTCGGCTGCGCCGATCGTCAGGAAGCCGCGCTCGCTCAGCAGCGGCGTCGCCGTGAACCCGGCCGGCGGCTCGCGCACGAACGGGCCGCTGCCCGCGGTCAGCTGGCGGATCACGGGGCTGCCGTACTGCGGCGTGTACATCGCTGCCGAGCGGCCGCTGCTGTGATAGGCGACGTGCGGCTCGCGCTCGAGCAGCAGCACGCGCGCCTGCGGCGCGAGGTGGTACGCGATCGAAGCGCCGGCCATGCCGCCGCCGACGATGCAGATGTCCGCTGTTTCCATGAACCGCCTGCGACAGTATCGCGGCCGGGCCGCGGGCATCCGCCCGCGGCCCGGTCCGATCATGCTAACGTACCGGGCGCGCCGCGCTGCCGCAGGCGACTCACGCGACGACCATCCGCACCGTGAACACCGCGCCAGCCGACCACGCCGATACTGCCGCATGACCCGCTACGACGCCATCGTCGTCGGCGCCGGCCACAACGGCCTGACGAGCGCGGCATTCCTCGCGCGCGCCGGACTTCGCGTACTGGTGCTGGAGCGCAACCCCTACATCGGCGGCGCCACCGTCAGCCGCGAGCTGCATCCGAACTGGATCTACTCCAACTGCTCCTACGTCTGCAGCCTGCTCCGGCCCGAGATCTACCGCAGCCTCGAGCTCGGCCGGCACGGCCTGCAGGTCGTGCCTTACGGCGGCGGCGTCACGTTCACGCGCGACGGCGACGTGCTCGGCGGCTACGTCGACAAGGACGTGAAGCGCCGCGAGATCGCGCGCTTCAGCAGGCAGGACGCCGATGCCTACCTGCGCTACGGCCGCGACGTGATGCGCCAGTGCCGGCTGGTGCGGGCGCTGCTGATGCGCACGCCGCCGGACCCCACCTCGCTCCGGCCGCGCGACCTGCGCGAGCTCGTGCACGTAGCCAGCGAGTTCGGGAAGCTCGGCGAGGCCGCGATCTACGACACGCTCCGGTTCTACATGATGAGCATCGCCGATTACCTCGGCGAGTATTTCGAGTCGGACGTCGTCAAGGCGAACTTCGCGGGCAGCGGCATCATCGGCACGGCGCTCGGCGTGCAGTCGCCCGGCACCGCGTACGTGCTGCTGCACCACTACATGGGCGAGGTTGACGGCCAGATGGGCGCGTGGGGCTTCGCGCGCGGCGGCATGGGCGCCGTGGCGAAGGCGATCGCCAGTGCCTGCACGGCGTCCGGCGGCGAGGTCCGGGTCGACGCGCCGGTCGGGCGCATCCTCGTGCGCCGCGGTCGCGTCACCGGCGTAGCACTAGCGAACGGCGACGAGGTCTTCGCGCCGGTCGTGCTCTCGGCGCTCGACCCGAAGCGCACTTTTCTGGGCCTGATGGACCAGGCGGACCTGCCCCCCGAGATCGTCAAGCGCGCCAGGGACTTCAAGATCAGGGGCTCGTCCGGCAAGCTCAATATCGCACTCGACGGCCTGCCGTCGTTCCCGGCGCTCGGGCCCGGGCACCCGCTGCTGGCCGGCGACATGCACGTCCTCGACTCGCTCGAGCGCTTCGAGAAGGCCTATGACGACTGGAAGGCCGGCACGTGGTCCAAGGACCCGTACCTCGACCTGCTGATTCCGACCATGACCGACCCGACGATGGCGCCGCCCGGCAAGCACTACATGTCGGTGTTCGTCCAGTACGTACCGCCCAAGGTCGAGGGCCGCGACTGGACCGATGCCGATCGCGACGCGTTCCGCCGCACGGTGTTCCAGCAGATCTCGCGCTACAGCCCGGACTTCGAGCGGCTCGTGCTGCACGCCGAGGTACGCACGCCGCGCGAGCTTGAGGCGGAGGTCGGGCTCACCGAGGGCAACATCTTCCAGGGCGAGCTGACCTTCGACCAGCTGCTGTTCAACCGGCCGTTCCCGGGGCTCGCGCAGTACCGCGGCCCGGTCAGGGGCCTGTACCTGTGCGGCTCGGCGACGCACCCGGGCGGCGGCGTGATGGCGGCGCCGGGCGCCAACGCCGCCCGCGAGGTGCTGCTCGACCTGCGGCGTCCGGCCACCGTGCCGGAGGGCTGGAGCGATGACTGAGGGGCCGCCCGTCGTCGTGATCGGCGCCGGCCACAACGGCCTCGCGGCGGCGGCCTACCTGGCGCGCGCCGGCCGCCGCGTGCTGGTCGTCGAGGCGCAGGGGCACGTCGGCGGCGCGGCCGTGACGCGCGAGTTCGCGCCGCGGTTCAGGGTGTCGTCGGTCGCGCACCTGACCCACCTGCTCGACGCCGAAATCGTCCGCGAGCTCGGGCTCCGGCGGCATGGTCTCGAGTTCGCGCGGACCCGCCTCAGGACCGTCGCGCTGGCCGAGCAGGGCGAGGCGCTCGTGCTCGACGGCAACCGCATCGTCGCCGGCGCAGTTCCGGACGCCGACCGCGCGGCCTACGGGCCGTTCATCGACCGGATGCGGCGCTTCGCGGCCGTGCTCGCGCGCCAGCACCACCGCGTGCCGCCGCGACTCGCGTGGGCCCGCTGGCGCGACGCGCTGCCGGCGGCGGCACTCGGCCTCGACATCCGCAGGCTCGGCCGCGACGACATGCGCGAGTTCCTGCGCGTGGTGACGATGGCGATCTACGACGTGCTCGAGGAGTCGTTCGCAAGCCCGGCGCTCAAGGGCGCGCTCGCCGTCGACGCCGTGCTCGGCACGCGGCTCGGCTCGCGCTCGGGCAACAGCGTGTTCAGCTACCTGCACCGGCTGGGCGGCGGCGGGCCGGCGCTGCCGCGCGGCGGCGTCGGCTCGGTCTGCGACGCGCTCGCGGCGGCCGCCCGCAGCGCCGGCGCCGAGATCCGCCTCGACAGCCCGGTCGCGGCGATCACGGTCGGCGGCGGGGGCGTCGCGGGCGTGCGGCTCGAGAGCGGCGAGTCGATCGCGGCGGCGGCGGTCGTCTCGAGCGCCGATCCGAAGACGACGCTGCTGCGGCTGCTCGGTGCCCGGCATCTCGAGGCCGAGCTCGCGCAGCGCGTCCATCACCTGCGCTCGACCGGCACGGCGGCGAAGCTGCACCTGGCGCTGTCCGGGCTGCCGCGGTTCCGCGGCGTCGCGGCCGGGGACGCGGGCGAGCGCCTCGTGCTCGCACCGAGCGCGACCTACGTCGACGAGGCGTTCAACGCCGCCAAGTATCGCCGCTACTCGTCGCAGCCGATCATGGAGATCACGGTGCCGACGGTCCACGACGGCACGCTCGCGCCCGCCGGCCAGCACGTGCTGTCGGCGATCGTGCAGTTCGCGCCCTACGACCTGGCCGCGGGCTGGGATGCCGCCCGCGGGCGTTTCCAGGAATGCGTGCTCGAGCTGCTCGAGCGCCACGCGCCCGGCATCCGCGGCCAGGTGCTCGCGGCCGAGCTGCTGACGCCGCAGGACATCGAGCGCGACTTCCGCATCAGCGGCGGGCACTGGCACCACGGTGAACTCGCGCTCGACCAGGCGCTGATGCTGCGGCCGGTTCCCGGTGCGGCGCGCTACGCGATGCCGGTCGCCGGGCTCTACCTGTGCGGCGCCGGCTGCCACCCGGGCGGGGGCGTCATCGGCGCGGCTGGCCGCAACGCCGCCCGCGTGCTGCTCGCCGGAGGCTCGCCGTGAGGCCCGCGCGCGAGCACTATCGGGAGGTCGTGCAGAGGACGCCGTTCCACTCGCGCACCGCCGCGGCCAACGCGCTCAACCTGTGGCACCGCTGGCGCGACTACACGGTCGCGGACGCGTACGTCGACGTCGGGCTCGAGTACGTGGCCCTGCGCAACGCCTGCGCCGTGTTCGACCTGTCGCCGATGACCAAGCACCGCATCAGCGGGCCGGACGCGGCCGCATTCGTCGACCGGCTGGTGACGCGCGACCTGACACGGCTCAGGCCCGGCCGCGTCGGCTACTGCGTCTGGTGCGACGACCGGGGCCAGGTGATCGACGACGGCACCCTGTTCCGCTTCGCGGACGACGAGTTCCGGCTGTGCTCGCAGGAACGGCAGCTCGACTGGCTGCTGCGCTCCTCGCTCGGCTTCGACGTCGCGATCCGCGAGGAAACGGCCGAGGTCGCGGCGCTCGCGCTGCAGGGCCCGACCAGCTGCGCGGTGCTCGCTGCGCTCGGCCTCGAGGGCGTCGCGGGCCTGGCGCCGTTCGCGATGCGCAGCTTCCCGTTCGCCGGCGCGGAACTGCTCGTGTCGCGCACCGGCTTCACGGGCGACCTGGGCTACGAGCTGTGGATCGCGCCCGCGCACGCCGAGGCGCTGTGGGACGCGCTGTTCGCCGCGGGCGCCGCGTACGGCCTGAAGCCGATGGGCACGCACGCGCTCGAGATGAGCCGGATCGAGGCCGGGTTCATCCAGGCCGGCGTCGACTTCCTGCCGGCCGATCACGCGGTGCGCACCGACCGGACGCGCTCACCGTTCGAGCTCGACCTTGGCTGGCTGGTCGATCTGTCGAAGCCGAACTTCACCGGCCGGCGCGCCCTGCTCGAGGAGAGCCGCATCGGCCCGCGTTACCGCCTGGTGCGCCTCGACGTCGAAGGCAACAAGCCCGCTCGCGACGCCTACGTCTACGACGACAAGCGCAACGTGATCGGAGCGGTGACCTCGTCGATGTGGTCGCCGATGGCCAAGGCCAGCATCGCGCTCGCCAGCGTCCGGCAGCCGTGGGGCCGGCCGGGAGACGAGTTGTGGGCGGAGATCTACTACCAGAAGGAGCTGAAGTGGAACCGCTTCAACGCGCGCTGCCGCGTCGTCGAGGGCGCGTTCTACCAGCCGCCGCGCCGTCGCGCGACGCCTCCGCCTCCGTGGTGAGTGCCGACGACAGCGCGCCGTCGCTGGTACGCGGTCGGTCGGCCGGCCGCCAACGCGCAGGACGGCAGGGACGATGAGTCAGGGCAGCATGTTGACGACGATCGCGTCCGGGCCGGGCGGCGGGTAACCGCCGCTGACCCAGGGCCCGCCGCCCCGCGATCCTCCGTTGATCAGGATCTTCGGCATCATCGATCCGCCCGCTCGTACCTGGACCGCCGCCTGGCCGCCGCCCGACGGAGACTGCAGGAACAGGCCGGTGAACTTGTAACCGGGCGTGTTCGAGGCGGTGACGACGATGGCGTACACCACTCCCTCCACGTCGATGCCGCTGCCCGTGCCATAGCCGCAGCGAACGCCTTGCGAGGCGTCGGGTGAATCCGTCAGCAGCATGCCGGTGTAACGCTCAAAGACGAAGAAATCGCTCACTTCGAGGCTGTCCACGCGGCCCGCGACCAAGGCCGTCCCGTGGCTCATCACCCAGGTATCGATCGGGCTCGGGAACGGTGCGTTCTCGACGACGTCCCAGAACACGGTCTGGACGATGTGGTGCAGCGTGACGTGGTCGCGCGCGTGGTCGATGTTGATGCCGACGTTGAAGGCACCGACGAAGAGGTCACGCGCCATGCTGCGCCCAACCTCGATGTCCAGAAAGTTGTAGGCGTTCGTCACCGTGGAACGGACGACCTTCGTGCCAGGAGCGGTGAGGAGAATCGTGTAGGGGAAGACCCGGGGAGCGGCAGCGCTGACCTTCACCTGGTCGGGGTAATGGAAAAGCAGGTCGGTGACTCCGGCCCCGACTCCGTTCAAGGTGAGGAAGGGACCGCTCGTGCTGGTGACCAGCAGCGTGGGCGCGAGAGGGGCAACCGCCGGACTCGGCCCTCCAACATCGAATGGACCTTCGACCGAACCGGACAGGACGACGCCCGCCGGAACCACGAGCGTGCCGGCGGTGAAGTAGCGGGCCACGGCAAAGACCACCGACCCGCCTCCGGCGGCGCTCGCGGCATTGATGGCGCTCTGGATGGCCGCCGTGTCGTCGGTCTGACCATCGCCCTTGGCCCCGAACGACGCGACTGGAAAGGCGTCGGCGATGGCATTGACCTCAAGCGACCCTTGCAAGGACGCCACGTCGGTCGCCGTGATCGTCTGGACGCCGGCATCCGCGAGCGTCGCCGCGAGGGCGCGGGTTCCATTCACGAGCGTCGCGTCGGGCGGAAGCACCGCCGCCGGGTCGCTGCTAGTGAAGTGCACGGTCCCGGCATAGCCCGCCACCACGTTGTTCGCTCCATCGAGAGCGGTCACGGTGACGGTGAAGGCAACGCCGGCGCCGCTGACCGGTGGCCCGGTGACGGAGAGATGCGTGGCTGATCCGCCGCCGGCGGAGCCACCGCCCCCGGCGCCGCCGCCGCAGCCACCGAGGAGCCCCACGCTGGCGGCGAGGACGAGATGCGGCCAGATCTTCGTCATGATCTCCACGCTCCGCAGGTGGCCTTCACTCACCGGCAGCCTCCACGCGGCAGGGCTCAGGGCAGGATGTCCACTACGATCGTCGACGGGCCCGGCGCCGGGTAGGCACCACTCGCCCACGTCCCCCGCTGCGAGCCGCCGACGATCGCGATATTGGGTGGCATGGATCCGCCGGACCGCACCTGCACCGCCGCCTGGCCGAGCGACGGCGCGGCTCCGATGTCCACGTTCGAGAACTTGTAACCCGGGAAATTGGAGGCGCTGATCACGATGCCGTATTGAACGGTATCCAGGTCGATGTCGCTTCCCGCGCCATATCCGCACGTGGGATTCTGCGACTTGTCGGGCGAGTCGGTGAGCAGAATTCCGGTGTAGCGCGAGAACGCGAAGAAGCCATGCACATCGAGGCTGTCCATGCGGTTCACGACCAGCGCCGTCCCGTGGTTCAGCACCCAGGTATCGATCGGACGCGGATAGGTTGCGCCCTCCACGACGTCCCAGAACACCGAGTGGAGGAGATTGCGCAACGACACATGGTCCAGCGTGTGGTCGATGTTGACGCCGGTGTTGAACGCTCCGATGAAGAGGTCCTGGGCCATGGTCCGCCCGACCTCAATGTCAAGGAAGTTGTAGGCGTTGGTCACCGTCGAGCGGGCGACCTTCGTGCCCGGGGCGAGCACCAGGATCGTATAGGGATAGGCCGTCGGAGCCGCAGCGCTGCTGGCCACCTGGTTCGGGTAATGGAACAGCAGGTCGGTGACTCCGGCGCCGAGGTCATTCAGGGTGATGAACGGGCCGCTGGTGTTCGTGATCAGGAGCGTGGGAGCAACCGCGGTGTTGGCGGGGTTGATTCCGGCGACATCGAACGGGCCTTCGATCGCCCCGCACAGGACGACGCCTCTCGGCACCACGAACCGCGCGGTTGTGAAATAGCGGGCCACGCTGAATACCACGGAGCCCCCTCCGGCGGTGGCCGCGGCGTTGATGGCACTCTGGATCGCCGCGGAGTCGTCGCTGTGGCCGTCGCCCTTGGCACCGAACGAATGGACCGAGGCGCCGATGCACACGGCCTGCGCGGAAGTTCCGTAACCGGCGAGCAGTGTCCAGACAACAGCGCTTACGAGCATGATTTTCACTTTCGCCCTCCTCGACCTGGCGCCCCTCGGGGATGAGTCCTGCATTGCCCACGCTCCGGCCATGCGAATGGATCGATCGCGGCTGGCTGTGACAGTCTCCGGGCCGCTTGCCGGGATCGATCGTGCGGCCGTCCGTCGACAGCACCCCGTCGAACCGGTGGGAGGATTCGGACCAGCCGACGACCTCACCGGCTTCGTTCACCGAGCTCGTCTCGCGGTGTACGTGACGTCCCGGCACGCGACGCCGCTACGGCCCTGCCCCCGCCGTGAGGCTGCGGCCGGCCTGTTGCGTTGCGACATCCGCCCCCCCATCGCCAGATTCCGCGCCGCGCAGCTGCGCTCCGCCCGGCCGACGTGACTTTGCCGTGCCCGTGTGGTGGGGTATGAGTGGGCTTTGGGCGATAAGGGCACCAAAATCTGTCGCTCAGCGCGGCGGTGAATGGCTCGGCTTGCCCCACACCTACGGCACAGCCTTCGGCGAGCAACGCACCCGGACGCTGCCGGACGGCGCGGTCCGGCACCTCAATGTGGACGCGGAGGCCACGGTGCGGTATTCGCGTCACGAACGCGCTGCCACCGTCGATATGCAGACTCCTTGTACACAGTAGAACGGCGGTCGACCGGCCGCCGGGAGTCGGGGATGGAGCCAGGATCGACGGAGAGACCGCGCGTTGCAGCCGCCAGGCGATGGCTCGCCGGCGTCCTGCTCGGGATGCTGTTCGGCGCAGGGGCCGCTGCCGTCGAACCGGCGCCCGTGCTCTCGAGCCCGATCCCGTCGCAGCCACTGGCAGCGGCGCTCGCTGAGTTCGCCCACCAGACGCGCCTGCAGTTGGTCTACGTCACGACGATCGTGCGCGCGCGCACGTCGCGGGACGTGTCGGCGGGCCTCGGGCCAGGTGATGCGCTCTCGCGCCTGCTCGACGGAACCGGACTCAGCTTCGAATTCCTGAATGCGCGAACCGTCCGCATCTTCGGGGCCGCTGCGACGGCTTCCGCCGCGCCGCCGAAGGCGGGCGACGCGCCGGGCCCGCGGGGCGCAAGTTCGTTCGACTCGACGCACGCGGTCAAGGATACCGGCGTACTTGACGACGTCATCGTCACCTCGCAATTGCGCAGCGAGCACGTCAGCACGGTCCCGATCAGCATCTCGGTCGTCTCGGCCGCCGACCTGTCGCGCGGGCACATGACGAGCATTCCGGATCTGTCCCGATCCGTTCCCAACGTCTCGTTCACGACACAGGGCGGCCCCGGGCTCAACACCCTGGAGATTCGCGGTGTCAGTTCACTGGCTGGCACGGCCGCGATCGGCGTCTACCAGGACGACGTCTCGCTGACGACGCGGAACCTGTATTCCCAGGGGATCGCGGAGCCGCGCTTCTTCGACCTCGACCGGGTGGAGGTGCTGCGGGGACCTCAGGGGACGCTGTACGGCGGCGGCACTCTCGGCGGCGTCGTCCGGTTCATCACCAGGCAGCCGGATCTGCGGGAGTTCGACGCAACCGCCGCCGCCGAGTCGTCCGAGACGCAGCATGGCGGCGTGAACTACAACAGCGAAGGAGTCCTGAACCTGCCGCTGATCGATGGCCGGTTGGCGTTACGCCTCGGAGCGCAGCAGGGTCACGACAGCGGCTACATCGATCAGGTCAGCCCGACGGACCTGAGCATCATCGCCAAGGGCATCAATGGCAATCGCTGGACCGTCGCCAGGGCCGCCCTGAAGTGGCAGGTGGCGGACGCCTGGTTCGCGACGCCGGCGGTCTTCTACCAGCGCTTCAGCAGCGACGACATCGACGCATTCTTCCCCGCGGTGCTCTCCGACCAGGCCGCTGCCGGCCAGCCGCTGCAGCCCTTCCAGACCTCGAAGACCGTTCGCGAACCCGGGACGGACCGCATCACCATCCCAAGTCTGACGATCGAGGGTAACGTCGGCGTTGCCGACCTGACGCTTGTGGGGAGCCTCTATCGGCGGGACTTCGACCGCAACATGGATGGCACGCTGGCCAACGTCCAGGGTCTGGCGACCTTGTTTCCGCCCGGCTCCGCGCCCGCAAACGGCATCGCGGCGCTCAACTCGGTGATCTACCTGTCGACGCGGCAGGCGCAGAAGTCCTTCGAGGCGAGGCTGGCGTCGACGCCGTATTCCGGCAACGGCGCTGCGCTCAGCTGGATCGCCGGAGCGTTCTATCTGAGCAGCGTGACCGATCTGTACGACGACGAGCCGGTGATCGGCATCACCCGGCTCTTCAACCAGATCGGCCTCAACATCAACGACCCCGCCGTCTTTCCGGGCAGCTTTCCAGGCGCATGGCCCGCCGGCGATTCCTCCCTGTACAACCACCGCTACTACAACCCGTCGCAGCGCGCGGTCTTTGGGGAAGTCAGTTACTACATTCAGCCGGCGATCCGGCTCACACTCGGCCTTCGATATGAGTCGGCGAAGGATACCTTCGAGCACGACGGCAACTACGTATTACATCGCCTGCGGGCGTCCCGACGCGCTCGGCAATACGCTCGGGTGCCCGACCCACGACGCGCCCCCCGACCAGTACTTCAGTGCCACGACGCCGCGCCTTGCCGCGACCTGGGAGGTGGACGAATCAAAGCTCCTGTACGCGAGTGCCACCAAAGGTTACCGCGAAGGGGGCTCCAACCGGCTGCTGCCGGTCCACTACGGGATCCTGAGCGACCTGCAGACTCTCGGCTTTTGCGACGGTACGCCCGCCGGCTGCGCCGGGGTCGCGCCGACCGCCTTCAAGCCGGATTCCCTGTGGAGCTACGAGCTCGGCGGCAAATCCCGGTTCCTCGGCGATCGGCTGTCAGTGGACGCCGCCGTGTACGTTCTCAAATGGAACGATACGCAGCAGAACGTCGTTCTCCCGCAGACGGAGGCCGACTTCGACTGGAACGCCGGCCACGTTACGTCTTACGGCGTGGAAGTGGAGCTGAAGGGACGCCCGGTGCCGGATCTGTCGGCGACGTTTGCCGGTGGCTACAATCACGCGTCATTTACGGACGACGTACCCGGACTGGGCAGCAATGGCGGCTTGCTGTACGTCGCGAAGGGCAGCGCGGTCCCGGGAGTTCCGAAGTTCAATGCGTCCGTGGCCGGTGAATACACGGTCATTCATTCCGGACGACTGGCCGGATTTATTCGCGGCTCGATACAGATCGTCGGTTCGAGCCGCGGAACCCTGGTCCTCGGCGCTCCCGACTACTCCCGGCCGGCGTACGGCACGTGGGATGCGAGCGCCGGCCTGACATACGCCGGATTCGAAGTGTCGTTGTTCGGGCGCAACCTCAACAATTCCGCCGCGGTGATTCAAAGGCCGACTCTGAACTTTGCGTCAGAAGCCTACACGCTCCGGCCGCGGACGATCGGGCTCGCCTTCAACTATCGCTACGCGAACAGGTAGGGATGTCAGCGGGCGTCCGACATCGGCCAGTCGGCGGCTGCGACGGGTATGCCAGTTTCCCCGAGGCGCTGTCGGACCCGGACCATGATGAGCATGAGCAATCGGCCGGTGACAGTTCCGGGGCCGGTGGCGATCGCCGGCCCCATTCTCGTTCCTGGGCCCGTCCGCTGTCGGGGACGTCCAGGAATCGGACTTCGGACGCGAAGCTAACGAGCGCGAAAGTTCGCGTACGCGCGCAGGGCCGCGTCGGGGAGCTCGGAACCGTAGAACCGCTTCGCCCAGGCCAGGCGGCGTTCCACCGGAGAGAGGTTCTGCGGCAGCGAAGACTCCACGATGGCACGGGCTGACTCGAACAAGGACGCTGCCGCCTCAAGGCGCGCCTCCGGGGTCATTTCCCGGTAGCGGGCCGAAACGATCGCGGTCACGGCAGGGGACGTGTCCATCACGGCAACAACTGCTCCAGCTCGTCCGCGACGCCCAGGCGAGGCGCCCAGAGCCGCAGGTACGCCACGTCGACCGGACTCTCGAGAAGAGAGACTACGTCCCGCCGCTGGAGTTCGGAACCCGAATCCTTCGCCCAGGCCAGCTTCGACAGGATGAGATCCTCCCGACTGACGATCCAGGTCTCGACACCGCCGAGGTTGACCGGCTGGCGGCGCGCGAACTCTACCTGCCGAAATTCCGAGTCCTTGCGAATGATCAGATCCACCTTGATGCCACTCTCGAGGTGCATCAGATTGAAGAGTTGCCGCGAACGGACCGCGTCCCTGACCGACTCCTCGTCGATGTAGAAGTCGCGCGCGAAGGCGGCGACGAGCCTGGGAATCGCAGCCTCGTCGAGGGCCGTGATGAGATCGAGGTCGCGCGTCATCCGGGGTGTTGCGTAATAGGCGAGGGCGAAGGACCCCGTCAGCATGAAGGGGATCCCGGCCGAGGTCAGCCGGTCGCTGACGAGGCGGAGAACTTCGAGCTCGGTGGCCACGACGCGAGTCTACCGGGTCCCGACGGAAGGCTTGGGGTTGAGATGGCCGGACTGAGAGTCGTGGATCGTTGGCAGCCTCGCGCGTAGCACGAGCCATCGCCGGCACGTGGCCGGCCGCGGCCGATCCGGGGGGGCGAAGCGTTCAGTGACGGCGATCGCGCTCCAGGTGCCTACGGTGCGCCGATCGATGCGAAAGCCAGTAGGCGTGAATGGCGGGGGTGTCAGGATTTCTGTGTGATCCGGGCCGGTTGATTTACTGATGCAGCTCGAACCGATCACCGACGCAATTCAGGTAGCCGCCGAGTCGTGCGAGCTGAGTAAGGCAGTCATTCAGCAAGGGTGCGTGGCGTTGGCGAGCGCGACAGCGCTCGGGTACGAGGCGATTGAGTAGCTCTATTTCCAGTAGCGCGAACGCGAGCGCACATCCAGAGAGCCCGCTGGGGTCCGTCCTGTCCAGCGGATCATTCCCGACGTATGTGTAGAGGCTGAGGTCACCCTTTTAGTGCTTTTCTCCCGGCCATCGTTGTTTTCACGGTGCGCCCACGTATGTCTCTGCGCAACTCTTCGGCCTGCTCTTGGTCGAGTTCACTGGCATAGTCTCGACCCAATTTGCGCAAGCGCATTAGCAACGCTAGTGCCTGCTTTGTCCCCCGACGGCGATGAGACAACATGCGGGCAAGCTGTACGAACGATCCGCCATCTTTGTGGTCAACGCCTTTTTTAAACCAGCGAATGGCGGTTTCTCTATCCCCTCGCGCAAGCATGTCGATGCCCAAATTTCTTGCAGCAGTTATATCTCCTCGACGAAACGCGGCTCTGTACCAGTACTCCGCTTTCTTCAGACTCTTCTTGGTGCCGGTGCCCGCAGAATAGAAATTTCCGAGGTTAAGTTGGCTGCTGCTGTGGCCGAGTGCTGCCGCGGCTAATAGACATTTGAACGCCTTCTTGAACTGGCGCTTCTCCTCGAAAAGGTTGGCCGAAGCAAAGAGTGTCTCTGCAGTTGTCGAGTTGCCATTCGAAGGTCGATTTGTCATGGGTTGCACACCAACAATTTCACACCAGATGTTACTGTGCCGCAGCAACGGCCGTGCCACCGATGCCATGCGCGGCGGTTGCCGTTGCTCCGCACGGCTCAACAAGGGCGCAAACGAGGGGACCCCCGACGTCCCCCCGCTTTTGAGTAGCGAGGCGGGCGTCGAGGCGCTCCTGCCTCGCCCTGAGCTGTGCGAGCCGGCGCTCGGCGGCAGTGAGCTCGTCGGTGGCGGCAGACGATGGCATCAACGTCTCCGGGTCAGCGTGTAAGACGCGAACGTCGACCAGCTGCCGTCGGGCTTCTGGGCCTCGAGGAGCAGCGATGCGTTCTTGCCGTCGGTCGATAGCGTGAGTGTGTCCCGGAACGGCGAGCCCTCATACGGGAACAGGAGCACGAGCGTCAGACCGTCGCGATGGCCGGTCGCGACGACGCGAGCGCCAGCGGCGCCGAACTGATCGAGCCAGTGCGCGACGTAGTCGCCGGCATTCGCATCGAAGCCGAGGAACACATCCGCCTGGTAACCGGGTGGCCGCGCGCGATCGAGGAGAGCGAGGCGCAGCCAGCCGCCGCTTAGAACCCAGGTTGCCTCACCGCGGTAGACGACCGGCTTGCCCAGAACCTGGCCGACGAGTGCCCAGTGGCCGGCCAGCTGTGCGAGGAACGGATCGCGCGCCGGCGAGGAAGGAGGTTCGGCGTAAGCGGCCGAACGGATCAGGATGAGGAGCGCCGCGGCAATGTTCACTGTTGCAGCGCGCCGGCGGCGCGCGGCTGTGTTGAGCTCCCAAGGTCTGGTGGCCGGCATCGGCATCGTTGACTCCTCGGTCTGACCCCGCGAGCTCGCCCACGCCCGTCCGGGTCCCCGACCGCTGCGCGGTCGCCGCGCCTTGATGGGGTGTGAACCGCCCCGCGACGACGGCATCTCCAGCTCGTGCCAAACCCTCCGCCGAGCCGCCGCGGGGAACGAAGAGCAGCCCGGACGCGGTTGCGGCGGGGGCGCGCGAAACGTACGCTGCCCCGGCATTGGTCGCAAGGGCGCACATATGAGTCGCGCCGCCCGAAGACTCGCTCCGCGACTCCGGCCCGGCGGGCCGCGTGCGCGTGCCTGCGGCACGACAGTGGCTGCGCGCGGCGACCTCGGCTCGGCGAGCAACGCCGCGGCGGCGGCGGAAGAGGTTCGGCAAGGGGGAAGAGGGCGATGGTCGACTACGCCGGGCGTTGTCACTGCGGCGCGGTGCGCGCGACGCTCCGGACGGAGAACGTGCCGAGGCAGTGGCCGCTTCGGCGCTGCACCTGTTCGTTCTGCGTCCGGTTCGGGGGCGTCTACACTTCGGACCCGTCAGGCCAGGTCGAGATCCACAGCAGCCTCGAGCTCAGGCGCTACCGGTTCGGGCAACGGACGGCGGATTTTCTGTTCTGCCCGACGTGCGGGGTCTACTTCGGTGCAGCGTGCGAGATCGAGGGAACGAAACTCGCGGTGCTAAACGTCCGCGTGCTCGAGGGCATCGAGCTCGACCTTACGAAGGCGCAGCCGATGGACGTCGACGAGGAGACGGCCGAGCTACGCAATGCCAGGCGCCGGCGAGGCTGGACGCCGCTCGTTCTCTCCGAGCCTCCCGAGTAAGACGTGGCGATCTACCACGGCCAGGAGAAGCCATTGTCCCGGAAAAAGGAGCAGGGCAGCACGGCGGGTGCGGCGTACCGGTCGTGCTCGAAGCTCCTCGACGAGCGGACCGGCGAGATCCACGACTACGCCCCAAGCGCGGCTTCGAGCACGCGGAGATCGTGCGCTCAGTGGGCACGCGACCGGCATCAGCTCTGGAACGCGGCGGAGGCGGCGGAGCTGCGCAAGGATGGGAGACCCGCGCGCGAGTACGAGGTCGCGCTGCCCCACGAGCTCAGCAGGGCGCAGCGGATCGAGCCTGCCCGCGCGTTCGCGCAGGATCTGGCGAACCAGCACCAGTGCGCGGTCGACGTCGCGCTCCACAAGCCGCACCGGCATGGCGATCAGCGGAACGTCCACGCACATCTCTACGCGACCACGCGACTGACGATCGAGGAACGTGTCAGGCCGCCGCTCAAGTGCAGAATGCACGTGTCACGCTGGGCGTGAGGCTATACGCTCGAGTCGGTCCGGCGAATGGAGGGGCGAGATGATGACGCGGAGCGGCACGCTTTTCCTGCTCAGTCTCCATGTCGGGGTCGTCGTCGCCGGCGAGGCGAGGGCCCCGGCGCGTGCCGGCATCGAGGATTTCAATCGGGCTTTGACGGCGGCGACGACGGCGATGGATAACACGGCGACCGTCGCGCTCTGGGACGACGATAGTGTGAGCCTCCTCCCTTCGACCCCGCCGATCGTCGGCAAGCAGGCCATCGCGAGGTTCCTGGATGACGTCACGGCGACGCTCGCGGGCGCTCGCATGGCGACATTCGAGATGAAGTGCTTCGACGTCGCGGCGTCGGGTGACTGGGCGTCCGAGTGGTGCGAGGAACACCAGGTGGTTGAGCTCCCGAACGGCAAGCCGCCCTTCGAGGGTTGGGGCAAGATGCTCCTCGTCCTGCACCGTGGCGCCGATGGCAAATGGCGCATGCAGCGGGAAATGTGGAATCAGGCACGCGCCCCGGATCGAGCGGAAGTCAGCCCGTAGGGCGGGAACAGCGGCGGAGGCGGCTCCGCATGGCAGTGGCGGGTTGGCTGCCGTCGGTCACGTTCCGCCGGAACGCCAGGCGGCAGCGACGTCCGCGAGACCGAAACCATAACCCGGGTCCCAGGTCGCCCCGCCGAGCGGGGAGGCGGTGCTGCGGAGCGCCTTCAGCACCTGCACGCGCTTGAACCCTGCGCTCTGGAGCAGCGCCGCCGCCCCTGCGATTGCCGGTACCGCGGCCGACGTCCCGCAGAACGCCCCGTTCGCCACCGTCGCGCCGTCGCTGAATCCCACCGTGACGCAGTCCGGGGCGACCAGATCGGGCTTCGCCACCGCCATCGGCGTCACCAGGCGCGTGTAGTCGTAGCCATCCGGCGAGGTCGGATCCGCGGTCGCGGTGAAGTCGAGGCGAAACGGGCCATGGTTCGTCCAGGGCTCGAGTTCGCGCGGTGCCGAGACCATCGTCGCGCCGACGACCAATGCGTCGGGGAAGTCGCCGACCGAGCCGCCCGCAAGTCCGGACGTGGAATACGTCAGCGGCAGGCAAGCCATGTTGCAGGTGCGGTGGCCCTGGGTGACCTGCAGCGCGAGACCGCTCGCTGACGCGCCGGCCTCGAGTGCGACCGCCAGACGCACGGTCTGCGTGGCACCGGAATTGTTCGTGTAGTCGAGGATGAGCGTCGGATCCGACTGACCGGCCGCCTGGCTCAGGACCTGCAGGCCGGCGTCGAGCAGGTACGCCGTCAGCGCGTGGTTGGTCGCATCGTGCGGCGGGTCGTTCCAGTTGAGGATCAGGACGAGGCGCGCGCCGGAGGGTAGCGTCACGGCGTTGAAGGGATCGCTGCTGCTACCGCTCGCCGCTCCGAAGTCGAGCACGGTCGCGGGCGCACCGCCCGGAGACGCGTGCGTCGTCACGAAAGGTCCCTGCCAGTAGCCGCCCGCCTGTTCGTTGCCGGCCAGGTGAACGAACACGAGCCGATCGTTGGCTGCCTCGAGCTGGCCGACGATGTCCGCGGTCGCGTCGGGGTAGAACTGCCCTGAAAAGAGAATGTCGTCGACGATGACGTCCGCGTGGAAGTTGGTGGCGAGGTCCCTGATGCAGCCGTCGAAGTCGAGATCGATTCCGTCGCAGAAGCCGAGCACGGCGTCGGGCGCATGCTGGTGGACGAGCTCCAGCATCCAGCTGCCTTCATCGAGCGAGCCCAGGGTGTTCTGGCTGACGTAGAGCGAGCCGGGAATGAGGCTCGCCGCCTGGTAGGACGCGAGATGGACGATCCCGGTGCTGATCACGCCGACGCGAACGCCGCCGCCGCGAAAGCCCGCCGCGCGCACCTGATCCATGTGCAG
>JANXWS010000002.1 GCA_025351005.1 Pseudomonadota bacterium | reverse complement strand
CGAATCGCTTCGAGGGCTATTCGCGCCTTGAACGCCGCAGAATGATTACGTCTCGGCTTCCTCATGGAAATCGTCCCTCCGGTTATGCCGGCCGGCCCGAAATCCACTTAATACCGTGTCCTAAATCCCGAAGCCACCTCTCTCGAGACGCTGCGGCGCGCGCGCGAGGCGGGCGGCGAGGCGGCGGCGGCAACCCGCGGCGAGCGCGACTGAGGGCGGGGCGCGCCGCCGGTCAGCGGCGCGCCTTCTTTGCGTGCACGCGCCCGCCGGCGCGCGCACCGACTTCGGCACGGTCACCGACGTCGTAGTCGTCGAAGTCCGAGAGCAGTTCCGCGGTCCGCTTCTGCTCGAGGTATTTCTCGAGCCGCCGCCAGGCCGGCTCGCCGGGCTTCGGCCCACCGCGCCGTTTCTGCGACTCGAGGTCCTTGATCAGGTGCTCGAGCTGCGGATCGTCGTTACCGACGACCTCGTCACCGTCGTCCTCGTCGAACTCGTCAGAGTCGGGCTTTTCGCTCATGGTTCGGGGCAGAATCCACAAAGCGCTGTGCAAGCGGCGCCGTTATAAGTCAGGCGTATGCGGCTCGCAAGGGGTACGGGGATGAACTTTGCGTGACGCGGTTCGCGAAACGCGACGATCGTCGCCGGCGGGCGCTCAGCGCACCAGCTGGTTGAGCTCGAAAATCGGCAACAGCAGCGCCAGCACGATCAGCAGCACGAACCCGCCCATCACCAGGATCATCGCCGGGCCCAGGATGTTGACCGCGGTGTTGACGATGCCGTCCATCTCGCGCTCCTGGTTGGCGGCCGCCCGCTCCAGCATCGCCTCGAGCTCGCCGCTGGTCTCGCCGCTTGCCACCAGGTGGATCAGCATCGGCGGGTAGAGCTTCGACGCCGCGAGCGAGCGCGCGATCGGCGCACCCTCGCGGACCTTGGCGGCGGCGGCGGCGACCGCATCGCGCATCGGCAGGTTGCCGACCACCTCGCCCGCGATCCTGAGCGCCTCGAGCACCGGTACGGCCGAGGCGGTCAGGATCGAGAGCGTGCGCGCGAAGCGCGCCGCGTTGACGCCGCGCACGACCCGGCCTAGCAGCGGCAGGGCGAGCAGGAACCGATGCCAGCGGCGGCGCGCCGCGGGGTCGGCGAGCCAGCGGCGGAAGCCCCAGGCGCCGCCGGCGGCGACGAGCGCGAGCAGCCACCACCAGCGCCGGAAGCCGTCCGAGAGCGCGATCAGGCCGCGCGTCAGCAGCGGCAGCTGGTGCTTGCCGGCCTTGAACACGTTGACCACCTCGGGGACGACGTAGCCGAGCAGCAGCGACACGATCACGACGCAGACGACCGTCAGCAGCACGGGGTAGACGAGTGCGTTGCGGATGCGGCTCTGCAGCAGCTGGCGGTTCTCGGTGTAGTCGGCGAGCCGCTCGAGCACGCCGTCGAGGCGGCCGGCCTGCTCGCCGGCGGCGACGGTCGCGCGGTAGATCTCGGGAAAGACCTGCGGAAAGGCCGCCAGGCCGTCGGCGAGGCTGCGGCCTTCGAGCACGCGCGCCCGCACGCCCGACAGGATCGCGGCCACGCGCGGCTTCTCGGTCTGCTGCGACACGGCGAGCAGCGCCTCCTCGAGCGGCAGGCCGGCGCGCGCGAGCGTCGCGAGCTGGCGCGTCAGCATCGCGAGGTCGCCAGCGCCAATGCCGCGCCAGGCCGAGAAGCGCGTGCCGCTGCGGCGCGCCTCGGTCTTCTCAACCTCGGCGACACTGACCGGCAGCAGCTGCTGCTCGCGCAGCAGCTGGCGTATCTGGCGCGCGGTGTCGCCCTCGAGCAGCCCCTTGCGCTCGCGGCCGGCCGGGTCGAGCGCGGTGTATTCGAATGCAGGCATGGCGGCGCCGGCGGCCGGGCTCAGTCTTCGCGGGTCACGCGCAGCACTTCCTCGAGCGAGGTCGCGCCGGCGAGGATCTTCTGGCGGCCGTCGTCGCGGATGCTCGGTGTCAGTGTCCGCGCGCGACGCTCCAGGTCGATCTCGCCGGCGCCGTCGTGGATCAGCTGGCGCATCGGCTCGTCGACGAGCGCCAGCTCGTAGATGCCGGTGCGGCCCTTGTAGCCGCCGCCGGGACCGGCGCCCGGCCGGTACAGGGTCGCGGCCTGGTGCGGCCCGAGGTTCAGGACCTTGCGCTCGTAGTTGCTGGCCTGGTACGGGGTCCGGTCGGCCGCGTCGAGCACGCGCACCAACCGCTGCGCCAGGACGCCGAGCAGCGTCGAGGACAGCAGGAACGGCTCGACGCCCATGTCGCGCAGCCGCGTGATCGCGCCGACCGCGGTGTTGGTGTGCAGCGTCGACAGCACGAGGTGCCCGGTCAGCGACGCCTGCACCGCGATCTGCGCGGTCTCGATATCACGGATCTCGCCCACCATGACGACGTCGGGATCCTGCCGCAGGATCGCCCGCAGGCCGCGCGCGAAGGTCATCTCGACCTTGGTGTTGACCTGCGTCTGGCCGATGCCGTCGATGTAGTACTCGATCGGATCCTCGACCGTCATGATGTTGCGGGTGTCGTCGTTGAGGCGCTCGAGCGCGGCGTACAGCGTCGTCGTCTTGCCGGAGCCGGTCGGCCCGGTGACCAGGATGATGCCGTAGGGCTTGTGGATCAGCTCGTCCATGCGGCCCTGGGTCGCCGGGTCCATGCCGAGCGAGCCCAGTTCGAGCCGGCCGGCCTGCTTGTCGAGCAGGCGCAGCACGACGCGCTCGCCGTGGCCCGCCGGGATGGTCGAGACGCGCACGTCGACCGGCCGGCCGGCGATCCGCAGCGACATGCGCCCGTCCTGCGGCAGCCGTTTCTCGGCGATGTCGAGCTTCGACATCACCTTGATCCGCGACACCACGATCGGCGCCAGCGCGCGCCGCGACTGCAGCACCTCGCGCAGCACGCCGTCGACCCGAAACCGGATCACCAGCCGGTTCTCGAACGACTCGATGTGGATGTCGGAGGCGTTCTCGCGGACCGCCTGCGTCAGTACCGCGTTGATCAGCTTGATGATCGGTGCATCGTCCTCGCTCTCGAGCAGGTCGGACGGCTCGGGCAGCTCCTCGGCGATGTGCGCGAGGTCGGTGTCGCCCTCGAGCCCCTCGGCGGCCTGGGCGGCGGCGTTGTTGCCGCTCTCGTAGGAGCGCTGCAGGAGCTCCTCGAAGCGCGCCTCGCTCACCTGCTCAAGCGCGAGCGGCAGGCCGAGGAAGCGGCGCGCCTCGGCGACCCCGGCCGCGGCCGCGCCCTGGCGCACGACCAGCTGCGCGCGCGCGCCCTCGATGCCACGGCAGAGCACTCCGTGCTTGCGCGCGAACGCGAACGACAGGCGCCGCTCGGCGCCCCGCGCCCGCGCCGGGTCGGGCTCGCTCATCTGCCCGGCCCCGGCGGCGGGACCGGCGGCGGCTCGGCGGCGGGGACCGGCGGCCGCGGCGCGACCGGCTCCGGCGAGGCCGAGGTGCGGCTGGCACGCGCCTTCGGCGTCTCGGCGGGCGGCGTGTGCGGCTCCAGCGACTGCAGGTCGGGCAGCGTCGGCTGGCGCTCGCCCGGGATCAGGTCGACCTTGCCGCTGCGGCGCGCCTCGAGCGCGCGGATGTAGTTGTACTTGGCTGCGGTTTCGGTCGCCATCTGGGCGCCGTCGACCAGGATCTTCGGCCGTATGAACACCATCAGGTTGGTCTTCTCCTTCGTGCTCGATCGCGTCTTGAACAGGTTGCCGATCAGCGGCAGGCTGCCGAGCAGCGGCACGCGCTGCTCGCTCTCCGTGACGTTGTCGGAGATCAGGCCTCCGAGCACGATGATCTCGCCGTCGTTGGCAAGCACGCGCGTGTTGATGACCCGCTTCGAGGTCTGCACGTCGACGGTCGGGATCGCGCTCTTGATCAGGCTCGAGACCTCCTGCTCGATCTTGAGGAGCACGGTGCCGTCGTCGGTGATCTGCGGCGTGATCTTCAGGATCGTGCCGACCTCCTGGCGCTGGATCGTCTGGAAGGGATTGACGACGCCGGTGGTGCCGGTGCCGGCGGCCTGGGTCGAGGCGTAGCTGCCGGTCACGAACGGCACCTCGGTCGCGACCTTGATCGTCGCTTCCTGGTTGTCGAGCGTGACGATGGTCGGCGTCGAGATGATGTTGGTGTTGGCGGTGCCGGCGATCGCGCTCAGGAGCGCGGCGAAGTTGGTGCCGGTCTTGGCGAGCCGGCCGATGCCGACCGTGAGCCCGGTCGGGACCGCGGCCGGGGTCAGCGCGGTCACGTTCTGCGCCGCGGCCGCGACCGTCGCCAGCGAGGTGCCGGCCGCACCGATCGGCGTGATGAAGCCGCCGGCGCCGATGTTGGCGCTCGAGGCGTCGACCGCCCAGTTGACGCCGAGGTCGATGTTCTTGCTGCCGGTGATCTCGACGATGATCGCCTCGACCTGCACCTCGAGGCGGCGGATGTCGAGCCGGTCGACGACGTCCATCAGCTGGCGCATCAGCTTCGAGGGCGCCGTCATCACGAGCGCGTTGGTCGCGGGATCGGCCCAAATGGTCGTGCCCTTCTCCTGCACCGCCTGCGCGCCGCCGCCGGCAGCCTGCGCGCCGGCGGTCGCGCCCTGCACCTGCTCCTTGAGCTTGCCGGCGATCTTCTCGGCGTCGGCGTACTTGAGGTAGCGCACGCGCGTGCCGGTGCCGGACTCGAGCGGCGTGTCGAGGTGCGCGACCAGCGTCCGCAGCCGCAGGCGCTGGCTCTTCTCGCCGCTGATCAGCACGCTGTTCGAGCGCTCGTCCGCGATCAGCTTGATGGTGCTGCCGCCTTCGGCGGCACCCGCCTGGCTCAGCTGGTTGACGACCCGCACGATGTCGGTCGCCGCGGCGTGCTCGAGGCGCACGATGTCGATGTCGTCCTCGCCGCCCTGGTCGATGCGCTCGATGATGCGCAGCACGCGGTTCACGTTGTTCGCGTGGTCGGAGATGATCAGCACGTTGCCCGGCGTGTAGGCGGCGAGGTGGCCGCTCTGAGGCAGCAGCGGGCGCAGGATCGGCACCAGCTGCGCGGCGCTGACGGTCTTGAGCTGCACGACCTGTGTCACGAGTTCGTCGGAACTCGAGCTGACGTAGTTCGGCAGGTCGTTGCCGGGCACCTGCCGGGCGTTGGCGTCGGGGATGATCTTGTAGACCTTGCCGGAGGGCACGGCGACGAAGCCGTGCACCTGCAGGATCGCGAGGAAGGCCTCGTAGAACGCGCCCGCAGCCATGGGCGTCGACGACAGCATCGTCACCTGCGCCTTGACGCGCGGGTCGATGATGAAGTTCTTGCCGGTCACCTGGCTGACCGCCTCGACGATCTGGGCGAGGTCGGCGTCCTTGTAGTTGGGCGTGATCATCGCCTGCTGCGACGGCGGCTCGGCGCTGGCAAGGCCCGCGCAGAGCAGCAGCGAGGGCAGCAGCGCGAGGCGGCAGAGACGCGGCGGGGGTCGGGTCGGGTGGTGCATGCGGGGTCTCGCGGCGGGGCGGCCGGCGGCGGCCGGCGCGGCTTCAGTTGGTGGTGGTGGGCGGATTGTCGGGGACGGCGGCCGGCGCCGGCTGCGGTGGGGCGGCCGGCGGCAGTTCTTCGGTGAGGCTGCCGATTTCGGCGGCGTCGATGCTGAGCTGCTGCACCGCGCCGCCGCGCTCGATGGTCACGGTGGCGGGGCCGCTGCCGAGCGAACGCAGGATCTCCATGCCGCGCTGCGCGTCGGCGAGGGGCACGCCGTTGACCTGCGTGACGACGTCGTTCGGCTGCAGGCCGAGCCGCATGAACTTGCGCCGGTCGCGGCCCGGGTACACCCGGAACCCCTTCAGCTGGCCGCCGGCGTACGCGGGCATCGGCCGCAGCAGATCGCCGATCAGCTCCGGGCCCTGGGCGATCAGCCGCTGCACGCTCGCGCTGAGCGCGGGCTCGACGGCCGGCAGCGCGGTGCGCGCGGGCAGCTCCGCGAGGCCGCCGCCGGCCGCGACCGGGTGTGGCAGCGGCAGCGTCTCGAGCACCCCGTCCCGGTCGAGCACCACCCGGTCGCGATAGACCTCGTGCAGCCGGACGCCGCCGGGCAGCATCGCGCCGACCGCGTAGACGCGCCCCGCCTGCGCGCTCTCGCCGATGATCGCGAGGCCCTTGTGCGGATCGGCGCCCGCCAGCGTCCCGGCGAGCACCAGCGCGACCCGGGTGCGCGGCGCGTTCTGGCCGGAGACGTTGTCGGTCGCGGCGACGCCGAACAGCCGCGCATGCAGGAGTTCGCCGAGGTCGGCCGGTGGCGCCGGCGTGGCGCGAGGCGCCGACTGCGGCGGGCGCGGCGACGGCAGCAACCGCCAGGCCAGCAACGCGAGTTGCGCGGCGATGGCCGCGGCGGCCACCACCGTCACGATCTGGGGCAGCAGCGCGTTCGCACCGGCTGCGGGGCGCGCCAGCTGCGCGAGACCCCCCGGAATGGCGCCGAACAAGCTCATGTCGCCCGCCGCTGCGCCCGGTCGCCGCGTGGTGCTGGCACCTTAGCGCTCATCATCCGGGGATCATACGGGCTCGGCTGTGACAGCCACAAGGCGGCCGCGCGCGGCCCTGGCGTGCACCGGCCGCGTTCCGCGCAGCAGTCCCTTGTCTTGCGCGGCCGGCGTCCCTATAAAGGTTGCTGATGAAGTCCGACGATCCCGCCGACGGCGCCCGGCACGAACCGGGCCACAGCCTCGTGGTGGAGGAGACGACGCCGCGGCTGAAGCGGCCGCCGCTGTTCCAGGTGCTGCTGCTGAACGACGACTTTACGCCGATGGAGTTCGTGGTCGAGGTGCTGGAACGGATCTTCGGCATGGACCGGGTCAAGGCGACGCGCGTCATGCTCGAGGTGCACACGCGCGGCAAGGGCGTCTGCGGGGTGTTCACCTACGAAATCGCCGAGACCAAGGTGGCCCAGGTGACGGCCTACGCCCGCCAGCACCAGCATCCGCTGCTGTGCACGATGGAAGAGGCCGCCTAGCGGCGCTGACAGAGGAACCGCCAGTGCTATCGAGCGAACTCGAGTTCTGTCTCAACAGCGCCTTCCAGGGGGCGCGCGACGCCCGCCACGAGTACATGACGGTCGAGCACCTGCTGCTGTCGATCCTCGACACGCCGCGGGTGCGCGAGATCCTGCGCGCCTGCGGCGGCGACCTCACCAAGCTCCGGCGCGACCTGGAGGCGTTCGTCGCCGAGACGACGCCGAAGCTCGCCGCCGAGGACGAGCGCGAGGTACAGCCGACGCTCGGCTTCCAGCGCGTGCTGCAGCGCGCCGTGTTCCACGTGCAGTCGAGCGGCAAGAAGGAAGTCACGGTCGCGAACGTGCTGGTTGCGATCTTCAGCGAGAAGCAGTCGCACGCGGCCTACCTGCTCGGCATGCAGGACGTGACCCGCCTCGACGTCGTCAATTTCATCTCGCACGGGCTCGCGAAGTCGAAGGAGGAGGGTGGCGACAAGGACGAGGGGCCGGCGGCCGAGGGCGTCGAGCGGCCGGAAGGCGACCCCGCGGGCAGCGCGCTCGAGAAGTACTGCAGCAACCTGAACCGGCTCGCCGCCGACGGCCGCATCGATCCGCTGATCGGCCGGCAGCTGGAGATCGAGCGCACGATCGAGATCCTGTGCCGGCGCCGCAAGAACAACCCGCTCTACGTGGGCGAGGCGGGCGTCGGCAAGACCGCGATCGCCGAGGGACTGGCGCGCCTCATCGTCGAGAGCAAGGTGCCGGACGTGCTCGCCGACTGCATGGTCTACTCGCTCGACATGGGCGCGCTGATCGCGGGCACCAAGTACCGCGGCGACTTCGAGAAGCGGCTCAAGGGCGTGCTGACGGAGCTGCGCAAGCTGCCGGGCGCGGTGCTGTTCATCGACGAGATCCACACCGTCATCGGCGCCGGCGCGGCCTCCGGCGGGGTCATGGACGCGTCCAACCTGATCAAGCCGGTGCTGGCGAACGGCGAGCTGCGCTGCATCGGCTCGACCACCTACCAGGAATACCGCGGCATCTTCGAGAAGGATCACGCGCTCGCGCGGCGCTTCCAGAAGATCGACGTGATCGAGCCGTCGATCGGCGAGACCGTCGAGATCCTGAAGGGCCTGCGCTCGCGCTACGAGGAGCACCACGGCGTCGCCTACGACGACGAGGCGCTGAAGGCGGCCGCCGAACTCGCGGCGCGCTACATCAACGACCGGCACCTGCCCGACAAGGCGATCGACGTCATGGACGAGGCCGGTGCCGGCCTGCGCCTGAAGCCGGTCGCGCTGCGCGGCGCGCGGGTCACGGTCGAGCAGGTCGAGGCGGTGGTGGCGCGCATGGCGCGGATCCCGTCGAAGCAGGTCTCGACCTCGGACCGCGACGTGCTGAAGAACCTCGAGCGCAACCTGAAGCTCGTGATCTTCGGCCAGGACCCGGCGATCGAGTCGCTCGCCGCCTCGATCAAGATGGCGCGTTCAGGGCTCGGCGACCAGCGCAAGCCGGTGGGCTCGTTCCTGTTCGCGGGACCGACCGGCGTCGGCAAGACCGAGGTCACCCGCCAGCTCGCGCTCGCGCTCGGCGTCGAGCTCATACGCTTCGACATGTCGGAGTACATGGAGCGGCATACGGTGTCGCGCCTGATCGGCGCGCCGCCGGGCTACGTCGGCTTCGACCAGGGCGGCCTGCTGACCGAGGCGATCACGAAGAACCCGCACGCAGTGCTGCTGCTCGACGAGATCGAGAAGGCGCACCCGGACGTCTTCAACCTGCTGCTGCAGGTCATGGACCACGGCACGCTGACCGACAACAACGGCCGCAAGGCGGACTTCCGCCACGTGATCATCGTCATGACGACGAACGCGGGCGCGACCGACATGGCGCGCAATGCGATCGGCTTCACGACCAGCGACCCGAGCACCGACGGCGGCGAGGCGATCCGCCGGCTGTTCTCGCCCGAGTTCAGGAACCGGCTGGACACGATCGTGCAGTTCGCGCAGCTCTCGCCGCCGACCATCGAGCGCGTGGTTGACAAGCTGCTGGTCGAGGTCGAGGCGCAGCTCGAGCAGAAGGGCGTGCAGCTGTCGATCGACGACGACGTGCGCCGCTGGATCGCGCAGAAGGGCTACGACCCGAAGATGGGCGCCCGGCCGATGGCGCGGCTGATCCAGGAGCGCATCAAGCGGCCGCTGGCCGAGGAGCTCCTGTTCGGCAAGCTCGCGGGCGGGGGCACCGTGCTGGTGTCGCTCGCCCGGGACGGCGAGGGCCTGACGCTCGAGACGCGCGGGGCCGAGGAGCCGGCGCTCCTCAAGTGAACGGACGAGGCGGCCGTCAGCGGCCGCGGTAGACGATGCGGCCCTTGCTCAGGTCGTACGGCGTCATCTCCACCGTGACCACGTCGCCGGTCAGGATGCGGATGTAGTTCTTGCGCATCTTGCCGGAGATGTGCGCCGTGACCACGTGGCCGTTCTTCAGTTTCACCCGAAACGTCGTGTTCGGCAGGGTCTCGACGACCTCGCCTTCCATCTGAATAGCTTCCTCTTTCGACATTCTCTGCCCGGGTGGTTCTGAGGCCGCGCATTGTGCCTAAAGGGTTGCGGCGGTGCAATGAAGCGGTCGCGGCCGCGCCACACGGCCTGCGGCTCTCAAGCGCCGACGAGCGCTGCGAGGCGACGCAGGAACTCGCTGCGCGGCAGGCTCAGGGCGCCGAGGCTCGTCAGGTGCGGCGTCGGCAGCTGGCAGTCGATCAGCCCGATACCGGTGGCGCGCGCCTCGGCCACCAGTCCCGCGAGCGCGACCTTCGAGGCGTCGCGCTCGGCACTGTACATGGACTCGCCGAAGAACATGCCGCCGAGGCGCACGCCGTACAGCCCGCCGACCAGGCGCCCGGCGGCCCAGGTCTCGACCGAGTGCGCGTGGCCGAGCCGATGCAGCTGCAGGTAGGCGCGCTGCATCGAGGGCAGGATCCAGGTGCCGCCATCGGTCCGCGACGCCGCGCAGCCAGTGACCACGGCCTCGAACGCCGTGTCGATGCGGGTCTCGTAGCCGCGATTGCGGATCGACTGGCGGAGGCTGCGGCTCGGCCGGAAGCGAGCGGGATCGATCACGGCACGCGGGTCCGGCGACCACCACAGGATCGGCTGGCCGTGGCTGAACCACGGAAAGATGCCGCGCCGGTAGGCGCCGAGGAGCCAGTCCGGGGAGAGCGCGCCGCCGATCGCGAGCAGCCCGTTCGGCTCGCCGAGCGCGCTCGCGGCGTCGGGAAGCGCGGCCGGGCCGTCGCCGGCCTCGAGCCACCGCAGCGGCGGCAGGGCGCTCACGGCGACTCCGGTGGCAGCGTCAGCACGCGACCGTCGGCGCGGAACGGGACGTGCGCGCCGGTCTCGGCCGCGTAGGCCAGCACCGCCTGCCGCTCCTCGGCGAGGAAGCGCCCGATCGCGGCGTGGAAGCGGCCGTCCCGGATCAGGTGCGCCGAGTGGGTCAGCGTCGGCTCGAAGCCGCGCGCGATCTTGTGTTCGCCCTGCGTGCCCGGCTCGAAGGACGCCAGGCCCTCGCGGATGCAGTAGTCGATGCCCTGGTAGTAGCAGGCCTCGAAGTGCAGGCTGTGAAAATCCCCGGCGGCACCCCAGTAGCGGCCGTAGAGCACATCCCGGCCGCGGAAGAAGATCGCCGCCGCCAGCAGCCGCGCGCCCGCCCGCGCGAGCAGCACGAGCGGCTGGCCCGGCAGCGTGCGGCTGAGCTCGGTGAAGAAGCCGAGCTCGAGGTAGGGCTCGTGGCCGTGGCGGTGGAATGTCTCGGCGTGCAGCGCCTGCACCTCGGCCCACAGCGCGGGCGCGAGCTCGGCGCCAGAGCGCCACTCGAAGCGGATGCCGGCCTCGCAGATGCGGCGCCGCTCGCGCCGCACCTTCTTGCGTTTCTCCGCGGTGAAGCCGGCGAGGAAATCGTCGAAATCGCGGTAGCCGCGATTGGCCCACTGGAACTGGCAGTCGATGCGCGGCCACAGCCCGGCCCGCTCGAGCCAGGCGGCCTCGGCGGGCGTCGAGAACTGCACGTGCAGCGACGAGTGCTCGGCGAGCAGCGCGCGCGCGCCATCGAGCAGCGCGCGCTCGATGCGTTCGCGATCAGCGCCCGGGCGCACCAGGAAGCGCGGACCGGTCGCCGGCGTGAACGGCGTCGCGGCGACCAGCTTCGGGTAGTAGCGCAGGCCGTAGCGGTCGAAAGCCTGCGCCCAGCTGAAGTCGAACACGAACTCGCCCCACGAGTGGCTCTTCGAGTACAAGGGCAGCGCGCCCAGCAGGGCCTCGCCCGCGCGCACCGCGACGTGCACCGGCCGCCAGCCGCGCGCGGCGCTGACGGCGCCGCTGTGCTCGAGGGCCGCCAGAAACTCGTGCCGGAGGAACGGCACGTTGCCCTGGTCGAGCGCGTTCCACTCGGCCGCCGCCAGCTCGTCGATGCTCGGGTGCCAGCTCGTCGCGAGCGTCAGAGCGTCCATGCGGCGCCTCAGTGCCCGGCGTCGAGCAGCTCGAGGTAGCGATCGGCGTCGAGCGCGGCCATGCAGCCGGTGCCGGCCGAGGTGACCGCCTGCCGGTAGACGTGGTCGGCGACGTCGCCGGCCGCGAATACCCCCGGCACGCTGGTCGCGGTCGCATCACCGGCCAGGCCGGTCCGGGCGATGATGTAGCCGCCCCGCATCTCGAGCTGACCGTCGAACAGCTGCGTATTCGGCGTGTGGCCGACCGCGATGAAGACGCCGGTGAGCGCGAGCTCGCGCGCCTGACCGCCGGCGACCGCGGCGATCCTGAGCCCGGTGACGCCGGTCGCGTCACCGAGCACGTCGGTGACGGTGTGGTTCCAGACGAGTGTTGCCTTGCCGGCGCGCACGCGCTCGTGCAGCCGGTCCTGCAGGATCTTCTCGGCCCTGAGCCGGTCGCGGCGATGCACGAGCGTCACGTGGCGCGCGATGTTGGTGAGATAGAGGGCCTCCTCGACCGCCGTGTTGCCGCCGCCGACGACGGCGACGTCCTGGTTGCGGAAGAAGAAGCCGTCGCAGGTCGCGCAGGCCGACACCCCCCGGCCGCGGAACGCCTGCTCGCTGTCGAGACCGAGATAGCGGGCCGAGGCGCCGGTCGCGATGATCAGCGCGTCGGCCGTGTACTCGCCGCGGTCGCCCCACAGGTGGAACGGCCGTCCGCCGAGCGCGACGCGGTGGATGTGATCCTCGACGATGTCGGTGTTGAAGCGCTCCGCATGCCGCCGCATGCGCTCCATCAGCGCGGGCCCGAGCAGTCCCTCGACGTCGCCCGGCCAGTTGTCGACGTCGGTGGTCGTCATCAGCTGGCCGCCGACCTCGACGCCGGTCACGAGCAGCGGGGCGCGGTTCGCCCGGCTCGCGTAGACGGCGGCACTGAATCCGGCGGGGCCGGAGCCTAAGATCAGCAGGCGGACGTGGCGGGGCGGGGACATGATGGGCGGGAGTCCTCAGGCAGGCTGGCAACGGGATGCGACCATGGTAGGGAATTTCCTCGCCAAAGCGAGCGCCCGCGCGGCCGACGGCTGGCATGCTGGCGAGTCTAAACGTATCATAAGGTTAAGAGCTCTTTCTGCTTAAGGACATGAACTTGTCTGATGCGATCGCCTCGACCAAGAACGGCACCTCGGCGCGCCTCGCCGCGGCGGTCACCCGCGGGCTGCGCGAGGGCGCGTTGTTCGTCTTCGGTGCGCTTGCGCTCGTGCTGCTGCTCGCCCTCGCGAGCTTCGATCCGCAGGATCCGAGCTTCAGCAACACCGGCGCGCCCGGGCGCATCGCCAACCTGATCGGCCCGGTCGGTGCCTGGTCCGCGGACGTGTTCCTGCTCGTGTTCGGCGCGCCCGCGTTCCTGTTCCCGGCAATGCTCGGCATGACGGGCTGGCTGCTCTTCAAGCCCGCGCCCGGCGAGGTCGCGTCACGCGCGAGCCTCGCGTTCCGGCTGTCGGGTTTCGTGCTGACGCTCGCGACCAGTGCCGGGCTCGCGACGCTGCACTTCGTCGCACCCCACTACCCGAATACCGCCGGTGGCATCCTCGGCGACCTGGTGGGACCGGGCCTCGAGCACGGCTTCAGCTTCCTCGGCGCGACGCTGCTGTTGCTCGGGGGCTGGTTCGCCGGAGTCGCGCTCTTCCTCGGCCTGTCCTGGTTCTCGGTCATGGACCGGCTCGGCCACGGAATCCTCGCCTCGCACGCGTGGCTCAGGACGCGGCTGGCGAGCCGCCGCGACCTGTCGGCCGGCCGCGAGAACAAGGCGGCGCGCCAGGAGGCGGCGCGCGAGGACAAGAAGAAGGCCGAGCTCAAGGCGCCTCCCAGGATCGAGCCGCCCGCCCCGCTGATCGAGAGGAGCGAGCGCGTCGAGAAGGAGAAGCAGGTTGCGCTATTCGAGAGGCCGGCGGCCAAGGAACTGCCGCCGCTCAAGCTCCTCGACGACCCGCCGGCGCGCGAGGCGGGCTACTCGGCCGAGACGCTCGAGGCCATGTCGCGCCTGGTGGAGCTGAAGCTGCGCGATTTCGGCGTCGAGGTCGAGGTCGTGGCCGTGCATCCGGGCCCGGTGGTGACCCGCTTCGAGCTGCGGCCCGCTCCGGGCGTCAAGGTCAGCCAGATTTCCGGGCTCGCCAAGGACATCGCGCGCGCGCTCTCGGCGATCAGCGTGCGCGTGGTCGAGGTGATCCCGGGCAAGAGCGTGGTCGGGCTCGAGATCCCGAACGAGAAACGCGAGCTGGTCACGCTCGGCGAGATCCTGAAGTCGCGCGCCTACGACGAGATGTCCTCGCCGCTCGCGCTCGCGCTCGGCAAGGACATCGGCGGCAACCCCGTGGTCGCGGACCTGCAGAAAATGCCGCACCTGCTGATCGCGGGCACCACGGGCTCCGGCAAGAGCGTCGCGATCAACGCGATGGTGCTGTCGCTGCTCTACAAGGCGACCGCCGAGCACGTGCGGGTGATCATGGTCGACCCGAAGATGCTCGAGCTCTCCGTGTACGAGGGCATCCCGCACCTGCTGGCACCGGTGGTCACCGACATGAAGCAGGCGGCGAATGCGCTGCGCTGGTGCGTCGCCGAGATGGAGCGCCGCTACCGGCTCATGTCGCCACTCGGCGTGCGCAACATCGGCGGCTACAACCGCAAGGTCAAGGACGCGGCCGCGGCCGGCAAGACGATCCCGGACCCGATCCTCGCCCAGCGGCTGCAGGCCGGCGAACGCGACGTGCTCGACGCCTCCGGCAACGTGCCTGCCTGCGAGCCGCTGCCGTACATCGTCGTCGTCATCGACGAGCTCGCCGACCTGATGATGATCGTCGGCAAGAAGGTCGAGGAGCTGATCGCGAGGCTCGCGCAGAAGGCGCGCGCCTCCGGCATACACCTGATCCTCGCGACCCAGCGGCCGTCGGTCGACGTGATCACCGGGCTCATCAAGGCGAACATCCCGACCCGCATCGCGTTTCAGGTGTCGGCCAAGGTCGACTCGCGCACGATCCTCGACCAGGGCGGCGCCGAGTCGCTCCTCGGCCACGGCGACATGCTCTACCTGATGCCGGGCACTTCGGTGCCGACCCGGGTGCACGGCGCGTTCGTCTCCGACCAGGAGGTGCACCGGGTGGTCGCGGGACTTCGCGGCGCGCCGCCGAACTATCTCGACGAAGTGCTCGAGGGGCCGCGCGGGTTCGTGCCCGGGCTCGCGCCCGAGGACGGCGAGACGAGCGCCATCGAGGGCGAGCAGGACGTGCTCTACGATGAGGCGGTGCAGATCGTCGCCGAGACCCGCAAGGCGTCGGTGTCCGGCATCCAGCGGCGGCTCAAGATCGGCTACAACCGCGCCGCCCGCCTGGTCGAGACGATGGAGGCTGCGGGGCTCGTCGGGCCGCTGCAGCCGAACGGCGCGCGCGAGGTGCTGCTGCCGCCTGCGGCGGAGGACTGACCGGTGGCGCTCACGCCCGGCCCTTTGCGGCCGTTGCTCGCGCTCTTCGCTGCACTCCTCGCTGCGCCTGCGTACGGCGATGCGGCAGCCGACGGCGCCGCACTCGCGAGGCTCGAGCGGGTGCTCGCTGCGCTCGACTCGGTGCGGGCGGAGTTCGACCAGGAGCTGGTGACGCACGAGGGCGTGGCCGGCGAGCACGCTCGCGGGACGCTTTATCTGCGCAAGCCCGGCCGCTTCCGCTGGGACTACTCGAGCCCGAAGCAGCTGATCGTCTGCGACGGCGTCCGGCTCTGGCTCTACGACCCGGAGCTCGAGCAGGCGACCGTCCACCGGGTGAGCGAGACGCTGTCGCAGACGCCGGCGATGCTGCTGTCCGGGGAGGCCCGGGTCAGGGACGGGTTCACCGTCAGGGATGGCGGCCGGGCCGAGGGCCTCGACTGGGTGGTGCTGGTGCCCAAGGGGAACGACACGGACTTCCGCGAGATCCGTCTCGCGCTTGCCGGCGACTCGCTGCGGCGCCTCGAGTTCACCGACAAGCTGAACCAGCGCACGCTGATCGGGCTCCGGCGCGTCGACCGCAACCTGAAGCTCGCCGACAGTCTCTTCACGTTCACGCCGCCCGCCGGCGTCGACGTGATCGGCGATGCGGCGCGCTGAACGGCCGACGCCGCCGGAGCGGCCCGGCACCCGTGGCGCTTACAATGCGCCGATGGATCCCTACCGCCCGCTCGCCGACCGCATGCGACCGCGCTCGCTCGAGGAGTTCGTGGGGCAGGCGGAGCTGCTCGCGCCGGACAAGCCGCTTCGCCGCCTGGTCGGCGGCGCGACGCTGCACTCGCTGCTGCTGTGGGGCCCGCCCGGCAGCGGCAAGACGACGCTGGCGCGGCTCATCGCCCGCTCGGCGAAGGCGGAGTTTCACGCGCTCTCCGCGGTGATGGTCGGGATCAAGGACATCCGCGAGGTCGTGGAGCTCGCGCGCGCGCGGCGCACCGCGGCGGGCACGCCGACCGTGCTGTTCCTGGACGAGGTGCACCGCTTCAACCGCACCCAGCAGGACACGTTCCTGCCCTACGTCGAGGACGGCACGCTCGTGTTCATCGGCGCGACCACCGAGAACCCGTCGTTCGAGGTCAACGGCGCGTTGCTGTCGCGCGCCCGGATCTACGTGCTGAAGGGACTGGCCGCGGCCGACCTCGAGGGCGTCATCGAGCGGGCGCTCGCGGACTCCGAACGGGGCCTGGGCCGGCTCGGGCTCGACCTCGAGCCCGGGGCGCTCGAGCTGCTCGCGCGGGCTGCCGACGGCGACGCCCGGCGTGCGCTCAACCTGCTGGAGGTCGCGGCCGATCTGGCCGTGCCGGTCGGCGGACGGCCGACGATCACCGAGGCCGTCGCCCGGGACGCGGCGGCCGGCGGCCACCGCCGCTTCGACAAGCGCGGCGAGCAGTTCTACGACCAGATCTCGGCGTTGCACAAGTCGGTGCGCGGCGGCGACCCGGATGCAGCCCTGTACTGGCTGTGTCGCATGCTCAACGGCGGTTGCGACCCGCTGTACCCGGCGCGACGGGTGCTGCGGATGGCCTCGGAGGACGTCGGCCTCGCCGACCCGCGGGCGCTGACGATGGCGCTGGAGGCGGTGCAGGTGTACGAGCGGCTGGGAAGCCCCGAGGGCGAGCTCGCGATCGCGCAGGCGGTCGTCTACCTCGCGGTCGCGCCGAAAAGCAACGCCGTCTACACCGCCTTCGGTGCCGCGCGCGCCGACGCCGAGGCCGGCGGCACGCTCGAGGTGCCGCTCGCGATCCGGAACGCGCCCACGCGCATGATGCGCGAGCAGGGCTACGGGGAGGGCTACCGCTACGACCACGACGAGCCCGGCGGGCACGCGGCCGGGCAGCGGTATTTTCCGGAGCAGATGCAGGCGCGCACCTATTATGATCCGGTGCCGCGCGGGCTCGAGATCAAGATCCGCGAGGCGCTCGCGCGGCGCCGCGCCGGCGGCGGCTGACGACCCGCGGCTGCCTGACGATCCGAGGACACCGTGCTCGACCCGAAACTGTTGCGGACCGAACCCGGGCGCGTCGCCGAGAACCTCGGCCGCCGCGGCGTCGCGCTCGACGTGGCGGCGCTCGCCGCGCTCGAGCAACGCCGCAAGGAGATCCAGATCCGCACCGACCTGCTCCGCAACGAGCGCAATTCGCGCTCGAAGGCCATCGGCCATGCGAAGGGCGCGGGCGGCGACGTGGAACCGCTGCTCGCGCAGGTCGCGACGCTCGGCCAGCAGCTCGCCGCCGCGGAGGGCGAGTTCGCGGCGGTGCAGGCCGAGGTGGAGGAGCTCGCGCTCGGGCTTCCGAACCTGCTCCACGATTCGGTGCCGGAGGGGCGGGATGAGAGCGCCAACGTCGAGGTCAGGCGTCGCGGCGAGCCACCCACGTTCGCGTTCGCAGCACAGGACCACGTCGCGCTCGGCGAGCGCGGCGGCGGGCTCGACTTCGAGGCAGCCGGGCGCATCGCCGGGGCGCGCTTCGCCGTGCTGCGGGGCGAGCTCGCCAGGCTGCATCGGGCGCTCGCGCAGTTCATGCTCGACCTGCATACGGGCGAGCACGGCTACCGCGAGGTCTACGTGCCGTACCTGGTGTCGCGGCAGACGCTGACCGGCACCGGCCAGCTGCCGAGGTTCGAGCCGGACCTGTTCGCCGTCAAGGGCGAGCGCGAGCTGTTCCTGATCCCGACGGCCGAGGTGCCGCTGACCAACCTGGTGCGCGACTCGATCGTCGCGGCCGACGACCTGCCGCTACGCCTGGTCGCGCACACGCCGTGCTTCCGGTCGGAGGCCGGCGCCCACGGCAAGGACACGCGCGGCATGATCCGCCAGCACCAGTTCGACAAGGTGGAGCTCGTGCAGATCGTCCGGCCGGAGGACTCCTACGCCGCGCTCGAGCAGATGACCGGGCACGCCGAGGCGGTGCTCGGCAGGCTCGGACTGCCGTACCGGGTGGTCGCGCTGGCCGCGGGCGATGTCGGTTTCGCCAGCGCCAAGACCTATGACCTCGAAGTCTGGCTGCCGGGGCAGGGACGCTATCGCGAGATCTCCTCGGTCTCCAACTGCGAGGCATTCCAGGCGCGGCGCATGCAGGCGCGCTGGCGCAACCCGGCGAGCGGCAGGCCCGAGTTCGTCCACACGCTGAACGGGTCCGGGGTGGCGGTCGGGCGGGCACTGGTCGCCGTGCTCGAGAATTACCAACAGGTGGATGGCAGCGTGCGCGTGCCCGATGCGCTCCGCCCCTACATGGGCGGACTCGAGGCCATCGGCGCCGCCGTCTAGGGTCGGTCGGTCGGCGCCATCGGCAGCAACGAAAACGCCCGGCCGGGCCGGGCGTTGCGGGTCGGATTCGACCGTCTCAGTTGCGGGACGAGAGCCCGAGCAACTGCAGCAGGCTCAGGAACATGTTGTAGATCTGGACGTAGAGCGTCACGGTCGCGAGCACGTAGTTGGTCTCGCCGCCGTTCACGATCTCGCCGGTCTGCCACAGGATGATGCCGCACGAGAGCAGCGTGAAGAGTCCTGCGACCGCAAGCGACAGTCCGGTCAGGTGGAAGAAGATCGCGACCAGGCCGAGCACGAACGCAGTGATCGAGCCGACGAACAGGAAGCTGCCCATGAAGCTGAACGAGCGGCGCGAGACCACCGCGTAGGCCGACAGCGACAGGAACGCGACGCCCGTTATGCCGAGCGCGGTCATCACGACCGAGCCGCCGTTCGGGATCACGCGCACGTAGTGGCTCAGGATGGGCCCGAGCGTGTAGCCCATGAAGCCGGTCAGCGCGAACACCAGCGCGACGCTCCAGGCGCTGTTCCGCAGCCGCCCGATCGCGAACAGCAGCCCGTAGAAGCCGACGAGCGTCAGCAGGATGCCGGGGTAGGGGAGGCCGAGGCTCATCGAGACCCCGGCGCAGCTCGCACTCCACAGCAGGGTGGCCGAGAGCAGCAGATACGTGTTGCGGAGCACCTTCCCCGCGGCGAGCCGGTCGACCGCTACGACGCTGGCGCCGGCGCCGGTCGTGCGCGTGGCGACGGTGGATTCAGGGACGCGATCCATGCAGGCATCTCCTGGCGGAATGAGGGGTGGATTATATACCCGCGCCGCGGCCCGGCGCGCCCGGCGCGCCCGGCGCTGCAACGCCCGGTGGACGCTTTGGCCAGGGCTCGGTGCCGTTGACCCCGCCTGTCCGGTAGAGTTCCGGACCGAAGCGCTCGCTCCCGGTCGTGGAGAGGTGGCAGAGCGGTTGATTGCACCGGTCTTGAAACTCTCGGACGTCTCAGCTGAGATAATCGGGCGTAAGTGGAAACAAACACTTACGCCCTTCATTCTTGTGGCCGACGTTACGCTCAATGACGCCCATTTCTGGCAAGTTGGAAACAAAAATGGAAACATCAGACGGGTGTTGCCGGGGGTAGTTCTATGCCGCTTGGAATTTCCGATGCCGTCGAGCTCACCGGGACCATCAGCGATCTGGTCAAGAAGGGCCTGACGCTGGAGCTACAGGAGCGAATCACCCAACTCCGCGAGGCCGTTTTGAACGCCAAGGACGAGGTGCTCGCGCTTCGCGACGAGACCCAGTCGCTGAAGGTCAAGGTTCAAGAGCGGGACGCCTGGGGTGCGCGCGCCGCGAAATACACGCTTATCACAGCTCCCGGTGGTGCGCACGTGTACCAAACGTCCGGGCCACCTGAGCACTTTGCCTGCCCGCGGTGCTTCGAGGAGCGGAGGATTCACATCCTGCAGGACATCGGAGTGTCGTCGGGGGTGTACCGCTGCCCTGGTTGCGAGAAACAGTTCGCGGTCGGAGGACGGGAGCGGTGGTCCCCCCCCCGCCTCCGCCCCCTTGGACAGGTTGACCTCGCGCGCACTAGTGCAGCTGCTAGCCAAGAGAGTTCACGTCTCTTGCCGCGCCTACTCGTTGCTCCCGAGTTTACATAAGTCGACCGGGTCGCTTTGGGTTCTTTGGTGCTTTCCGAAATGCTAATGAGTCTGGTCGCTGTCGGCGG
>JANXWS010000070.1 GCA_025351005.1 Pseudomonadota bacterium | reverse complement strand
GGACGAGGTGAGCGCGGCGACGGAACGGATCCGCACGCGCACCTGGACGCGCATCAAGACCGCGCACTGAGCCGCGGCACCGGCGTGCAGAACGCCGCGACGGCGTGTTCACGCAAACCGAGTGCTTCGTCCGCGAAGGTGGTATGCGTCCGCAAATCCGCGCTCTAGCAGTCTAGCGGGGAGCTGATGGAATAGGCTCCAGCGAAGGTAGCTGGAGCGAGGCGATGACCAAGACGAGAGGACCGACCCGGGCGCAGCGATCGGAGGAGGCCCGAGGGAAGTGGGCCGCACATGTGCCGGCCTGGCGGGCGTGCGGTGGCCGGCAATCGGACTATTGCCGGGAACGCGGACTGGACCCCAAGTACTTCAGCATCTGGAAGGGTCGACTGGGGGCCAGGGCGGCCGCCGGTGAGCCGGCGAGGCTGGCGCCGACCTTGGTGCCGATCGTGGTCACGGCGGCGCCGAGGGATCTGGCTCTCGATGCTCGCACGAACCGGGACGCAGAGTTTTCCGTCGGCGCCACACTTCCGAACGGGATCGCGCTGAACATCCGGCTGCCGTCGGTGCGAGCGCTGCCGCCGCTGGTCTCTGAGTTGTCGCGGCTGTCGTGCTGACGCTGCCGCCGGACACGCGGATCTTCATGGCCGCCGCGCCGATCGACATGCGTCGTTCGTTCGATGGGCTGTGCTCGGCGTGGATGCGCAGCCGACGATCGAAGACATCTAGAGCATCGCCAAGAAGGCCGACTAACGTTTCGGTTGTGTCATCGTTAGTTCTCCGCGCGGGACATGTTTTGACTTCATTCGCCACAAGGTCCGAGCCTGCGACCGGTGGAGCGAGTGGTTGGACCCTCTATGTTCTCTTGATGAGGCGCAAGACAAAAATGAGCACTACTGCGCCAATAGTTGCAACGACGATTGCACCGAGTAGACCTCCGCCCAGCGACACACCGAGGGTGCGAAACAGAAAGCCTCCAAGCAATGCACCCACTACACCGACGACGATGTCGCCGACGACGCCAAAGCCCCCGCCCTTGACGAGCTGGCCTGCCAACCACCCTGCCACCAAGCCGACCAAGATAAACCAGATGAACTCCATGATATTGTCTCCCGTTACCAACGACTTCACTATACGACTGAACGGCCCTGTCTACAGAAACTTAAGGGTCTAACGGAGCTGACCCGGAATGCCCGGTCCAGGTTGATGTTCCCTAAAATGGCGGAACACGGCAGAACAACGGCTTACGGCCGAGGAGATCATACGCAAGCCGCGTGAGGCAGATGTGCTGACCGGGCAGGGCAACACAATCGGCGAGGCCTGCGAGGCGCTCGGGGTGACGGACAACACGTACTTCCGGTGGCGCAAGACCCACGGCGGCCTGCGGATCGACCAAGCCCAGCGGATGCGGGAGTCCGAAACGGAGCACCGGCGCCTCAAGAAGGTGGAGGCCGAGCTGACCATCGACAAAATCATCCTGAAGGAAATCGCCGCGAGAAAATTCTGAGCCGAACGCGAAGGCGGATGGCGGTCGGTCTCCAATATCGTACCCGATAATCTCGGATAACCGTCATTATCCCTTTGTCCGTGACGCGTTCAGATATGTAAACCATTCTCAATTTCCGTGAAGGGCCGCACGCGCTCCGACCGCGGCGCCTTGTGTACTGCCCGCACTGTCCGCCATCCAGAGTGATCCGGTGAAGCCGAGTGTCCACGGGATCGGCCGGGATCCGGCCGCCCGACACGCCACGAGCCATGCCTTGCGCCGGCGAGACGCGTTCTGCGGCCGGCTGAGCCCGTCGGTTCTCTCCGCCGTGCAGGTCAGCGTCCGGGCAAGTCGGACGTTGTCGAGTGGGCGCGCAAGCCCCGGGCGCGCGCCGGCGCTGGAGGTTTAGCGAGGCGTTCACAGTTCGCGGCCCGCTCCCGATTCCCGCACCGACGCCTGTCGCGCGCTCGGGCGCGATCCTCGGGCTCGCCTTCGTGCTCGCAGCCTGCAACGTGGACGGAACGGCCTCGCCCGCTACCCCCGTTGCGGCGGGCGGGGTGCCGATCGTGTCCGTCGCGACGCCGGCGATCCCCTGCTGCGCCCCGACGCCGACGATGACCGGCGCGCAAGCACGAGCAAGTGCGGCCCCTAGCATCACGACGGTCACCGGCGCGCAGGCGACGCTTGCCGGCATGGCCGACTCCGACGTCGAGTTCATTCGCTACGACATCGCGAAGGGCCTGAGCTACTCGTACGGGTTCAGCGTCCACGACTGCGATGGCGACGGCAAGCCCGACATCAGCTATTTCGACTCGTACACCTCCTGGCGCGCCCGTCTGCGGTCCAGCGCGGCCGCCATCGGCCACCTGATGTGGAACAACGGCGACCACGAGACCATCGTCAATAAAGAGACTTTTGAGTTCAATCCGTTTCCGCCGAACCCGGACGTCGTCCTGTTCGAGCGCCACGTACCGATCGACATCAACGCCGACGGGCTCATGGACATCGTCGGCGTGGCGAACTTCCACAGCGCCGTGGTCGCGTACATGAACCCCGGCGCGCACAGCCTGCCCTGGACCCGGCGCGTCCTCAGCTCCAGCACGCCGGGCCCGGTCAACGTCGCCGTCGCCGACGTCAACGGCGACGGCAAACCGAACGTGATCGTTGCGATGCGGTACCAGCCAGGCTCCACCATCCCCGGCTCCGCCGTCGGAATCGTGTGGCTCGAGAACACGGGCGTGCCGACCGGCGAGTGGATCTATCATCCGATCGACATCACGCCGGGCACGTTCGTCGACCCGCGTACGCTGCAGGCGGCGGACATCAACCATGACGGCAAGGTCGACATCGTGGTGTCGGACGCCAGCACCGGCATCGTCGCCTGGTACGAGCAGGTGACGCCCGACAACTGGATTCGTCACCCGATCACCGATGTCGCGACGTACGGCGCCCATTTCGGACGGGTCGTCGACCTGGACGGAGACGGCGCGCCCGACATCGTGCTGCCGGTCTATCAGGGCGTCGTCTGGCTGCGCAACATCAATCACGGCGCATCGTGGGAACTGCACCCGATTGTCCAGTTCAATGACCCGAACTGGGAGAACGTCATGACCGACGCGGACGCAGGCGACGTGCACCACGACGGCTCGCTCGACGTCGCGTTCACCGTCGGCTCGCTGAGCACGGACGAGGCCTCGCAGCACACGGGCGGGCTCTACCTGGCCCACATGGCGGGCTCGGCATGGACCGTAGGCAATGTGTACCAGACGGATAACAGCGTCGTCGGCGTGCAGCTCGTCGACTTCGACGGCTCGGGCTACATGGATATCGTCTCCAACACCGAGTACCAGCAGAACTCGGTGACGCTCTGGAAGAACACGCTGGCGCCGTAGCCGGATCGCCTGCGCCGGGGCCTGGCACGCGGGCAGATTTGCCGCCAGATTCTCTAATAATATATATTTATAAACATATAGTTATAGTGTTTATCTAGAATTCATATAAATACATGAATTCAACCGCGGCGTTGCCGGCAAGCGCCGCGCGGCACGCCCGGCACCCGCGGCCACCGCCGACCCCGCAGGACCGCGGCGCCGGCCGCGACTCCGGCAATCCAGGCGTGAACCGCCGCGACAGCGCGTGCGATAGTGGGGGCGGCGCGGCGCCGGCGCGTCGCGGAGGGGAGGCCGATGCGGAGGCTGTGGGGCCTGGTGCTCGCCGCCGGCAGCGCGTTCGCGCTCGCCGGCATCGCGCTCAACCGCGGCGAGTCGATTAATGCGCTGTGGCTGCTCGCGGCGGCCGGCTGCATCTACACGCTCGGCTATCGCTGGTACGCCGCGTGGATCGCGGCACGGGTGCTCGCCTGCGACCCGAGCCGCGCGACGCCTGCCGAGCGACTCGACAACGGCCGCGACTACGTGCCGACCGCCCGCTGGATCGTGTTCGGCCACCATTTCGCGGCCATCGCCGGTCCGGGCCCGCTGATCGGGCCGACACTCGCGGCCCAGTTCGGTTACCTGCCGGGCACGCTCTGGATCCTGATCGGTGCGGTGCTCGGCGGCTGCGTGCAGGACATGGTCGTGCTGTTCGCCTCCACGCGCCGCGACGGGCGGACGCTCGGGCAGATGGCACGCGACGAGCTCGGTCCGGTCGGCGGCCTCGCGGCGCTGTTCGGTACGCTTGCGATCATGATCATCCTGATCGCGGTTCTGGGCCTCGTCGTCGTCAATGCGATGAGGCACAGCGCCTGGGCCGCCTCGACCGTGTTCGCGACGATCCCCGTGGCACTGCTCGTCGGCCTCTATCTACGCTCGCTGCGGCCGGCCCGCGTCGCCGAAGCAACCGCGATCGGCGTCGTGCTGCTGCTCGCCGCCGTCGTCGGCGGCGGCTGGATCGACCACCAGCCGGCGCTGCGCGCGCTGTTCGACCTCGACGGCAGGACACTCGCATGGTTCGTGATGGGCTACGGCTTCGTCGCGGCGATCCTGCCAGTGTGGCTGCTGCTGGCGCCGCGCGACTACCTGTCGACGTTTCTCAAGATCGGCACGATCGTGCTGCTCGCCGTGGCGATCTTGGTGCTGCGGCCGGAGCTCCGGATGCCGGCGCTGACGCGCTTCGTCGACGGCAGCGGACCGGTGTTCGCCGGTAAGCTGTTCCCGTTCGTGTTCATCACGATCGCCTGCGGCGCGATCTCCGGTTTTCACGCACTGATCTCGAGCGGCACCACGCCGAAGCTGCTGCGCAGCGAGCGCGACATCCGCCTGGTCGGCTACGGCGCGATGCTGGTGGAGTCCGGCGTCGCCGTCATGGCGATGATTGCGGCAACGCTGCTCGACCCGGGCGTCTACTTCGCAATCAACAGTCCGCTCGCGCTGCTCGGCGGCACGCCGGACGCCGCCGTCGCGACGCTGACGCAATGGGGCTTTCCGGTCACGGCCGCGCAGATGCAGGCGCTCGCCCGCCAGGTCGGCGAGGCAACGCTGTTCGCGCGCACCGGAGGCGCGCCCTCGCTCGCGGTCGGCATGGCCGACATTCTCGCGGGCGTCTTCGGCACGCGCCTGCTGGCGCTCTGGTACCACTTCGCGATCATGTTCGAGGCCGTGTTCATCCTGACGACGCTCGACGCCGGCACCCGGGTAGGCCGCTTCATGCTGCAGGACGCGTTGTCCGGCCTCTGGGCGCCGCTCGGGCGGACCTCGTGGTATCCGTCGGTCGTGCTCTCGAGCGCGCTCGTGGTCGCCGCCTGGGGATACTTCCTGTACGTCGGCGTCATCGATCCGTACGGCGGGATCAACATGCTGTGGCCGCTGTTTGGCATCTCCAACCAGATGCTGGCCGCGATCGCGCTCGCGGTCGTTACCGCGATCCTGGTCAAGAGCGGCCAGGCGCGCCGCGCGTGGATCTCGGGGCTGCCGCTCGCCTGGCTCGCGGTCGTGACCTCGACCGCGGCGTGGCAGAAGCTCTTCAGCGCCAACCCGAAAATCGGCTTCCTGGCCGGTGCCGGGGACCTGGCCGGCAAGCTCGCGCAGGGCGCGCTGCCGCCGGACAAGGCCGCGGTCGCGGGCCAGCTGATCCTGAACCAGCGCATCGATGCGGTGCTGACGGCGTTGTTCCTGCTGGTGTTGTGGACGGTGATCATGGACATGCTCCGCATCAGCTGGCGGCACGTGCAGGGCGCGCCCGTGCCGCGATCGGCCGAGGCTCCCTACCAGCGCTCGGCGCTGCCGGAGGCGGCCCATGCCTGACCGCCCCGCAGCCGCGCCGCGACGCCTGGTGCGCGCACTGCACGAAGTGCTGCGCGGCGCAGCCGGCACCGACGCGTACGACCAGTATCTCGTTCACCAACGCCGGCACCATCCGGAAGCGCCGCCGCTGTCGCGAGCGGCGTTCTTTCGTGAGCAGCTCGCGGCGCGCTGGGAGGGCGTGCGGCGATGCTGCTGAACGGGCGTGCGCTGACCGGCCTCGAATGGCGCCTGCTCGCGGCCGCCTGGCTCGGATGGGGCTTCGATATCTTCGACGCGCTGCTGTTCAATTTCGTCGCACCGAACTGCATCCCGACGCTGCTCGGCCTGCCGCTCGGCTCGGCTGCCGCCCGCGCTGCGACCGCGCAGTGGACCGGGATTCTGACGGCCCTGCTGCTCGTCGGTTGGGCGATCGGCGGCGCAGTGTTCGGTCACCTCGCCGACCGGATCGGGCGCCGGCGCGCACTGATGCTGACGATCACCGTGTATGCGCTCGGCACTGGTGCCTCGGCGTTCGCGCCTTCGCTAGGCGCGCTGATCGCCTGCCGGATCGTCGCCAGCTTCGGAATCGGCGGCGAGTTCGCGACCGGCGCGACGCTGATCGCGGAGACCGTACCCGAGTCGCGCCGGCTGATCGCGGGCGCTTTCCTGCAGACCGCCTCGCCGCTCGGCCTGTTCCTCGCGACCTTCGTCACCTGGCTGGTGGCCGGCCGGCTGATGCCGGATGCGCCGTCGCTGTCCTGGCGCTACGTGCTGGCAACCGGCCTTCTCCCGGCGCTCGTGGTGCTGCTGCTGCGCGCCTCCGGCAGCGACGCAGCGCGGCCGTCGCCGGCGGCCGGGAGGGCGGGCCTGTGGGGGTCGCTGCGGCAGCTGTTCGGGCCCGCGCTCCGCCCCGCCACACTGTCTGCGATCTCGATGGCGGTGCTCGGCCTCTTCACCTGGTGGAGCTGCAACGCTTTCCTGCCGACGATCGCGGCAGGTCTCGGCAGCCGCGCCGCCGCGGCCGGGGGCCTTTCCGGCGGACCCGCCGTCGCGCTGGCCGAGTCGTGGAAGGCGACCGCCGCGACCTGGTTCAACGTCGGCGGCCTGGTCGGCGCGCTGTTGACGGTGCCGCTCGCGACGCGTTTCGGGCGCCGCGGCATGTTCGCGATCTACTACTCGGCGGGCGCGGCCGCGCTGCTGCTCGCGTTCGGGCCCGCCTGGCCGGCGCCGGTCACGCTGCGGCTCACGTTTCTCGTCGGCCTGACGATCTACGGCCTGTTCGGCGCCTTCGCCTACTACCTGCCGGAGCTGTTCCCGCCGGAGATTCGCGGTCTCGGGTCCGGCTTCGCGTTCAACGTCGGCCGTCTGGGCGCCGCGTTCGGGCCGTTCCTGGTCGGCGCCTACTCGTCGCGGCAACTCGATCCGACCGCGGGTGCGCTGCGCGCCCTTACCTGGATCGCGGTGCTGCCGATCGCCGCAGTGCTGCTGACACCGTTTATCGTCGAGACTCGTGCGGTTGCCCCGGCCCGTCGCGCCCCGTAGGATGCCGCTCCGCGCCGTGACCAGGCGCAGCAACATCGCCTACCATGACTGACACGCTGACCGCGCTGGTGCTCGGCCTCGTCGAGGGAATTACCGAGTTCCTCCCGATTTCCTCGACCGGCCACCTGATCGTAATCGGCGACCGCCTCGGCTTCACGGGCCCGGTCGCGTCGCTCTTCGACGTCGTGATCCAGCTGGGCGCGATCCTCGCGGTCTGCTGGCTCTACCGTGCGAAGCTGTGGCGTACCGCCGTCACGCTGACCCGCGAGGCGAGCTCGCAGCGCTTTACCGTCAACGTGCTGCTCGCCTTCATGCCCGCGGTCGTGATCGGCTTCGCCGCACACGACTACATCAAGCGCGTGCTGTTCTCATCGCACGTGGTCGCATGGGCGTTCATCGTCGGGGGCGTCGTGATCCTGCTCGCCGAGCGATTCCGGCCGCGGCCCACGATCGACAGCACGGAGGCGATGCCCCCTTGGAAAGCCCTCGCAATCGGCTTCTGCCAGTGCCTGGCGATGATTCCGGGCACGTCGCGCTCGGGCGCCACGATCGTCGGTGCGCTGCTGCTCGGCGTGACGCGCGAGGCAGCCACCGAGTTCTCGTTCTTCCTCGCGATTCCGACGATGGCCGGCGCGACCGCACTCGACCTGTGGCGGGCGCGGCACGAGGTATCGCTCGACGCGTGGCCGCTGATCGCGATCGGCTTCACGGTCGCGTTCCTGTCGGCGCTGCTGGTCGTTCGCGGCCTGGTCGGCTTCGTCAGCCGCCACGGGTTCGCGCCATTCGCTTGGTACCGGATAGTCGCCGGCCTCGCAATCCTGGCGCTGCTCGCCTACTGACCGCGGCCGGCGGCTTGGGACCGTCAGTGGTCCGCGGCGACGGCGCCCATCGTGCCGAGGAACGCGAGTAACTCCTCGGTCTTCGCTGCCATCAGAGCCGCGTCGCCGCGGCTCTCGACGTTGAGGCGGAGCAGCGGCTCGGTGTTCGACGAGCGCAGGTTGAGCCGCCAGCGGTCGAACTCGAGCGACAACCCGTCGGTCTGGTCGACGCGCAGCGCGAGCGGCTGGTAGCGCGCCTGCACGGCCGCGATCGCCGCCGGCGCGTCGGGGACGCGGCGGTTGATTTCGCCGCTCGCCGGGAACAGTCGCATTCGCTCCGCGACGAGTTCCTGCAGCGACTGGCCCGTGTCCGACAGCACCTGGGCGACCACCAGCCACGGGATCATGCCGCTGTCGCAATAGCTGAAGTCGCGGAAGTAATGGTGCGCGCTCATCTCGCCGCCGTAGACCGCGTCGGCCTCGCGCATCGCCGCCTTGATGAAGGCGTGCCCGGACTTGCACTGCACTGCGGTACCACCGTGCGCCGCGACGATGTCGAGCGTGTTCCAGGTGAGGCGCGGATCGTGGACGATGCGGGCGCCCGGGTTGCGCCCAAGGAATACCGACGCGAGCAGCCCGACGACGTAGTAGCCCTCGATGAAGGTGCCGCCACCGTCGAAGAAGAAGCAGCGGTCGTAGTCGCCGTCCCAGGCGATGCCTAAGTCTGCGCGCTCGCGCCTGACCGCGGCCGCGACCGGCGCGTGGTTCTGCACCAGCATCGGGTTGGGAACGCCGTTCGGAAACGTGCCGTCCGGCCGGTGCAATAGCTTGACGAAGCGGAACGGCAGCAGCGGCTCGAGCTGGTCGACGATCAGCCCGGCGCCGCCGTTGCCCGCGTTGCAGACGATCGTAAGCGGCTTCAGCGTGCGGTGGTCGACGTACGACAGCAGGTGCTCGATGTAGCGCCGGCCGGTGTCGACGTGCGTGACCTGGCCGGCGCGCAGCGGCGTTGCAAACGCCCCGGCCTCGGCCAGCCGGCGAATGTCGCGCAGCCCGGTGTCGCCCGAAATCGGCCGCGCGCCTTCGCGCACGAACTTCAGGCCGTTGTAGTCCGGCGGGTTGTGGCTGGCCGTGACCATGATGCCGCCGTCGAGCCCGAGCGCGGAGGTCGCGAAATAGACGCCTTCGGTGCCGCACAAGCCGATGTCCTGCACGTCGACGCCCGAGTCGACGAGGCCCCGGCTCACGCTCGCGGCGAGCTCGGCGCTCGACAACCTTATGTCGCGTCCGACGCAGACGCGCCTGGGCTTCAGGAACTCGGCGTAGCCACGCGCGACGCGATAGGCGATGTCCGGGTTCAGCTCGTGCGGAATCCGGCCGCGAAGGTCGTAGGCTTTGAAGGCGGTGATCGGGTCCATGCGAAACGGCCTCTGCTCGGTCGGGCCGCGGCCGGCGCGAGCCGGCCGCAGCGCTTACTGCGGTCGCTCAGGTGCTGGTGCCCTGCCGGCCGTAGCTGTCCTCGAAGCGGACGATGTCATCCTCGCCCAGATACGAGCCCGACTGCACCTCGATGACATGCAGCGGCACCTTGCCCGGGTTCTCGATGCGATGTTTGGCGCCGACCGGGATGAAGGTCGACTCGTTCTCGGACAGCAGGAAGACACGGTCGTCGCACGTAACCCGCGCCGTGCCGGAAACGACGATCCAGTGCTCGGCACGGTGGTGGTGCATTTGCAGCGACAGCTGCGCGCCCGGCTTGACGGTCAGGCGCTTGACCTGAAAGCGTTCGCCCGAGTCGACGCTGTCGAAGCTGCCCCACGGCCGGGCCACTTCGCGATGCAGCGCCGTCTCGCCGCGGCCGAGGCGCCGCAGCCGCGCGACCAGATTCTTGACGTCCTGAACCCGGTCCTTCGGCACCACCAGCACGGCGTCCTTGGTCTCGACGACGACGTGGTCGCGCAGCCCGACCGCCGCCACCAGCCGCTGGCTCGAGTACAGGTAGCAGCGCGCCGTGTCCTCGACGACGACGTCGCCGTGCGTCACGTTGCCGTCGGCGTCCGCCGGCAGGTTGTCGTGCAGCGCGGCCCACGAGCCCACGTCGCTCCAGCCGGCGTCTAGCGGCACGACGACCGCGTCCCGGGTCTTCTCCATCACGGCGTAGTCGATCGAGTCACTCGGGCAGCGCGCAAAATCGGCCGCCGCAAGCCGCGTGAAGTCGAGGTCGATGCTGGCGCCGGCGAGCGCCGCCTGGCAGTCCGCGACCATCGTCGGCGCGAACAGCGCGAGTTCCTTCAGGTAGCGGCGCGCGCCGAACAGGAACATGCCGCTGTTCCACAGGTAGTCGGGCGAGGCGACGCAGCGCGCCGCGCGCGCCGCATCCGGCTTTTCGACGAACTCGGCAATCCGGTACGCAGGCCCCGTCCCCGCCGCCCGCCGGATGTAGCCGTAGCCGGTCTCGGGCTTGGTGGGCACGACGCCGAACGTCACGAGCTTGCCCTCGCGTGCCGCGTCGAGGCCGGCGCGAACCGCCGCCTGAAAGGCGCCGACGTCCTTCAGCAGGTGATCGGCCGGCAGCACCAGCAGCAACGGCTCCGCGCCCGCCGCGTCGCCCTGCAGCGCCGCGAGCGCCGCAACTGCGACCGCGGGCGCCGTATTGCGGGCGACGGGCTCGAGCACGATGGCGCGCGCTGGCGCGTCGATCAGCCGCAGCTGCTCGGCAACCGTGAACCGGTGCTGCTCGTTGCAGACGACGATCGGTTGGCCGGCGCCGAGCCCGGCCACCCGGCGCACCGTCTCCTGCAGCATCGTCTCGCTGCCGACCAGCGGCAGGAACTGCTTCGGGCAGAGCTCGCGCGACAGCGGCCAGAGGCGCGTGCCGGCGCCGCCCGAGAGGATGACGGGAACGAGCATCGGCGACCTACCTCGGCGGCGCAGCGGCGCGGGCAGCCGGCAGCGCCGCGCCGCGACCGATGCCGTAGTACGTGAAACCGAAGCGCTTCATCAGCTGCGGATCGTAGAGGTTGCGGCCGTCGAAGACGACCGGCGCCGTCAGCGCCGCGCGCATCGCATCGAAATCCGGGCTGCGGAACTCGCGCCACTCGGTGACGATTGCGAGCGCGTCGGCGCCCTGGATCGCCGCATCCGCGCTCTCGCAGAGCACGAGCGCCGCGTGCGGCCCGTAGATCCGGCGCGCCTCCTCCATCGCGACCGGGTCGTAGGCGCGCACCGCGGCGCCCGCGGCCCACAGGGCCTCGAGCAGCACGCGGCTCGGCGCCTCGCGCATGTCGTCCGTGTTCGGCTTGAAGGCCAGCCCCCAGACCGCGAACGTGCGCCCCGCCAGCGCGCCGCCGAAGTGCGCCACGATCTTGTCGAACAGCACGCGCTTCTGCCGGACATTGACGGCCTCGACCGCCGCGAGCACCTGCGACTCATAGCCGACCGCCCGCGCCGAGCGCTCGAGCGCCCGCACGTCCTTCGGGAAGCACGAGCCGCCGTAGCCGACGCCCGGGTAAATGAAGCTGTAGCCGATGCGAGGATCGGAGCCAATGCCGATGCGCACCTTCTCGACGTCGGCGCCGACGCGCTCGGCCAGGTTCGCGATCTCGTTCATGAACGATATCTTGGTCGCCAGCATCGCGTTTGCGGCGTACTTGGTGAGCTCCGCCGAGTGGATGTCCATGACGATCAGGCGGTCGTGATTGCGCGTGAACGGCTCGTACAGCGCGCGCATCAGCTCGGTGACCCGTGGATTGTCGGTGCCGACGATGACGCGGTCCGGGCGCATGAAGTCGCTGATCGCAGCGCCCTCCTTGAGGAATTCCGGATTCGAGACGAAGTCGAATTCCAGCGCGACGCCACGCGTGGCGAGCGAGTCCTCGAGCGCCAGACGCACCTTGTCGGAGGTGCCGACCGGCACCGTCGACTTCGTCACGACCACCTTGTAGTCGCTCATGTGCAGGCCGATCGTGCGGGCGACCGTGAGTACGTACTGCAGGTCGGCCGAGCCGTCCTCGTCGGGCGGGGTGCCGACGGCGATCATCTGGAACAGGCCGTGCGCCACGCCCTCCGCGGCATCGGTCGTGAAGCGCAGCCGGCCCTTCTGGCGGTTTCGCTCGATGACCTCGTCGAGCCCCGGCTCGTGAATCGGCACCTCGCCCTCGTTGAGGCGCGCGATCTTGGCCGGATCGACGTCCACGCAGACGACCTGGTTGCCGGCATCGGCGAGACAGGCGCCGGTCACGAGCCCGACGTAGCCCGAGCCGAAGATCGTAATGCGCATCGCAGGGCCTTGTTCTAAATGAAAAAAATGCGCGGCGAAGCGTAGCGGTTCGATCCGGACTCGTAAAGCGGCCCGCGCCGCGCGGGCCGTAAGGACATGATCCGAATCGCCTAATTCCCGTCGCTGCGCAGCAGGCGCGTCGGGCGCACGTGCTCGCCGCTCGCATCGCCCTCGCCGAGCCCGAGGAAGCGGCCATCGGCCGCGTACAGGCGCACGGCGGCGCCCGCCGCGACCGCGGCCGCGACCGGCCGCCCGTGCAGCAAGGCCCCTACGCCGGGCGCATCGAGCGTCAGCGCCGGCAGGCCGGCGAGCGCAGCGTCGACCGGCAGCAGCAGCGCATCGAGCGCCGGCTCGTCGCCCGACCGCGCCGCGAGCGCTTCGAACGTGTGGGCGGGATGTCCGGCGAGCGCGCCGCCGACTGCCGTGCGCCGCAGTGCGGAGAGATGGCCGACGGTGCCGAGCGCGATCGCGATGTCCTCGCCGAGCGTGCGTACGTAGGTACCCTTCGAGCAGCGGACATCGAACGTCAACCAGTCCGCCCCGAGATCCACGAGCTCGATCGACCAGATCCGGATCGGCCGCGGCGCGCGCTCGACGACTACGCCGCGCCGCGCAAGCCTGTACAGGGCCTCGCCGCCATGCTTCAGCGCCGAATGCATCGGCGGCACCTGCGTCTGCTCGCCGTGGAATCGGTCGAGCACGCGCTCGACCGCGCCGGCCTCGAGCGGCGGCACCTGCCGGCGCTCGACGACCTCGCCGTCGCGGTCGCCGCTCGCGGTACGCGCGCCGAGCGCCAGCGTCGCCCGATAGCTCTTGTCGGCGTCCAGCATCCCGGCCGCGACCTTGGTCGCCTCGCCGAAGCACAGCGGCAGCACGCCGCTCGCCAGTGGGTCGAGGCTGCCGGTGTGGCCACCCTTGGCGGCGCGGTACAGCCGGCGGGCGCGCTGCAGGGCCTGGTTGGAGCTCAGTCCGACCGGCTTGTCGAGCAGCAGGATGCCGTCCACCCGGCGCCACGCGGGCCGCGGGCGGGCGGCAGCGACGGTCATGGCGCGGGCTCGTCCTCGCCGCCGTCGTTCATCGCGGCCGCGGCGGGCGCTCGCGCGGCGTCTCCGGCGACGGCTTCATTGATCAGCGCCGACAGGCGCGCCGCCCGGTCGATCGTCTCGTCGGCCACAAAGTGAAGTTCCGGCACGTGCCGCATCTGCAGTTGCTTCTTCAGGTGCACGCGCAGGAAGCCCGCAGCCGAGGCGAGCGCGGCGCCGACCTCGGCGACCGAACGCCGGGCGTCGAACGGCAGGAAATACACCTTCGCGTGGCTGAGATCGCGGCTGACCTCGACCGCGGTGATCGTCACGGAACCTACTCGCGGGTCCTTGACCTCGCGGCGCACGAGCTCGGCCAGCAGCCGCTGGATCTGCTCCTCGACGCGCCGGCTGCGCTGAAAGTCCCGCGCCACGTCACAGCGTACGCGTCACGACGACGCGCTCGAAACACTCGATCTGGTCGCCGGCGCGGACGTCGTTGTAGTCCTTGACCGCGATGCCGCACTCGGTACCGGCGCGGACCTCATTGACGTCATCCTTGAAGCGGCGCAGCGACTCGAGCGCCCCTTCGAAGATCACGACATTGTCGCGCAGCACGCGGATCGGGTTGTTGCGCCGCACGTAGCCTTCGGCGACCAGGCAGCCGGCGACCTGGCCGAACTTGCTCGAGTGGAACACCTCGCGCACCTGGGCGAGGCCGACGATCTGGTCGCGCACCTCCGGCGCCAGCATGCCGGACAGCGCGTCGCGCACGTCGTCGATCGCCTCGTAGATGATGCTGTAGTAGCGGATGTCGACGCCGTTGTCCTTGAGCGCCGCGCGGGCTGCGCCATCGGCGCGCACGTTGAAGGCGACGATGCGTGCCTTGGAGGCAACCGCGAGCATCACGTCGGACTCGGTGATGCCGCCGACGCCGGAGCCGACCACCTTGACCGCGACCTCGCCGGTCGAGAGCCTGGTGAGCGACTCCCTGAGCGCCTCGGCGGAGCCCTGTACGTCGGCCTTGATGACGACCGGCACGATCTGGACGCGACCCTCCTCCATCTGCGAGAACACGTCCTCGATCTTGGTGGTGCGGGTCGCGAGCTTCACGTCGCGGTACTTTCCCTGCCGGTAGAGCGCGACCTCGCGCGCCTTGCGCTCGCTCTCGATCACCAGGAACTCGTCACCCGCGTTCGGCGGGTTCGACAGGCCGAGCACCTGCACCGGGATCGACGGACCGGCGCTTTCGACGGCGCCGCCGTTCTCGTCGAACATCGCCCGCACCCGCCCGAACTCCTGGCCGGCGAGGATCGGGTCACCGGACTTGAGCGTGCCGCTCTTGACCAGCACCGTCGCGACCGCGCCGCGGCCTTTCTCGATGCTCGACTCGAGCACGACGCCGGCCGCCGGCCCGTCGCCGACCGCCGTCAGTTCCAGCACCTCGGCCTGCAGCAGCAGCGCCTCGAGCAGCTGGTCGACGCCGGCGCCGGTGCGCGCCGAGACGGGGACGAAGATCGTGTCGCCGCCGTAGTCCTCCGGGATCACGCCCTGCTGCACCAGCTCGGCCTTGACCCGGTCCGGTTCCGCCTCGGGCTTGTCGATCTTGTTGAGCGCAACGAGGATCGGCACCTCGGCGGCACGCGCGTGCTGGATCGCCTCGATGGTCTGCGGCATGACGCCGTCGTCGGCGGCAACGACCAGCACCACGATGTCGGTGACCTGCGCGCCGCGCGCGCGCATCGAGGTGAACGCCGCATGGCCCGGCGTGTCGATGAACGTGATGATGCCGCGCGGCGTCGTCACGTGATAGGCACCGATGTGCTGGGTGATGCCACCGGCCTCGCCAGCCGCCACCTTGGCGCGGCGGATGAAGTCGAGCAGCGACGTCTTGCCGTGGTCGACGTGCCCCATGATCGTGACCACGGGCGGTCGCGGCGCGGCCTCGCTACCGGCGGCGGCGGTCTGCAGCCCTTCCTCGAGCGCGTCGGCGCGCGTGGTCTTGGCGGTGTGGCCGAGCTCCTCGACGACCAGCACCGCGGTGTCCTGGTCGAGCGGCTGGTTGATCGTCGCCATGACACCCATGTTCATCAGCGTTTTGATCAGCTCGCTGCCCTTGACAGCCATCTTCTGCGCGAGCTCGGCGACCGTGATCGTCTCCGGGATCGAGACCTCGCGTTTCACCGGCTGCGTCGGCATCTCGAAGGCATGCCGGCCGTCGGCGGGCGCGCTGACACCGCGCCGGCCGCGCAGCGGCTTTTTCTTCTTGTAGCGCGACGTCATGTCCGTCGAGACGTGCAGCTCCGGGCGGTGGTAGCTCTTGGTCTCGCGGGCATCGACCTCGATGCGGGCCGGCTTGTCGGCCGTTTTACGCGAGCGGTCGGCCTCCTCGCGCGCCCGCTGTTCGGCCTGGCGACGCAAGTCCTCGTCGGCGACGCGGCGCGCGTCCTCCTCGGACCGGCGCCGCTTCTCGTCCTCGGTGCGGCGCGCCTCCTCGTCCGCCTTGCGCCGCTGCTCTTCCTCGACGGCACGGCGCGCAGCGTCCTCGACCTCCTTCAGGCGGTCGATCTCCTCCTGCGCATGGCGCGCCTGCTCCTCGAGCACGCCGCGGTTGATGTAGGTGCGCTTGGTGCGCACCTCGACGCTGACGGTGCGAGCGCGTCCCAGCGAGGCGCTGACCTTGATCTCGCTCTGCGTCTTGCGCTTGAGCGTGATCTTGCGCGGGCCGGACGTCGCGACCTCCTCGCTCGGGCGTCCGTGGGCGCGGCGCAGGTGCGAGAGCAGCTCGCTCTTCGCCTCGTCGCTGATGCGGTCGTCGGCACCGGAGACGCGGATGCCGGCCTCGTCGAGCTGCTTCATCAGCTTGTCGACCGGGACCTTGAGAGCGTCCGCGAACTGGGAAACCGTGACGTCAGACATGCGGCAGGCTCCTCAAGATGTCGCGGCGCCGTCGATGAACCAGTGCGCGCGGGCCGCCATGATCAGCTGGCCGGCGCGGGCGTCGTCCAGCTCGTCGATGCCCTCGAGATCCTCGATCGACTGCTCGGCGAGCTCCTCGCGGGTGCGGATGCCGCGCGCGGCGAGCCGCCTGGCGAGCGCCTCGTCCATGCCATCGAGCGACAGCAGGTCCTCAGCCGGCGCACCGCCCTCGGCGGTCTCCTCGGTGGCGATCGCCTGCGTCAGCAGCACGTCGCGCGCCCGGTTGCGCAGCTCGCGGACCATGTTGTCGTCGAACTCCTCCACCGCCAGCAGCTCCTTGGTCGGTACGTAAGCGATCTCCTCGATGGTCGAGAAGCCCTCCTGCACCAGGATCGTGGCAACGTCCTCGTCGACATCGAGCGCCTTCTTGAACATTTCACGCAGCTGCACCGTTTCGGCCTCGCTCTTCTCGTCGGCCTGCTGCTCGCTCATGATGTTGAGCTTCCAGCTGGTCAGCTCGGACGCGAGCCGGATGTTCTGGCCGCCGCGGCCGATGGCCTGCGACAGCTTCTCCTCGGCAACCGCGATGTCCATGCTGTGCTGGTCCTCGTCGACCACGATCGACGTGACCTCGGCGGGCTGCATCGCGTTGATGACGAACTGCGCCGGGTTGTCCTCGAACGGGATGATGTCGACGCGCTCGCCGGCAATCTCGTTCGAGACCGCCTGCACGCGGCTGCCGCGCATGCCGACGCAGGCGCCGACCGGATCGATGCGCGGATCGAGGCTCTTGACCGCGATCTTGGCGCGGATGCCAGCGTCGCGGGCGGCGCCGAGGATCAGGATGAGTCCCTGCCCGACTTCGGGCACCTCGAGCTTGAACAGCTCGATCAGGAACTCAGGCGCGGTGCGCGACAGGAACAGCTGGGGTCCGCGCGGCTCCGAGCGCACCTCGCGCAGGTAGGCCTTGATGCGGTCCTGTGTGCGGATCGGCTCGCGCGGGATCAGGTTCTCGCGCGGCACGAAGCCCTCGGCGTTCTGGCCGAGGTCGACGAACACGCCGTTGCGGTCGACGCGCTTGACGATGCCGCTGACCAGCGTGCCGACGCGGTCCTTGTAGGCCTCGACCACCTGCGCGCGCTCGGCCTCGCGGACCTTCTGCACGATGACCTGTTTGGCGGTCTGCGCGTCGATGCGGCCGAAGGATTCACCCTCGAGGGGCACCTCGACGAACCCGGCGACCACGGCATCCGGGCTGACATCGAGCGCGTCCTCGAGCCGCAGCTCGCGCTCGGGGAACTCGAGCTCGCGCGAGTCGTCGGCGAATACCTTCCAGCGGCGAAATACCTCGTAGTCGCCGCTCTTCTGGTTGATCGCTACGCGAACGTCCATGTCCTCGCCGTGGCGCTTGCGGGTCGCGGAGGCGAGCGCAGCCTCGAGCGCATCGAAGATGATCGCCTTGTCGATGCCCTTCTCGTTGGCGACGCTCTCGACGGCGTCCACGATTTCCTTAAGCGTAGTCCTGGCCATTGCTCGTCACTCCCGCCGCGTGCCGTAGTCCGGCGCCAGTCGCACCGTTTTGATCTCGTTCAGTCCCAATTCCACGATCTGGCCGTCGACCTCGAGCCGCAGGCCCGCGTCGGCGACCGCCACCAGGCGCCCGGTCCAGCGCCGCCGGCCGTCGCGGGGCGAGAGGCTTTCGACCCGCACCCGGCTGCCGGTGTAGCGCTCGTAGTGCGCCCGCGTCCGCAGCGGCCGGTCGAAACCCGGCGAGGACACCTCGAGCGTGTACTCGCCCCTGATCGGGTCGGCGAGGTCGAGCGCCGCGCTGACCCTCCGGCTCACCGTCTCGCAGTCGTCGACAGAAACGCCGCCGTGGGGGCCGGTCGCCTCGGGACGGTCGATATAAAGCCTCAGCAGGCCGCCGCCGCGCTGCGCGTGGTACTCGAGCTCGACCAGCTCGCAGCCCTGCGCCGCCACCTCGGGCTCCAGCAGCCGTATCAGCGCCTCGCGCATCGCCCGCCCCGGCCCGGGACCCTCCCCGGCGATCCACCCGACCCAAAAAATGGGCCAAAAAAATGGGCCATCGGCCCATACACGGGGTCCGCGCGCCCGCCGGCCCGCGACCCAAACGAAAAAGCCCCCACGGGGGCCTCGTCACGCACTCACGGACCACTCCGCCAGAGCTGGTCCTACTGACCGCTGAGTATACGTCAGACGCCGCCGAGGGGAAAGCGCCCGCTCATCGGGGCGCGATCGTGGCGGCGGTCACGAACTGCGGCCGGATATCGACCGGCACGCTTCCCAGCTGTTCGATCAGGCGCTGCATCGCCGGGCGAATCGGACGCATCCTTGCGAGCCAGTCGCGCGCCTTAGGATAGTCGCCGGCGGCCTGGATGGTCATGATCTCGCGCGTCAGGCCTTCGACCGCCGCGCGCACCTGGGCGAAGTCGACGCTGCAGCGGCCGTCGCTGCCGAGCTTCACCGCGCCTGCGTCCAGCAGGTAGTTGAGCTGCAGCGTCATGCCGCGCGCGTGGGCGTCGCTGAGACCGAAACGCAGTGTCCGGAAAATCGAGGCGAGAAACGTCACGTAGTAGCTGTGCTCGTCGGCCTTCGACAGTACGCCCTTGTCGACCAGTTGCTGCAGCGCCCAGAGGCCGGAGATGTCGGCCTTCGCCTCCTCGAGCTCCCCCGATACCTCTTTGAGCTCCTGGCGCACAGTGCTGCTGCGACCCGCGACGCTGATCGTCTGCGGACCGAGGCCGTGCATCAGCTCGTGCATCAGCATGTGCGTGAAGAACGAATCGAAGCGCACCAGCGCGCCGTCGTGCGGCTCGAGCACGATCGCCGCGATCGGCACGAGCACTTTGTCGAACTTCGCCTGCTGGAAATTCCTCATCAGCACGCGCTTCGAGCCCTTGGCCGTGACCACGCGCTCGTCGTTCGGCAGGTTGAAGGCCGCGAGCGAGACACCCTGGGCGGCGTCGCCGGACGCATAGATGACGTTGATCAGCCGGATCGGCGAATAGCCACCTAGCTTGGCGCGCCTGAGGCGCGGCTCGATCGGCAGGTGGTCCTCGAGGTACTGCAGCTCGGCGCTGAAGTGGGTGAGCTTCGCGGTCTCGGCAGCATCGACGACGCCGATGATCGCCTCGAACGCCGCCTTGTAGTTGAACCAGCCGTCCTCGTAGGTCTCGTACGGGCCGATCGTCGGCTCGATCGTCGCGTCGAGATCCATCCAGGCCATGTCGCTGGCGTAATAGTCGTCGGACCGGAATGCGTCGGCCCGCTGCTCGAGGTAGGTGCGCAGCGTCGGCTGTGCCGTCAGCGAGGCCGCCTCGCGCAGGTAGCGCGCGGCGACGGTCAGCTCGCCCTGGTACTCGAGGCTGTAGGGAACCGCTACGAGCGCGCCCTTCTGGTCGCGCCGGATGGTCGTGAAGAAGCCGGTCGCCTGCTCGCGTGCCGGGGGGTCGAGCGTGCGGAACCAGGCGTCGACCTCGGCACGGGTCGCGTCCGCCGGATAGAACCCCGCCTGCGGCGGCTTGGCGCCGACGCCCGCCAGGAAAGGCGCGTCGCGGTCGAGGCGCGACCAGGGTCCCTTGTTGATCAGGAAGTAATCGAGGCGCGCCCAGCCCGCCGCCGTGTGATCGGCGGCGAGCGCGAGCAGTCGTGCACCGTTCTCGGGAGAAACCTGGCGGAGGAACAGCGAGTCGAGTATCCGCGCCGCGGCGATCATCTTGGCGAGCGACTGGCGCTCGCGGTCGGGCAGCCGGGCGACGTCGGCGCGGATCTCGACCGGCGCAAAGCGCGCGGCACTCGCGAGCAGCGGGTCTGGAGCCGGCGCGGGCGGGGCCGCGACGACCGACGTTGAGAGAGGTATAAGCAAGTAAATCAATTGCTTGAGTCGCATCGTCGCCCCCCCCGAGACCAGTCCTCGCGAACCTCTACCGTGGCGTGCCGAACGGTGGCAGGCCGGCGCGAGAGTATAGGCGCGAGCCGTTCGCCCCGCGTCCGTTGCGAGTGACAGGATGCCGCGGCGCCCCGGGCCGGACGGACCGGGCGCTCGCCGCGGATCCGCGCGAGTGCTCCGTGTTCGTCCCATTCAAGCGGGGACGGTCGATCGACGACACTGCCGAACGTCCGTGAGCGGGCTCGCCCGCGGGCGTCGTCGTTCTGCGACCTAGCGCAGGGCAGGACCGAACGGCGGCCGGTCTATACTGCGCGCCTGATGTAAGGCTCTGAATGCCATGAGGAACGATGGAACCGACTGATACGGGCGAGCCCGACTACTATCACCGCGTCGTGGACTGCCAGTGGGCGTGCCCCGCGCACACCGACGTTCCCGAGTACATCCGACTGATCGCGCAAGGCCGGTTCACCGATGCCTACATGGTCAACCGAGAGTCGAACGTATTCCCGGGCATCCTCGGCCGCGTCTGCGACCGGCCGTGCGAGCCCGCCTGCCGCCGCGGCCGGGTCGAGGAAAAGCCGGTCGCGATCTGTCGCCTGAAGCGCGTCGCTGCGGATCACCGCGACGACATCGCTGGCCTGCTGCCGAAGGCGCCTGCGCAGCGCAACGGCAAGCGCATCGCCTGCATCGGCGCCGGTCCGGCGTCGCTGACCGTCGCCAACGACCTGGTGCCGCTCGGGTACGCGGTCACGGTCTACGAGCAGTACGGGCTGACCGGCGGGCTGATGCGCACCAACATCCCCGCGTTCCGGCTGCCCGCCGACGTGCTCGACGACGAGATCGGCCAGATCATCGGCATGGGTGCCGAGCTCAAGCTCAATGCCCCGGTCAAGAGCTTGAAGGCACTGCTCGGCGGCGGTGCCTATGACGCCGTGTTCGTCGGCTCCGGCGCGCCGAAGGGCAAGGAACTCGACGTACCCGGCCGCAACGAGTCGAACCGGGTGCACCTGGGAATCGACTGGCTGCATGCCGTCGCCTTCGGCCACGTGCAGTCGATCGGCGCGCGCGTCCTGATCATCGGCGTCGGCAACACGGCGATGGACTGCTGCCGCTCCTCGCTGCGACTCGGCGCGCAGAACGTCAAGGTGATGGCGCGCAAGTCGCGGGAGTTCTTCAAGGCCTCCGAATGGGAGCTCGAGGATGCGGAAAGCGAGGGCGTCGAGATTCTCGTCAACCACTCGCCGCAGGCGATCGTGACGGCAGACGGCAAGGTCACCGGCATGCTCTTCAAGGTGCTCGAGTACGACCTCGCCGACGGCCGCATCGTCGCCGAGCGCACGGTCGGCGAGCGCCTGATCCCCTGCGACGACGTGATCCTGGCGATCGGCCAGGAGAATGCCTTCCCCTGGATCGAGCGCGACCTCGGCGTCGAGTTCGACCGCTGGCACGTGCCGAAGGTCGATCCGGTGACGTTCCAGTCGACGCGCGCCGGAGTCTTCTTCGGCGGCGACGCGGCCTTCGGCCCGAAGAACATCATCTGGGCGGTCGAGCACGGCCATCAGGCGGCGATCTCGATCCACCGCCATTGCCAGGGCCTGCCGGTCACCGAACGCCCGGCGCGCGGCGTCACGCTCGCGAGCCGCAAGATGGGCATCCGCGAGTGGTCCTACAAGAATGACTACAATCCGGTCGAGCGCCGCCTCGTGCCGCACGTCGCCCTGGCCGAGCGGTTCAAGAAGCTCAAGATCGAGGTCGAGCTCGGCTTCAACCCGGAGCAGACCGCGCTCGAGGTGCAACGCTGCCTGAACTGCGACATCCAGACCGTGTTCACGGCGCCGCTCTGCATCGAGTGCGACGCCTGCATCGACATCTGCCCGGTCGACTGCCTGACGATGACGGCGAACGGCACCGAAGCCGAGATCAGCGGCCGCCTCAAGGCGCCGCGCCGCGACCTGACGAGCCCGCTGTACGTGTCCGCAGCGCTGAAACAGACCGGCCGCGTGATGGTCAAGGACGAGGACCTCTGCGTGCACTGCGGCCTGTGCGCCGAGCGCTGCCCGACGGCAGCGTGGGACATGCAGAAGTCGACGGTCAGTATTCCGCATGCCACCAGCGACGAGACGCCATGCCAAAAGCAAGCCACCCGCAAGAGCGCCTGAACGACTTCACGATCAAATTCGCCAACGTCAACGGCACGGGCTCGGCGTCGGCGAACGCGCTGGTCATGAAAGCCATCTTCCGGATGGGCGTGCCGGTGATGGGCAAGAACTACTTCCCGTCCAACATCCAGGGCCTGCCCACCTGGTACGAGATCCGAGTCTCGAAGGATGGCCACCTGGCGCGCTCCGGCCGGGTCGACCTGATGCTCGCAATCAACATCGAGACCTACGCCCAGGACGTCAAGGAGGTCAGCCCCGGCGGCTACGTGCTCTACGACTCGACGTGGCCGCGCAGCGCCGTGCTGGAGCGGCAGGACATCACGGTGCTCGGGGTACCGTTCGCCAAGCTCTGCAACGAAAATTTCGACGGCGTCCGCAACCGCATCCTGATGAAGAACATCTGCTACGTCGGCGCGCTCGCGGCGCTGATCGACATCGACGTCGAGGTCATCCGCACGCTCGTTACCGAGCAGTACAGCAAGCGCCCCAAGCTCGTCGACGCCAACATGAAGGCGATCGACCTCGGCTACCAATACGCCAGGGAACACCTGCCGTGTCCGCTGCCGTTGCGGATCACGCGCCTCGACCACAACCAGGGTCACGTACTGATCGACGGCAATACCGCCGCCGGCCTCGGCTGTGTGTACGCCGGCGCGACGGTCGGCGCCTGGTACCCGATCACGCCGTCGACGTCGCTGATGGACGCGTACCGGGGCTTCTGCGAGCGCTACCGGGTCGACGCCGAGACCGGCGATCACAACTTCATCGTGCTGCAGGCCGAGGACGAGCTGGCCGCGATCGGCATGGTGGTCGGGGCGTCGTGGAACGGCGCGCGTGCATTCACGCCGACCAGCGGTCCCGGTATCTCGCTGATGAACGAATTCGTCGGCCTCGCCTATTACGCCGAGGTGCCGGCCGTGATCTTCGACGTACAGCGCGTCGGGCCGTCGACCGGCATGCCGACGCGCACCCAGCAGTGCGACATCCTGCTCTGCGCCTACGCCTCGCACGGCGATACCCGCCACGTGCTGCTGTTCCCCGCCAATCCCGACGAGTGCTTCCACCTAGCGGTCGCCGCATTTGACCTCGCCGAGCGGCTGCAGACCCCGGTGTTCGTGCTCTCCGATCTCGACATCGGAATGAACGACTGGATGATCAGGGAGCTGGAGTGGGACGACAGCTACCGCCCCGACCGCGGCAAGGTGCTGTCGGCGGAACAGGTAGAGAAGCTCACCAAGTTCCAGCGCTACGCCGACCGCGACGGCGACGGCATCCCCTACCGGACCCTGCCGGGCGTCGGTCCGAAGGGCGCCTACTTCACGCGCGGCTCCGGCCACAACCAGTACGGGCTCTATACCGAGGACTCGGCCGAGTACCAGCAGGTCGTCGACCGGCTGAAACGGAAATTCGCGACCGCGGCGGCGCTGGTGCCGCGCGCCGTCGTCGAGGGCCCCGGCACGCGCCCCATCGGCGTCGTCAGCGTCGGCAGCTGCGACAGCCCGATCCGCGAGGCGCTCGGCCAGCTCGAGCGCTGCGGGGTCGCGCTCGATTATCTGCGCGTGCGCGCCTTCCCGTTCGGCGCCGAGGTCGAGGCGTTCCTGGCGTCGCACTCGAAGCTGCTGGTCGTGGAGCAGAACCGCGACGCCCAGCTGCGCGCACTGCTGGTGCTTGAAACCGCCGTCGAGAAGGCCAAGATCACCTCGATCCTGCACTATGACGGCATGCCGATGACCGCCGGATTCGTCACCGACGCCGTGCTCGCGGCGCTCGGCGGCAGCGACCGCCGCGCCGCGGCCGCCGGCTAGGAGAGACCCGATGTCGACGCCCAAGCCCAAGGTCGCCCATCCTTCGCTCCCGCGCAATTCGCTCGGGCTTACCCGCCGGGACTACGAAGGCGGCATGTCGACGCTGTGTGCCGGCTGCGGCCACGATTCGATCACGGCCGCGATCGTCGAGGCCTGCTGGGGGCTGTCGCTCGAGCCGCACCGGCTCGTCAAGCTGTCCGGCATCGGCTGCTCGTCGAAGACGACCGCCTACTTCGTCGGCGAGGCGCACGGCTTCAACGGCGTGCACGGCCGCATGGCGTCCGTCGCGACCGGCGCCAACGCGGCCAACCGCGAACTCACCTACATCGGCGTCTCCGGCGACGGCGACTCGCTGTCGATCGGCCTCGGCCAGCTCGCCCACGCGATGCGCCGCAACCTGAACATGCTCTACCTGATCGAGAACAACGGCGTCTACGGCCTCACCAAGGGCCAGTTCTCCGCGTCGGCCGACGTCGGCACGAAATCGAAGAAGGGCGACGCCAACACCCAGCCGCCGGTCGACCCGGCGCTGCTCGCGCTGTCGCTCGGCGCCGGCTTCGTCGCGCGCGGCTTCTCCGGTGACAAGCCGCAGCTGGTGCCGCTGATCCGCGCCGGCCTCAGCCATCCCGGCTTCGCCCTGATCGACGTGCTGTCGCCGTGCGTCACGTTCAACGATCACGAGGGCTCGACCAAGAGCTACGCCTTCACGCGCGAGCACTACCACCCGGCCGTGGAGGCCGACTTCCACAGCGGCGCGGCGGCGGATTTCATCGCGCCGGCCGAGTCGATCTCGGTCGACTACCGCGAGGGCGAGGAAGTCGTCGTGCCGCTGCACGACGGCAGCCACGTCCACCTGAAGAAGCTCGACCCGGGCTTCGACACGTCAGACCGCGCCGCCGCTTACGCCTATATCGCCGCGAAGCTCAAGGAAGGCCAGTACGTCACGGGCCTCCTGCACGCCGACCCGGCGGCCGGCGGCGACCTGCACGCCGCCAACCGCACCTCAGCGACGCCGCTCAACCGCCTGCCCTTCGAGCGGCTGTCGCCGGGTGCCGCCAAGCTTGCGAGCTTGATGGCGCGCTACCGCTGAGCCCGGGAACGGCGGCTCACGGCCGGTCGTCGTCGTCCGGCGGCGGCGCCCGCCGCAGTTCGGCTGCCGGCGGCACGCGCAGCGGCGCACGGCGCGCCGCCACCAGCAGGCGGTTCACCGCGGCGAGCTCACCCGACTTCACTTTCTGCCAGCGGTCGAGCGCGATGTCCACGCGCCCCGCGCTCCGCGTCGCCACCTCGCGCTGCGCCGCCGTCGGTGCTCGATCGGCGTTGTCGACGTCGCCCGCGAGATGCGCGAGCACGTCTCCGGCGGCCGCCAGGTTCGGATCCGCTTCGCGGTCGCCGGTCACGAGCGCGGCCAGCATTGCATCGAGCGCGGCAAGCCGCGCCGCGAGCGTAGCGCCGGGCGCCGCGCCCGCCTTGCGCTGCGCGGCAAGCGCGGCCCGTACCGCGCTGATCTCGTCGTAGCCGCGCGCCGCGCGGGCGAGCGTCTGCGCGAGCGTGCGCGAGAACCGGACGCCCGCGGCGAGCGCGTCCGGCGTCACATCGAGGCGTGGGTCGGCGAGTATCGTGAGCGGCGCATCGAGGCGCCGGCCGTCGACGACCAGCGTCACGCGGTACTCGCCCGGCAACGCCAGCGGCCCACCCGGGACCAGCGGCGCCCCCTCGGCGTACGAGGCCGAGATGCTGTACTCGTAACGGATCGCGCGCGGTCGCGCATAACGCAGGTCCCACACGAAGCGGTGCGGACCCGCGGCCGCCGACGGCCGCGCCGGGCGCTGCAGCCAGTCGGAGGTGAAGTACGCCGCGACCTGCAGGTCCTCGTCCGGCGCGTCGCTCGCGAAGCGTCGCACCAGTCTTCCGGCGGCGTCGTGCACCTCGATCTCGACCGGCCCGCGCGCGGCGTCCGGCAGCAGGTAGTCGATGATCGCGCCGGTGGGCGGGTTGCGGCCGAGCGGCGACTCGGGCTCCGGCGGCATGTCCTGGTAGGTATTGGCGCGCAGCCGGTAGGCCGGCGACGGCGCGTAGAGACGCGCCGCGCCGGTCGCCGCCAGCGCGCGCTGGCGGAGCGGGCCCACGTCGTCGAGCACCCAGATGGCACGGCCATTGGTCGCGGCGATCAGGTCGCCGTCGTGGACGAGGAGGTCGTGGACCCACACCGGCGGCAGGTTCGCGTTCAGCGCCTCCCAGTGCTCGCCGTCGTCAAAGGAGATCTGGACGCCAAGCTCGGTGCCGGCGTACAGGAGCCCGGCCCGCAGCGGATCGGCGCGCACGACGCTGACGAAGTGCCCTGCGGGCAGCGCGCCGCCGATCGCCGTCCAGCTGGCGCCGTAATCCGCGGTCCGGTAGACGTACGGCCGCACGTCGTCCTGGCGGTGGTTGTCGACCGCGACGTAGGCGGTGCCCGGGCTGCCGCTTGGCAGGTCGATGCTGCTGACCTTGGCCCACGGCGGGAGGCCCGGCGGCGTGACCCGCGCCCAGTTCCGCGCGCCGTCGCGCGTCAGCCAGACTAGCCCGTCGTCGGTCCCGACCCAGATCTCGGCGCCGTCGCGGGGCGACGGGGCGATCGCGTTGATGACGCCGAATCCGCACGCGAGCGCGCGCGCCGGATCCGGGCTGCCGCTGCAATCGCGCTCGCCCGCGGCCCGACCGCTGAGGTCGGGGCTCGCCGCCTCCCAGTGCGCGCCGCGGTCGAGCGAGCGGAACAGGACCTGCGCGCCCGCATAGAGCGCAAACGGCGGCTTCGCGGAGAACGCGAGCGGCGTGAACCAGTTGTAGTGATAGCGAAAGTCCGTCGGCCGCTTGCCGTAGCTCGTCAGCGGCCACGGCGAGACGTTCGCGCGCTCGCCGGTGCGCTCGTCCCAGCGCGTGATCCGTCCACCGAGTCCGCTGCCGAACACGATCGACGGGTCCTCCGGGTCGGGCAGGTCGAAGTCGCGCTCCTCGGCGCCGACCGGCCGCCAGTCGCGTTCGCCGATCGCGCCGTCGTTGCTGCGGCTCGCGACGCGAGCCGAGCCCGAGTCCTGCTGGCCGGAGTAGATCCGGTACGGAAAGCGCCGGTCGGTCGCGAGGTGGTAGAACTGGCCGGTGGGCTGATTGTACCAGTCGCTCCAGCTCTGGCCGCCGTTGACGGTGACGATCACGCCCTGATCGCTCGACGCGACACGCCGCGCCGGGTCGCGCGGGTTGATCCACAGGAAATGATAGTCGTCGCCGCCGGGCGCGCCGCGCACGATCGTGAAGCTGCGGCCGCCGTCCTTCGACTCGTGAATCGACTGGCCAGGCAGGAACACGTCGTCGGGATCGACCGGCGATACCGTCAGCCGGCCGACGTACCAGGTGGTTGCCCAGCCGGCGTCGTGGACGCGCATCCAGTGTCCGCCGGCGTCGTCGGAACGGTACAGCCCGCCGTCGTGCTCGCTGGCAACCGTGGCGTAGATCCTGGTCGCGCCCGCAGCGCGCGTGACCGCGACCCCGATGCGACCCAGGTCGCCGCCGGGCCAGCCCGCGCCGCCTAGTCGCTGCCAGCTGCGGCCACCGTCCTGGGAGCGGAAGATCGCACTGCCCGGCCCTTCGATCGGCGTGAAGTAGCTGAGCCACGGCCAGACGCGCGCGGTCCAGGTCGAGGCGTATACGACGTCCGGGTCGACGGGGTCGACGGCGAGGTCGACGGCACCGGTCTGCTCGTCCACGTAGAGCGTGCGGGTCCAGCTGCCGCCGCCGTCGGTACTGCGGTAGACGCCGCGCTCGCCGCCGGGCCCGAACACGTGGCCAAGCGCGGCGACCAGGACCAGGTTCGCGTCGCGTCGGTCGACGAGCAGCGCGCCGATGTGACGGCTGTCCAGCAGCCCCGCCGACTCCCAGCTGGCACCGCCATCGCGCGAGCGGTAGACGCCGCTGCCGCCGCCGATGTCGTAGCGCGGGTCGGCCTGCCCGGTGCCGACGTAGACGACGCCCGGATCGGATGGCGCGACCGCGAGCGCGCCGACCGCCGTGATCGGCGCCCCGTCGCCGACGGGCCGCCAGCTGCGGCCTGAGTCCGTGGTCTTCCAGACTCCGCCGCCGGCGGTGCCCGCATAATATGTATCCGGAAGTCCGGGCACACCGACGGCCATCGTGCTCCAGCCGCCACGGAACGGCCCGGCCAGGCGCCACTCGACCGCCGGCAGCGGTTCCGCGCCGGTCGGCGCCCCGCGTGCGCCCGGCGGGACCCATGCAAGGAGGGCCGCGCCCAACGCGGCGAGGCACGCGAACGGCGTGCGAGGAGTCATCGGGTCACCCCATTCGGACATCGACGCGCCGTCGGGCGGCTCGACGTGAAGCCAGCACTATACAGCCCGCGTCGCCTCTGCACGGCCGTTGCGCGGCGTGGCACTCTGTCGGAGACGGGGACGGCGGCACGCAGCCGCCTAACGCGCCACAGGAGAGGAGATGGGCAAGGGCCGCCTCGAAGCATTCAGTGACGGTGTCATTGCGATCCTGATCACGATCATGGTGCTCGAGATGCGCGTGCCGATCGGCGCAGAGCTCGAGGCGCTCCGGCCCGTGATCCCGGTGGTGCTCAGCTACGTGTTGAGCTACCTGTACCTCGGCATCTACTGGAACAACCACCACCACATGCTGCAGACGGTGCGCCGCGTCACCGGCCCGATGCTGTGGGCGAACCTGCATCTGCTGTTCTGGCTGTCGCTGGTGCCGTTCGCCACCGAGTGGCTTGGAACGAACCACTTCGCGGCAGTTCCGTCGGCGCTCTACGGCGTGGTGCTGTTGATGGCGGCAATCGCGTTCTACATCCTGCGCAGCACCATCGTCGCGTCGCAGGGCAAGGACTCGCTGCTGCGCAAGGCCGTCGGGCGCGACTGGAAGGGCAAGCTGTCTCCGGTCGTCTACCTGATCGCGATACCGGCGGCGTTCTGGTCGCCGCGCGTGTCGCAGGCGCTCTACGTGCTGATCGCGCTCGTCTGGTTCATCCCGGACCGGCGGATCGAGGGCGTGCTCGGCCAGCAGGAAGATTGACGCGCACCGGCCGCCGCTGGCGACCGGGCCCCTTTAGGTGCGCCGGCTCCGTTCCCAGTTGCTGATCGCCAGCCGGCCGGCCGGCGAGACGACGTAGCTGGTGCCCTTGGCGGCCGGTTCGAGGTAGCCGCGCCGCACGAGCTTCTCGGCCTGGCTCGCCGAGACCGCGGCGGCCGCGAGTCCGCGTTTGGCACGGTCGTTCAGCCGCACGAGCGCGCCCCAGTCGTCCGCCGTCATGTAATCGTCCACTCGTCCTCCTGGAGGCGGCGGTTTATACGCGCATCCGCCCGGCGCGCCCGCACACCCGGGCGCGCCGTCACGTTACGCCCGGCTCCGGGCCAGCGCAAACGGCCAGATGCGCGACGTCGCACCATGTGCTGATCGTACGCAACACGCAGGCGGCTGCCGCGACCGGCCGGCATCGGCTACACTGACTCCGCCGGCGGCGGCGACGCCGCGGCACTCACACTCCATCAACGAAAGAAAGGGGATTGCCATGACTTCCAACTGGCTCGTGCGCTGCCTCGCGGCGGCTGCCTTGTGCCTGGGTTCCGGCGCCGTGCTGGCCGACGATCTGCCGTACAAGGACGGCCCGGTGACCGACGTGACCTCGGTCCGCACCAAACCGGGCAAGTATTTCGAGTACCTGACCTGGCTCGGCACGCACTTCAAGGTCGAAATGGAGGAAGCCAAGAAGGCCGGCATCGTCGTGAGCTATGCGGTGTTTTCGGCGACGCCACGCTCACCGCATGACCCGGACCTGTACCTGGTCACGACCTACCCGAACTTCGCCACGTTCGACACGATCGACGAGAAGATGTCCGCGATCGACAAGAAGCTGTGGGGCGCGAGCCCGCAGAAGATGGACCAGCAGTCCGGCGAACGCGACTCAATCCGCGAGATCCTGGGCGACCAGATCATCCGCGAGCTGATTCTGAAGTAGCCGCCGCGGCGGGTGACGGGGGGCGGCTTCCGCCCCCGGCACCGGCTGGGCTGCGCCCGCGCGCCCTCAGCCGGGTACGGCGAGCAGCGGCATCGTCTGCCGCTGCTCGCTGTTCTGCGTCGGAACGCTGTCAACGGCGGCGGCCGCCTGCACCGGGAAGTAGGTGCTCGCAATGCCGTCGTGTACAGCGATGATGTGCAGCTGCAACTGGTCGACCAGCGCGTGCACCCCGGCCTGGTCGAGCGCGGCCTCGTCCAGGAAGTGGCAGGCGCCCGCGGTGGTGTCGAGCACGCCGGCGCTGCGCGGCAGCGTGCGCAGTACTGCGGCGACCTGCTTCAGACAGAACAGGCAGGCCCGCGGGAACTCCACGTCGCGCAGCAGGAACTCGAGCACGTCGATGCGGCTGACACGAGTGCGCCGGCCCATGCGATACATCTGGTAGCCGGACAACGACGTGAGCACGCTCATCCACTGAATCGAGTCGAACGGCCGCAGTTCGGGCGTCTCGGCGGGCAGCAGCTGGGCGGAATGCACGTCGACGATCCGGCTGGTCATGTCGGCGCGCTCGACGTTGCGGCCGAGCACCAGGAACGTGTAGGCGTCGTTGCGGTTCAACGTCCCCTCGAGACCGCCGGTCAGCGTCTGCGAGGCCTGCACGATGCGCTTCAGCACCGGGAACCGGGCGCGCTTGCTGAGGCCCCGCGACAGCTCCTCGGCGAGCTCGAGGTAGAACTGGTTCAGCAGCTCCCACGCCTCCGCCGGCAGCATGTCGCGCAGCGCGCGCGCGGGCTCGCTGCCCGCTACGTCAGCGGTTACCTGCGGAGCCATGACGCACCGGTCACGGCGGCCGCCGCCACGACCGTTGCTGCGACGGGCGACGCTTGAGACTCGCGGACGACTGTCCCTGGACTCGTCGGCGGCGGGGCCTCGCACGCGTGGGTCGCCGTCTACAGTCCGCCGTTCGGCTGGAGCGAGCTGGATCCGACCAATGACGCGCACGTCGGCACTGATCACGTCGCGATCGCGTGGGGGCGCGACTTCGGCGACGTTTCTCCGCTGCGCGGCATCATCCTCGGCGGCGGCAGTCACAACCTGACCGTCCGCGTCGCGGTCGAGCGTCGTACTGCATAGCCCCGGCGGCCGGTACTCCGCCTCGCCGGCGCCGGACGCTGGCGCTTGTGCCCGCGGTCGCCGGCGTCGCAGCGCCGGTCGACCGCGGTCAGTGCGCTTACCTGATCGGCACCATCAGGTGCTGGTACGGCGTTCCCGCCCACATCACGTACGGTGACTTCGTGTCCGGATCGGCGCTCTTCGGGTAGGCGTCGTAGAAGCTCGCGTCGGCACCGACGATCATCACGTGCGGACCGGTGTTGATCCAGTGATTTTCCGTGGAGGGCTTCTCAGCGTACGGATCGGTGTTGCTCGCGTCGGTGCCGCCGGCCAGCATGTACATGAGACCGACCTTGCCCGCCGGCGGCGGTTTGTGCGTCATCCACGCGTGCACCCAATCCGATGCCGCCGCGTCCATGCACATCGGGTCCGGGCCCGGCGTCGCCGGGTTATCGGGCATGCAGGTGAAGCCATTCGTGCCCTTGCGCAGCGTGCGCATCTGGCCGCCGGCCTCCATCGCGATGAGCGTCGCATGCTTGCCGACGGCCGCAGGCGCGGCACTCATCGCGCTCTTGATCAGGGCGGCGTCGGAATCGGCGGGCTTTGCCGCCGCCGCAGGCGCCGCCTTGTCCGCGCCCGCACTGGACACCGTCGCGACTGCGGCAAGGCCGATGATCGTGGCCGCGATGAATTTGCTCTGCATGAGTGATCCCCCTAACGGTTCGTAGACTGTTGTCCCCAGGTCGCGCCGGCGAACGGTGGACGCGCGGGCGGCCCGGCCGCCGGGCTGCGGCTGGCGTCCGCTAAGAAACGCCTGCCGGGCATCGCAGTCAAGAGGCTCGTCGGTTGCGCGCGGAATGCCGTACCGCGGCGCAGCAATACGACCGCGCATCGGCGGTCCCGTCTCCGGCGATGACGGCTCCCGGCCGGCGAGCGCGGCGGCGCCGGCGCGGTCGCGAGCTCGAGAGCGGGTTTTACTTCGCCGCCCGGGTCGTGAACCAGATCTGCGGCGCGCCCTTGACGCCCGCATTTTGCATCGCCGTCTTGAGCTCGGCGGACGCGGCAAACTCCTTCGCCTTCTCGACGGTCTTGAAGTCGTGCGTCACCGTGACGTCGTTCGGGTCATCGGCCGACTGGTAGACGGCCTGCGAGGTCACGCCACCCCTGCGCAAACTGGCGCCGCGGCCATCGTAGACCTTGCGCCAGGCAGCGTAGTCGGCTACCTCGTGGTGCACGAACATCCGCACATGCCCGGGCGTCCCGGAGCTTCCCGCGGTCGGCGTCGCAAACCAGATCCGCGGGGCGCCCTTGACGCCTGCCCTCTGCATCGCCGCCTTCAGATCCGCCGAGCCGGCAAATGCCTTCGCCTTCTCGAGCGACTTGAAATCGTGGGTCACCGTTACGTCGTTCGGGTTGTCCGTGGACTGGTACACGGCCTGGGCGGTTACCCCGCCGTTGCGCTGCATCGCGGCGACGCTGTCGTAGCCCTTGCGCCAGGCAGCGTATTCCGCCACGTCGTGGCGCACGAACATGCGCACGCCGCGGGCGTCTGCCGCCGTCGTCGTCGATACGAGGCCGAGCGTCAGAACGCTGACCAGGATGAGTGACCGCATGATTCCCCCTCGAGGTTAGATCTGTTTTCCGCCGCGGGCTCGACGTTGGTGTGGCCATCGTCAACCCGGTGGCAAGGGCGCCAGGCGTCGCGCGTCGTATGGTCTCGCGAGGCCGGAACAATAGTCGAATGATGTTCCGTCGTCGAGTTCGGCGAGGGCGGCCAAGCGGGCCAAGCGGCCGCCGACGACCTTCGGCTCCGCGAACGGTTAGCCGTGAGGCGGCCACGGCCGCTCCGGCCGTGCCAAGATCGGTCATGGACATGCGCTGGAGCGGAACACCCCGCCTCCGCCCGTCACTGACACAGCGGGCCGCCTCGCTATTGCTGCGGTCGGTTGGCTGGCGAAGCGTCCTCGTGACGCCACCGGCGCCCAAGGGAGTCATCGTCGTCTACCCGCACACGTCCAACTGGGACTTCATCGTCGCCATGCTCTACAAGATCGGCGTCGGCCTGCCGCTGCGCTGGATGGGGAAGGACAGTCTGTTCCGCTGGCCGCTGCGCCGGTGGCTGCTGCAGCTCGGCGGCATCCCGATCAACCGCCGCGAGCCGTCGGGGTTCGTCGACGCGCTGCTCGCGGAGTTCGCCCGCAGCGACCAGATGTGGCTCGCCGTCGCTCCGGAAGGCACACGCTCGCGCACCGACCACTGGAAGTCAGGCTTCTACCGGATCGCGGTCGCCGGCGGCCTGCCGCTGGGGCTGGGCTACATCGACTACGCGACGCGCACGGTCGGCATCGACACGTACCTGCGCCTGAGCGGAGATCCTGCGCAGGACTTCGCACGCATCCGCGAGTTCTACGCCGGCAAGCGCGGCCGCCGGCCTGAAAACGCAGGCGACATCCGGCTGCGCTCTTGACCGTGCCGCCGGTTCCGGGCTGCATACCCGTGATACCGGCTCAGCCCGGGCCGCGCGAGCGCGGCTAGTCGCGCCTCGGTCCGCTGCAACTCGGCCGCCTTGACCCAAGCCGTTGACGGCACCGGTGCAGCCCACGTGTGCGCTCGCGCAAGACGCCGGACACCTACGTCGTGACGGCCGCTGCCCACCGCGCCGCGCGCCTCACCGCGGGGTCCGGTCGCCGCCGGCCCGCACCTGCAACCTCGTTGCAACGCGGCGTACTCGGTTGTGTAGCTTCCCGCGACTAGGGTCATGGCGGTGGCAGTACGAACGACCGCGCGTTCGCCGTGCGCACAACCACACATAATATCAAGGGGAAACTGACATGCGAGATTCAACACGATGGCACGTCGGTGCCGCGTCACTGGCTGTCGCCGCGTCGCTGTTGCTGGCCCTACCGACATTCGCCGAGGACGCCGCTCCGGACACCGCCGCCAGGCCGCGAAGGAGTCGTGCCGGCTCGGATCCAGGGTCAAGCATGTCGTCCACATCCAGTTCGACAACGTTCACTTTCGGCGGGACAACCCGAAGGTCCCGTCGGACCTGGAACAGATGCCGAACCTGCTCGGCTTCCTCGTCGATCACGGCGCGCTGCTGACCAACCACCATACGCCGCTCATCTCGCACACGGCCGATGACATCATCACGACGCTGACCGGCGTCTACGGCGACAAGCACGGCCAGCCGGTCGCGAACTCGTACGGCTACTTCCGGAAAGACGGGTCCATCGGCTTCTCCAGCTCGTTCGCGTACTGGACCGACAGCGCGCCCGATGGGCAGCCGCAGATGATCGACAAGCGTGACAAGGTCCACCCGGCGCCGTGGACGCCCTTCACGCGCGCGGGCTGCGACGTCGGGGCTTTCTCGACCGCGAACATCGAGTTCGAGAACATTGCGAGCGACATCGCCAACGTGTTCGGGCCGACGTCGCCGGAAGCAGCCGAGGCAAAGGCCAATCCCGCCAAGGCGGTCGCGGACTTCGAGGGAATTGCCGTGCATTGCGCGCAGGACAGCGCGGTCTGCGGCGGCGCCGGACGCCCGGACCTGCTGCCGGACGAGCCGCGCGACTATACGGGCTTCACGGCCTTGTACGGCAACGTCAACACCGCTCCGCGAATCACGGGCGGCCAGCCGGTCGTTCTCGACCTCGACGGCAGGCCGATCGCCGACTCGCACGGCAATCCGGGTTTTCCGGGCTTCAGTCCGTCCGCAAGCCAGACTCTGGGCTACGTCGCTACATTCCTCGAGGGCGGGGTGCCGGTCGTATACGCCTACATCAGCGACGCGCACGACAATCACTTCACCGGCTCCGGCAGCTACGGGCCTGGCGAGGCCGGCTACGTGCAGCAGCTCTCAGCCTACAACGCGGCGTTCGGGAAGTTCTTCGCGAGGCTCCGGGCGGCCGGGATCACGAAGCAGAACACACTCTTCGTCTTCGCATCCGACGAGAACGACCACTTCGCCGGCAAGGCGGGGGCGCCGGCGGGCTGCGACGGGGTGACGACGCCGTGCACGTACGTGCGCCTTCCGGCAGGCTGCGACGATAGCTCGGTCCTGTGCACGACGACGAACCTCGGAGAAGTCGCTGCCGACCTGCGCGCCCTGCTGCTCACGGAACTCAACGACACGACGCCGCTGTCCGTTCACAGCGAAGATGCACCCACCGTCTACGTGCGCGGCAATCCCGCCGCGACGGATCCAGCGACGCGGGGCGTGGAGCGCAATCTCGCGCGGCTTGTCGCCTACGACCCGGTCAAGGATCGAACCGTCCGTCTGATGCAACGCATGGCCGGCCGAGCCGAGATGGCGCTGCTGCGCATGGTCACGCAGGATCCGGCCCGGACCCCGACGCTCGCCTACTTCGCGGACGACGACTTCTTCCTGACTGCGGGGTCGACGCCGGCGACTTGCTCTCCGCTCGCGAATTGCTCGAATGAGCAGCCGGGGTTCAGCTGGAACCACGGTGACTTCCAGGAACAGATCACCAGGACCTGGGCGGGCCTGGTCGGGCCTGGCGTACGCCATGTCGGAGTCAGCGACGAGGTGTTCACCGACCACACGGACATCAGGCCGACGCTGCTCGCGCTCGCCGGCCTCCGTGACGACTACGTGCACGATGGCCGCGTGCTCTTCGAGTTCTTCGGCGAGCGCGCCGTGCCGCACCGCATCGTCGGCCACGAGCGGGCGCTGTCGCGGCTGGCTGACGCCTACAAGGCGATTAACGCCCCGGTCGGGGATCTGGGACGGAGGACGCTGCGGTTGTCGACTGCAGGCCTTGCGGGCGACGATGCGACATTCGCCGCGGTCGACGCGCGGATCGTCGACATCACGGCGCGGCGAAATGCGATCGTGGGGCGGATGATCGCCATTCTCGAAGGCGCAGCATTCGACTACCACCCGATCGACGAGGACGAGGTCGACCGGCTGATCGATGCTGCGAGCGATCTGGTGTCGTCACTGGAGTAGGTTCGACCACTGACGCGCGCCCTGCCTGCGCCAGCCCGCGCAGGCAGGGCCGCCGGTCAGGACCGCGGCACGGCGGACGGCGGCATCCGGACCCGACCCCCGGCGCGAATTCTCATTGCAGAGCGTAGGCGCGGAATGGTGGGTCATGCTGGCCGCCCACGACGCGGGCGTTCCGCCGGCCACCCGGGCGGCTCGCCGCCGCTTCCGGCGCGCGGGCCCGTTCCGGACTCCGTGCCGCTGTCGCAGCACGCACGCTGCCGGCCGCGGCTGCCCCGAATGTCGCAGGCGCCGCCGATCCCGGTCGGCATGCTACGCCGATGCATCACAGTCGTGCGCGTACCACGTAGCCGAAGCTGAGCAGTGGGAACAACCATTCGACCAGCCGGATGCAGCGCTCAACGGCAAGCACCAGCCAGCGCTTCGCGCCACTTGAGCCCAGGATCATCTCGGTCGCATAGAAGCGGTACGGAACGATCTGCCAGTCCGCGAACCCAGCGCGCAGGCACAGCGTGTTCAGAATCTTGAAGGTGAACACGTGCAGATGGTCCGGGTGCTGCGCCTCGCGCCGGATCAGAGCCAACAGGACATTCGCGAAGCACGTTCCGTTCGGCGTCGATACGACCAGCGCGCGGCCCGGGAAGGCCGACCGCATATTGCGAAAGAACCGTTCGGGCGTCTCGATGTGCTCGACGAACTCGCCGGCGACGATCACATCAAAATCCTCGCTCTGCAGCAGGACGGGGTCGATGTCGACGCCATCGCCGCGATGGATCACAGCGTTCGCCGCGCTCGCCAGTCCTTCCGGGGGAATTCCGCTCGAACTGTCGACGCCAACGACTCGCCGCGCCACCGAGGCGATACGACCGTGCAGCCAGTGCTCGGTGTCACGCTTCAGGAGCGCGGTCTCGTCGAAACAGCCGACATCGAGCACCGTCCGGCCGCGGCAACAGTCGGCGATGTAGGCAAGACGGTCGACGGGGCGCGGAATGCGGAGCCGTTCCAGCGTGTCGTAACTCAGCTTGGGAGGCATAGCGTGGGCAGTACCGGCAGGCAACAGGCACGACGCCGTCGCTCACAGGATAACCGGGACCTGGGCGCCGTTCGGGCGGAACCGTAGCCGCTCACTCGGGCGAGAGCGCGGACTCGACGCCCGACCGCGGCGCGACCGGACGGGCAAGACCAGGCACGGCCCACGGACCGAGATCCGCATTCTATAACATACCTCATAAACACATTCTAACTAATTGTTTATAATAACTTATATATGGACTTAATACGGATGCACACGGCCGACCCGCGCGGCTGAGACGAGGCCGTGGAGGGTTGTTCGATAACGCCACCAGCGTATTCTGTGACCCGTAGCCGCCGGGCCGTTCGCCGGCCGGTCAAGAAAAACGAGGGGAGCATGAACAAGAAACTGGTGATCGCCTGGGTCGTGATTTTCTTCGCCTGGTTCGTGGGCAGCTACGTCGTCCATGGCGTGCTGCTGCATCCGGATTACGCGCAATTGCCCAACCTGTTCCGGGCGGAATCGGACGCGCAGAAGTATTTCCCGCTGATGATTCTGGCCCATGTGATCCTGGCCGGCGCATTCGCGTGGATTTACGCGCGCGGCGTCGAACCGAAGCCCTGGCTGGCGCAGGGCGTGCGTTTTGGCATTGCGATCGCGCTGCTGACGATCGTGCCGACCTACATGATCTACTTCGTCGTGCAGCCCGTGCCCCCGGAGATGGCGATCAAGCAGATCATTTTCGACGGCGCCCTGATGGTGATACTGGGAACGATCGTCGCCTGGCTGTACCGCGACGCGCCGGCGCGGACCTAGCCGGCCGTAGCGTCGTCCGCGAGCGGTCCGGGGAGCGCGCGCGAAGACGCGGTGCCCGGCACCGGTACGCGCGTGACGGCCGCATGGGCCGGGGCGACGGTCGGCGCGCCGCAGGCACGTGCGCGCCCCTACTTGCTCCCGTTGTTCACGCCGAGAAGATTCACGACGCCGGTCGCGCCGCTCGCCCGACCGGCGACCGATTCCGCGAGTTGCCGCTCCATGTCCGTATTGACCAGCCCGTACAGGTACACGACGTGGTCCCAGGTATGGACGTCGACCGAGCCTGAAGCGAGCGTAGGGTACTGACCGAGCAGGTCACGCACCGCCGTCGTGACTTCGGCATCGCCGGGACAGCCGGCGGAACCGCATTTGCGGTAGACCGCGCATCCGGGAATGGCGCTCGAGAGGAGCACGGCGCAGGCGAATGCGTAGAGTTGTGCGTTCCTGGTCACTCGGAATGCCGCCGACCGTCGCGCCCTATTGGTGCATCAGACTATACGCCGGAAATGCGTGAACCCGGCGACGCAGCCAGCGTCAGCCTCCCCGGCGCCGAAGGCGCGCCTGCGATGGTCACGCCGGTCGCGACAGCGTTGGTATCCGACCACGAATCACGGGCCCTGCGGCCGCGTCGTACATCGAGCCTCGTCCGGGCGCGCGACTGACCGAACGTCGCTGCCGGATCGTGATTCGGCGGTCGCCGGAGCGGACGGCGTCCTCTCGACGTGGCAGGGGCCGAAGCGGATCATCGGAGCCGCCCTCGGCGCAACCGGCTTCCGCCGAACCGGCGTCACACGAGTAAGTCAGCGCAGCCAGGACACCGTCGGGCGCAACATGCTGGACGCATTCAGAGTCGACCTCGGCCCGTTCGTCGTGGTTTTCCTCATCGTCACGGTGATCATCGGCGGCGTCCTCTACGCGCTCTACGCAAGCATCGGCCGACTCATTTCTTTCCTCGAAAAGCACGACAAATAGGCACTCCCCGCCCCGGGGGCAGTCCGCGATCGCCGGCGCCCGTTGCCAACGCTGCGACTCCGTCGCTCCCGGCGCGCCAGTCCGGCAGACAAGGGCCGCGGAAAGGGATGCGCCGGCTGCGCCGCCAAAGGCGCGTAGCGTCGGCGGCCCTACGCCGCGCTGGCGCTCGCGGCCGTCGGGGCCGATTCTCGCGGGTTGCCGGGCAGCCCGGCACGCGCGGGACCGCTGCGCGGCGTTACTTCCCGGCGAGGATCTTCGCCTTCAGCGTCTGAAACTCGTCCTCGGTCAGGATGCCTCGCTTGCGGAGGTCGTCGAGCCTGATCAGGTCCGTGTAGAAGTCGGGCTTCGCAACGGTCGGGTCGGCCGGCCGGACGTCGGCGTTATCCATTTTCTCGCCCGTCGCGGGTTGCGGCGGCCGAGCCGTTTCTGCCGACTTCGGCGCGGGCTCGCCCGGCGTTACCAGACGGAACTCGTATGCGATGGTCGACAGGTGTCCCCGCAGGGATTCCTCATGCGTCGCGATCGGGACGGCCACCTTGCCCCTGCTCTCCGCGAACGCGTTGGCGTCATGGATCACGGACGCCTTCATGGCCGCCGCGTCGGCGTAGACGCCCCCTCCGTCGACCCGCGACAGCCGGTAGGTGTCCGCGGACAGCTGCACGATGCCTGCGCTCGAGCACGCGCCGACCACGAGCGCGACTAGCGCCAGACCTGGCCGAGCAGCCGACGGCGTCATGCCCATGCGTTGCTCCGGATATCCATGCCACCGAGGACTCGCCGACCGCCGGCCGGAGACCGATACCCTACACCGCCGCCGAAGATTTGACGACGGCGCGCAGCGGCCGGTCGTCAGGTCGGCAGCGTCTCCGCTGCGACGCAAACGCGGTCGCGGCCTTCCTTCTTGGCGCGGTAAAGCGCCTGGTCGGCCGCCTTGAGCAGATCCGCGGGCTTGGTGCCGTTCGCGGGGTAGACCGCGATCCCGAATGACGCGGTCGGCGCCGGCATCGTCTGCCCCAGGTGGGTAAGGTTCGTTTCCTGAATTACGAGCCGCATGTGGTTTGCGCGTTCCACGGCGATGTCGAGACTCGCATCCGGCAGCACGAGCGCGAGCTCCTCGCCGCCGTAGCGGCAGGCGATATCGGACGGACGGATGCTCTTGCTGATCGTGCGCGCAATCGCGCTGAGAACGAAGTCGCCGGCGTCGTGCCCGAACTTGTCGTTGAACGACTTGAAGTGATCGATGTCGATCATCACGACCGACACAGGCGAGTGACCGCGCTCGGCGCGATGCAGCTCGCGGCTGAGGGCATCCTCGAGGTAGCGCCGGTTGTACAGGCCGGTCAGGCCGTCGCGGAGCGCCAGCTCGCGCAGCGCGTCCCGCAACTTGAGATTGGCGAGCGCCGGCCCGACCCTGTCCGTCAAGGCACGCAGGCGCTGCTCCGTGTCCCGCGCCGGGCGCATGCTGCTCGGATCCACGTCGACCGCCACATACAGCAAGCCCAGGACCTGCCCCTGTCCCTGCACGGGCAGGCAGACGTAGCTCGCCGTGTCTGCGTGCGCATGACGGCAGCGGATGGTTCCATGCGCGGCCACGAAATGCGGGCTGCCGAGCCGTAGCGCCCAGCACTCCTCCGGACCCAGCGTGGCGTCGGCTGCTGGCCCGTTGCCCCAGCTGGTAGCCTGTTCGAGCACGTCGCGCGACTCGCGGTAGATAAAGAGAGACCCGGATGAGTCCGGAAAAAGCCGCGCGCCGGTTTCTCGAACGATGGCGTACGCCTCGTCGCGTTGCGTGCAGGATTGCAGCAGCTCGGCCATGCGCGACAGCATCTCGCCGTCGCGATGGAACGCCTCGAGCTGCCGGACCGTCCCGGCAAGCTCCTGGTTGTTGCGGCGCATTGCGGCGTCCGCTTTCTGTCGCGCGGCGATCTCGTCGGTCAGCTTGTCATTGGCGTCGCGAATGGCCGCCAAGCGGGCCTGCAGCTTTGCGTGCGCGGCACGCAACGCCTCCTCGGTCCGTCTAAGCGCAGTGACGTCGCGCGCAATCGTGATCTCGCCGACCAGCTGGCCGTGTATGTCCAGCAACGGCGCGGTGTTCAGTGCGACGCGGATCGTCTCGCCGTTTCGCCGGCGTCGGTCGGCGGCAGAGGATGTCGGCTTGCCGGCTCTTACACGCGCCAGGACGCGGGCGTAGTCCGCCTCCGAGAGATCGGCCGCATGCAGTTCGCGAAGCGGACGGCCGATCGCCTCCTGTGCCGAGAACCCGTACAACGAGACCGCTTCGCGGTTCCAGAACGTGACGACCGCATCGAGATCCTTGACGATCACCGCCTCGCCGATCTGCGCCAGCACCTGCGTGAGTTCATAGGCATGCGCCTCGGCTTCCCCGCTGCCGGCGCTTCGAACGACGTGTGGCCTGACATCTCCCATCGAAGACGATCCTCGTTGGCCGGCCCAGGGCCGCCGCGCTTCATGGAGTCGAATCGACCCGCCCTCGGAGCGTATGGCGCGGCGGCAGCCGACACGTGCGTCGATCACACAGATCCTCGGGACGGGACTCGTTCGGGTCAGGCAGGGGCGAGGTTTTTGCCGGAACTGTGAGCTGGATGACGGTTTGTGGCCGCGCCGGTCTGGCCGGCGGCGGTTCCCGGCCGGTCTAGCCCCTTGCCGTCACGAGCCCGGAACCGCCGGTCGAAGGCCGCCGACGGGTTGTCCCGGGACTGCCGACGTAGGGCCAGTCGGCGGGCACTCGGCGGTCCGGCCGGGCCCCGAGGCCTTCCCGCAGTCGACTGCAGGCGGCTCCGGGACTTCGCGCGGCAAACGCGCCGAATGCCCGCGGCCGACCCTTGCTACTTGCCGTTCTTGTTCGCTGATTGGGCCGCGAGCTTGAGTTCCTGGTTGACCTGGTCCAGCAGCTCCTTGGCCTTGGCAGCATGGCCGTTCATGTCCCACTCGTTCGCGGACTGAGCAGCCACAATCTTCTCCCATGCTTTCTGCGACAGGTGCTGCGCCGCGGCCATGTTGGGATGACGCTTGCCGCTGACGTTATCGACCGGCTTCTGTGCCATGGCGACGCTTCCCGCGAGCAATGCGATGGCGACGGACCCGGCGGCGACCAGATTTTTCATGGTGTTTCCTCGCGAAATTGATGACAGGGGACCGGATCGCGAGGCGCGTCTCGACGGGACCCGGCCGGGCGCAATCTTGAGTCCCGAGGCACGAAGATTCAACCCGCGCAGCCAGTATGGCCGCAGCGCGCACTGATGCAACGCAACGGGGCCGCCGCCGAGCGATATGCTGCCGGTCGGTCGCGACCCCGCCCCCATGAAGTCCCGCGCAGGAGGACTGGGCGCGGTGTAAGTCGCCCGATCACTCGACCGGGGACTCGTCACTGACGGCCGCGCAGGACCTCTCCGGGCGAGCGATAGATTGGAGTCGCGATCGCGTCGCGCAGCCCAACGCCGAGATCGACCAAGCCGCTCGTATCGCGGCGCACGGACCTGTTGTTATGCCAACCGGGCACAGTTGGCCCGGAGCGAGCAGACCGGAGGAGAGTCCACTCCGCGAGATGTCCCGCCGCAGACGCCTGGCGCCTGCGGCGGGAGCCGCTGTCGTCTGTTCGCCGCCACGCCATTGCGCGAACGGCTGCCCTGCGTGCCTTCAGAACGTCGCGCCGACCTTCACGTACCAGAACGCGCCGTTGTACCCGAACGGGCCGCCGGTGCGCGGGTAACGCTCGCCATCGCCGAGGCCGCCGGTCAGCACGTTGGTGTGGTGCACGACATCCGGCATGGCGTTGAAGATGTTACGGCCACCGACCGTCGCCGTGACGTTGTTCCACACCGTGTACGACAGGTCGAGGTCCGTCGTGAACTTGGCGGAGAAATGCTGGCCGGGATAGTCGTTCTCGTCCCGGTACGTCCCGTAGTAGTTCTCGTGCACCGCGGCCCGGAACTTGCCCGTCGTGTAGTTCAGGTTCAGGTTGACGCGGTCGTTCGGGGCGTAGTGCTCGATGTCGGTGACACGCGAGTCGGAGATCACGGTCGGATCTCGCTTTGGAACCGTGGTCTTGTTGTAGTTGTAGGCCAGGGTCGTCTCGAGGCGGCCATCGGCGCCGACGTGGAAGACGTAGCTGGTCACGAGGTCAACGCCCTGCGTCTTGGTGTTGAATCCGTTGGTGAAGTACTGCACGGTCCCGCCGGCCCCGACGTACGCGAGCGCGGGCAGCTTGTTGATGTCCGCCTGCGTCACGTTGAATGTCTGGGAGATGCCGATCCGGTTGCGAACGTTGATCTGGTACCCGTCCAGCGTCAGCAGCATGTCCGCCATCGGCGTCAGCACGAGGCCCGCGCTGATGTTGGTGGACTCCTCGGGCTTCAGCGCCACCGCGCCATAGTACTTCGCGATCGAGCTGGTCACCGGGTAGGTGCCGATCTGCACCTGGGTCGTGGTGCCCGGGGTGAACGTGGTGCTCAGGGTCTCGACGTTCGACTGGCCCGGCGTCGGCGCGTGGAAGCCGGTGCTGACCGTGCCGCGGAGCGCCAGCCAGTCCGTCGCCTTGAAGCGCGCCTGGAACTTGCCGAGGGTCGTCGAGCCGAAGGACGCGTAGTTCTCGAAGCGGCCGGCGACCCCGAGCGTCAGGCTCTTGGTCACGTCGGCCTCGACATCCACGTAAGCGGCGTAGCTCGCCTGCGAGGCGTCAACCGGGGCGCTGATACCGCCGTAGCCGTTCGACGCCGTCGTCTGCGAGGCCGAGCCGCTCGCGGCGCAGACGAGTGTTACCGGATTGCAGGTGTACAGCTGCTGGGAGGCATACGGGCCCGCCGCATAGGACGGCCCATCGCCGAGCAGCTGCTGGTAGTTCTCGTTGCGCCATTCGAGTCCCGCGGCGACGGAGACCGGGTTCGCCAACCCGGCGGCCCACGGGTAGGCCACGTCAAAGTTGAAGTTGGTCTCGCGCTGCACGAACTTGCCGTCGTAGAAGCTGGTCGGCGACAGGGGTCCGAGCGACGGGTTGAGCGTATCGACGAGGCCGACGGCCAGGGAGTTCTGCGCCGTCGTGCCGGAGAGGTCGTACGTCATGCCCCAGCTGGTCGTGCCCTTGTAGCCCACCGCGCCGAAGAACTGCTGGGTCGTGCCCAGGAAGCGCGGCGTGAAGCCCGCCGGATAGACCGAGCTGAAATTGAACGTATTGCTGTCCTGGATCCAGCCGCCGGCCGGGCAGCCGGTATAAGCGGCCGTGCACGGGTCGAGGTAAATGTTGCTGAACGCAGGGTGATGCGTGAACGCCTGCCCTGCCAGCATGACGTCCTTGGGCAAACGATAATTAAAGCTCTCGTTTGCCTCGATGTTGGCGAAGTTGCCGAAGAAGTAGAGCTGATCGCCGTTGTCGAGCTTGATTCCGGCATTGACGAACGTCTTGATGCTCTTCGATGGCGGCGTCCCCCACTGCTGCACCGGACCCGGCCAGTTGGGCAGCGAAGACACGAGGCTCGGATAGGTCGCGGCGAACGCGAGCGCCGACGGCCGCGTGGGATTGCGGATCGTCTGCCCGTTCTTCGCGAGCTCCGCGCTGACGTTGACGAAGCCCTGGCCGCCGAGCGGCAGGCCGAAATTCAAGGCCACCTGGCCGTCGCCGCCGTCGCGCGAGTAGCCCTTCGGGAAGTACTCGCCGTAGCGAGCTTCAATTTGCGCACCCGACGAACTCGTCTTGAACTGGTAGTTGAGGACGCCGGCGATGGCATCCGAACCGTACTGAGCCGAGGCGCCGTCGCGAAGGATTTCGAGCGACTTGACCGCGATCGACGGGATCGAGGCGAGGTCCGGGCCCTGCGCGCCAAACGCCAGTTCGGTCTCACCGCCCTGGTAGACCTGCACCAGCGCCGAACGGTTCATCCGCTTGCCGTTCAGCATCACCAGCATTTCGTCGCCCGGCAGGCCGCGCAGGGACGGGGAGCGGACGAAGCTCGAGGCGTCGGAAATCGAGTTCTGCCCGACGATGAAGGACGGCACCATGTTGGACAGGGTGTCCAGCATGTTGCCGGTGGGGGCGCTCGCAAGATCGGCGCCGCTCAGCACGTCGATAGGCGCGGACGACTCGGCAACCGTGCGGTCCGTGCGCCGCGTACCGGTGACTATGATCTCGCCGACTTCGTTCGAGGCCACCGCGTTGCTCGCGGCCGGTCCCGGTGATTGCTGTTGGGCATCGGCCACGTTCATGGCCAGTATCAGGACCGATGCGGTCCCGAGCAGGAAGAGAGGTTTCATGCAGGGTCTCCGGGATGACAATCGAGGATCTGACTGAGGCTGTAAGTCGACGAAATATCGCGGCGCTGGCCGATGCGGAGTCGGCAATCGGGGCTACCCGCATGGGCTTGAAGAGTCGCCAGCCGGACCAGGCCCGGGGCTCGACAAGGAGCGAGCGGCCCTGTAAACGTTTCATTAATCAACGGTCTTCGAACTCCCCAAGTCGTTGCGGACCGGTCGGCAGGGCGCCCGAGACGGGCGTCAGCTCCTGCGAGCGCAGTAGTGAATCGCTCCCTCGTCCCTCGCCGTTGCAAATTAGCAACAGTCTTTTGTTATGGGCGGCATCATTGTAGAAGTGCCGTCAGTTATTTGCAACGAGCCGAGCCGCGAGTCCGGTCCGACCGGCGGCCGGTCCCGTCAGGCGATGACGTCGCGAATGACTCTCGCGGTGACCCGGCGACGGACCTGGTGCGAATCTCGCCGCCTGTTTCGCGCCCCCTACCCCATCCGCCTGCCCCCTTCGCTGGAGCCGAGTGGTGCGATGGCTCCACACTCACCATGACCGATGCCAGCGTGATGACCGACCGATGATTCCAGCGGCAGATGCTTCCTCCCGGTGACATCCTTCGCCCTGCGACGCTGCAGGATCAGAGCGCTCTCGAAGCCCTGATCGCGGTCTCGGCACGCGTGCTGGGCGCCAACGACTACAACGTCGCGCAGATCGAAGGCGCATTACGCGGCGCATTCGGTGTCGACACGCAGCTGATCCGCGATGGCACGTACTTTGTCGTCGAGCATGATGGGCAACTGGTCGGCTGCGGCGGCTGGGGCCGGCGTCGCACGCTCTTCGGCTCCGATGCGCGTTCCGACCGTGACGCGACGGAATTGGACCCGCGCCACGACGCCGCGAAAATTCGTGCCTTCTTCATCCACCCGCTGTTCGAACGCCGCGGCATCGCCACGGCCATACTCGACCGCTGTGAGCGGGACGCAGTTGCGTGCGGATTCTCCAGATTCGAGCTGATGGCGACGCTCGCGGGCGTCCGGCTGTACGCATCGCGGGGCTATGCCGCGGGCGACGCGATCCGGTGGCCGCTTGGAGATGGCCTGACGATCGACTTCGTACCGATGACAAAGCGTGTGCCGGACGCGTCAACTCCCGTCTGATCCGCCGGTTGGCCAGTCTGGAAGCGCCTGACGCGACGCGCCCTGCCCTCGTGAGCGATCTGCCACGAACGGATCACGGCTCGGCGAGCGCACCGACGCCTGTCGTCCGCGACCGGAGTTCAGCGGCGGCCCGCCGTTCGTGACGGGCCTGCAATGAAGTGGCATGGTGTCCGGCCGCGGACCGGTCCCGCCCCTGTCCCCGGCGTCGTCGCCGGCGGAACGATGATGCAACTTCTCGACAACATCTTCTGGCACGCCCTCGTCGGCCCCCACGCCCGGTACGCAGTCGGCGCGAATGATGCGCGGCGCTACGCTGCGAGCTTCTCGCCCATCGTCGGCTTTGCGGATGCCGAGCGGCCTGATTTTGATGCGCTTGCACCGTTCTGCGAGCCGGAAGAGCAACTTTACTGCGGCGGCTGGTCCGGCCCGGCACCCGCTGGCTGGCGCATCGAACTCGAGTCCACGATGTATTGCATGGTCCGCGACGGCGGCGACGCGGTTTCCGACGGGGCGCCTGATGCGGTCAAGCTCGGTCCGCAGCACGCATTGCGCGCACTCGAGCTGGCCGCGTTGACTCGGCCGGGCCCGTTTGGTCCAAGGACGACCGAGCTCGGCGAATATTTCGGATACTTCGAAGGTGACCGCCTCGTGGCCATGGCCGGTGAACGCTCGCACGCCGGCACTCTTCGCGAAATCAGCGGCGTCTGCACGCATCCCGACGTCCAGGGTCGCGGGCTCGCACGCCGGCTGATGAACAAGGTGATCGCGCGCGAGCTCGACCGCGGCGAAACACCGTTTCTGCACGTGATGAGCGCCAATACCGGCGCGCACGGTCTCTACGAACGGATGGGTTTCCGCGATTTCCGGGAGACCGTCGTTCGAGTCATCTCGCGGACCTGATCCGTACAGGCCAGAGGATGCCCTTTGAGACGTCCGCTCCCGGGCATCAATATCGGCCGGCGCGCAACCACGATTCGGGAATCGGGGCCATCGTAGAGGCTTATCGCGGGACGCCTGGGGGCCTCGCCACTTGAACGCTCGCGTCGTGCCTATCCGAGGGCCGGGTTGCTGCTGGCGGCCGTGCCCACGAACGGCGCGGCGTGGCGGTCGAGCGGAGGGGTAAATCCCGGCGCGTTCGGCCGCGGTTGCCCGCCGTCGGGATTGCTGCCAGCGCCGGGCGTAGCGACCACCGACGGCGGGGCGGCGCCAGCAGCCGTCATCGTATCGGGGACGGGTCAATTAAGGCCCAGCCAGGACACGGGTGCGGCTGGCCGGATCGGATGAAATGATCGCCACCGAACCGGTCCAGGCACGGTCCCCCGTTAGTGCAGGGAAATCCATGGAGATACAGTGACGTACCGTCGAGTGGCTGGGCCAAAGGCAACTGCGGGCAGGCTGGCCGGGCGCGCGCCGCGTAGCCACGCGTCCGGCCGCCTGACCGCGTGCGTCGCCGGCCGGCCGACTACCGAATCAGCGGGCCAGCGCGTTGCGTCCGGGCTCGCACACACTGCTAGACTGTCCCGTACGAGTTTTAGTCCCGAAATGGGCGTGCGCCTCGTCAGGGCATCGGTCACGAGCGGTCGGTTTCCGAGCGATTCCGTCGGACCCGTGGCCGATACCTACGGCAGCTGCTGGAGTGATTCCAATGCTGCCGGGTCGACAACGACGTATGACGGAGCGACCGTGGCCCGTGTATGGGACGCATGCAACCGCCGACAGAGCGGGGCACACAGGGGGCAACACGTATGGCCGCGATTGACGTCGCCAACCTTTCCGACGCAGAGCACCGCACTCAACTCAGGCGCGCGGTCATCGCCGCCACCGTCGGCACCGCCATAGAGTGGTACGACTTCTTTCTCTACAGCGTGGTCACGGGACTGGTGTTCGCCAAGCTGTTCTTCCCCAAGTCCGATCCGCTGGTCGGCACGCTCGAAGCCTTCACGATCTACGCCGTCGGGTTCGTGGCGCGGCCGGTCGGCGCCGCGATCTTCGGCCACTTCGGCGACCGCATCGGCCGCAAGTCAACGCTGATCGCGACGCTGCTGCTGATGGGCATCGCCACCTTTCTGGTCGCGCTGGTTCCCACCTATGACCAGATCGGGGTCTGGGGCGCGATCATCCTGACGGTACTGCGTTTCGTCCAGGGCGTCGGCGTCGGCGGCGAATGGGGCGGCTCAGTGTTGATGTCCATGGAATGGGCGCGATCGAACAAGTCGCGGGGCTTCCTGGCGTCCTGGCCGCAGTTCGGCGTGCCGTGCGGCCTGTTCCTGGCCAACCTGGCCGTGCTCGTGTTCAGCCGCCTGTCGGGCGACCAATTTCTGGTCTGGGGCTGGCGGATGCCGTTCCTCCTCAGCCTGATTCTGGTCGCAGTCGGCCTCTACATCCGCCTCGGGATCCTCGAGACTCCGGTCTTCACCAAGCTTGTCGCCGCACGGAAGATCCATCCGACGCCGATCTTGGAGGTCTTCCGGCGCCACTCGAAACAGGTCGCGCTCAGCGCCTTTGCCCGCATGGCGGAACAGGCGCCGTTCTATATCTTCACGGCATTCGTCTACACCTACGGCGTCGGCACTCTGAAGATGTCGCGCGACTTCCTGTTGGTCGCGGTGCTGACCGCCTCGTGCCTGTCGTTCATCTCGATTCCGTTGTTCGGGCACATCTCCGATCGCATCGGCCGCAAGAGGATGTACATGCTGGGGGGCGTGACGACCGGCATATTCGGCTTCGTCTATTTCGGCCTGCTAGGAACCGGCAGTGCGACGCTGATCTTCGTTGCGATCGTCCTGTCACTCGTGCCGCACGACATGCTGTACGGGCCACAGGCCGCCTTGATCGCGGAGTCGTTCAAGGGCCACCTTCGCTACAGCGGTGCGTCGCTTGGCTACCAGCTTGCGTCGGTGATCGCCGGTGGTCCGGCGCCGTTCATCGCCGCGTGGCTGTTTGCCAAATACCACTCGGCGTACGCGATCGCGATTTACATCGCTGCCTGCAGCGTCGTGACCCTAGTCGCGACGAGCATGATGAGCGACTACACGGGCAAGGATATAGACGCCGACTCGCGATAAGGGACTCGTACGGCGGCCGCTGGCGTGCGGTGCAGGGGCGCCCGCCGCGGCCTAACCCCAGGCAAAGACCCCATTCACCGCGCCGTCAGTCGAGGACGCGGGCGAGGAAAGCGTCGATCCTCGCCGTTGCCGCGGCTGCGAGGTCGTGCGGGAACAGCGTGAAGCCGTGCGCGCCCCCCGGGTAGATCGCGAGTTCCGCCGGATTGCCGGCGGCTACCCAGCGCGCGTGCATGAATAGGGTATCGTCCAGCAGCGCATCCCTGGTCCCGACCGTGAACAACGCCGGACACAGCTCGTGGAGATCGGCGTACAGCGGTGAAATGTCCGGGACGCGCCGGTCCGCGATCGCCGGCAGAAAAGCGTTTGAAAACTGGTGGGCGTCGATCGTTCGCAGTATCAGGCGCGTGTTCCCGAACTGCCGCTGGCTCGGTGTCAAACTCAGGTCGAACGCGCCATACGCGAAATTGGCGCCACGCCATCCGGCGTAGCCGTGGCGGTCGCGCATGCGCAGGATCGTGACGGCCGCCAGATGCCCGCCGGCTGATTCTCCGCCGATCGTCATGGCGTCGACACCGAATTCCCTCCGCCCGTTCTGGAGCAGCCACACCGCGGCAGCCTCGCAATCGTCGGGAGCCGCCGGATAGGGATACTCTGGCGCCAGCCGGTATTCGACGCTGACGACCGCCTGGCCCGTGTTGTCGGCGATGCGTTCGAGAGTCGGATCCTGCAGGTCGGCGCCACCGAGCACCCAGCCGCCGCCGTGCAGATGCAGGTGAATCCCGCGCGGACTGGCGGGGGCGATGACGCGTAGCAGGATCTCGTGTCCGTCCTTCGCCCTGATCGTCATCGTCCGGGCCCTTGGTGACATGATCGGCGCCGGAAATGGCCCCTCGCCACGGCGTCGCGCCGCGCGGAACGCCGGCGCGCCGACGATCCACCATTCCGGCGCCCCGGTCAGCAGCCCGACCAGCCTGGCATTCAACGTAGCGGTCTCCGCCGAGATCGACTCGTCACTGAACAAGGCCGGGTCGAAAAGGGTCGTGTCTACCATCTGCGTCCTGGCTCCGTACGCTGTAGTCGCGTGTCTGGGGAAGCGTTGATCACGTCGCGCTGATGCCCCTGACCGGCGTACGACCGCGGACCGTGCGCCTCCACCGTACCCGGGGATGACACGTCGGCACCGAACGCAGACTGCACACCCGCCGGCGGTCAGCAGATCAGGGGCTGCGAATTCAGCGCCGCGCGAGCCCGCCCCGGCCGCGGGCGTTGAGCGGCCCGGTCCGGGCCGCGCGGCACCGGCGGCTCCGCCGTCGGCACCCAGCCTCCTCGGCCCGTGGCGTCTAACGGACGTTAGTGGGTTGGAGGCGTAACCGGATTCGGCGAATTGCTACTTTGCGGTGCGCCCGGAGCACCGTGGGCGGGCTCACCGGGTTGCATGCCATCGCGCGGCTCGCAGACGCACGCGCCGCCGAATGTTGGCCCGGCCGGTCCAGGACCGTGCATCAGGTCGTGCCTCGCCCACCCATGCATCATCCCGCAGCGGCCGCCAGCATGAGCCGCTGCGAAGATCGCACCCAGCATGAGCAGCCCGGCCAGCGTGAAGGCCCAGAAACCGAGGTACTTTCCGAATGCCCGAAAACCGCCTTCAGAGCGGTTGGAGAGGAAAAGCGCGAAGTAGCCGGCGAGCGTCAGCACCGTCGCCGGAATCAGGGCAAGGAAGTAGATCACGATCATGTCCTCGCAGTAGCCAGTGGGGGCCTATCTTACGCCTCGCCGCGCGACGAGCCGCACGAGCCGACCCGGCCTCGCCGAACCGCAGTCCACCGCGACCTGGCCCCCCGCCTCGACCGCGGCCGGGCGCTGGCAGGGTGACGGGCGCTACACGCTCCGCGCCGCGCGCCAGGCTGGAATCCGCAGCTGTTGAGCTGATGAATTCCGGGGTGATAGGTTCGCCGCATGGCGACCTGGATCGCACTTCTGCGCGGGATTAATGTGGTCGGCCACCGGGTGTTGCCGATGAACGCTCTGGCTGCGCTCCTCACACGCGAAGGGCTGCGCAACGTCCGAACCTACATTCAGAGCGGAAACGTTGTATTTCAATGCTCGAGGCGTACGCCCAACACGCTGGCCCGCCGCATCTCGCAGCTGGTCCTCGACCACCACGGCTTTCGACCGCAGGTGATCGTATTGAGCCATCAGGACCTGGTCCGCGCGGCCGCGGGCAATCCGTTCCCCGAGGCCGAGGCCTCCCCCACGGCACTGCACCTCTTTTTCCTCGCCACCTCGCCACCTACGCCGGACGTCGCGTCGCTCAGCCGGTTGAGACGCGGCCGGGAAGCCTTCGAGCTGCGGGGGAACGTCTTCTACCTGCACACACCGGACGGATTCCAGGAGTCAAAGCTGGCGGCCCGCGCTGAGCGCTTGATCGGCGTGGCGGCGACAGCTCGCAACTGGCGTACCGTCAGCAGACTGCTCGAATTCGCGCGGAATGCTGGCTGACCGTTGGACGCCGCTCCGGAAAGCCGATGCGAATCGGCAGCCGTCCACGAGCGAGTCGGATCTCTCTTCGCTCCCCCGAGAACGACGGTCGGGCCATCCGGCCGTCGCGCCGGGCTCGCGGTCAGTCGTGCTCGAGCAGTGTCCGATGTAACCAGCCGGCCACGGCGGCGCCTGCGATTGGCGCGACCCAGAACAGCCACAGCTGGGAAAGCGCCCAGCCGCCGACGAAGATCGCCGGCCCAGTGCTCCGCGCCGGATTCACCGAGGTATTCGTCACCGGAATGGTGACCAGGTGGATCAGTGTGAGCGCGAGGCCGATCGCGAGCGGCGCGAATCCCGCGGGTGCACGCGGACTCGTGGCGCCCAGGATCACGAGCAGAAAAAAGAACGTCATCACGAACTCCGCGACCAGCGCGGCACCCAGGGAATAGCCCCCCGGCGAATGGTCGCCGAAACCGTTCGCTGCAAACCCGCTCGCAACCAGGTCAAATCCCGGCTTGCCCGACGCGATGTAGGCGAGCACGGCTGCCGCCGCGATCGCGCCGACCACCTGCACGATGACGTAGCCGATCGCCTCGTTGACCGTCGTTCGGCCGGCCGCAACCAGACCGAGCGTCACCGCCGGGTTGAAGTGCCCGCCGGAGATGTGCCCGACGGCATATGCCATCGTGACGACCGTCAAGCCGAAGGCGAGCGCGACGCCGAGGAGGCCGATCCCGACGTGTGGGAACGCCGCCGCCAGCACCGCGCTGCCGCAGCCGCCGAACACCAACCAGAATGTCCCGAGGAATTCCGCCGCCAGTTTCTTGCTCACGACCTGTCCCCTCTTCAAATTTATTGGTCATCGGCACGGGCTTGATCCGGCGATGTGCTGCTCCGGTTGACCGGGTCCGGGGTCAAGATCCGGAGACGCGCCGCCGCAACGACTGCGCGCTCAAGCTTATCCGAATTGCGGCAGCGGCTCGCGGCCGGACGTTCAGCGTGTCTCGCGGCGTGGTTGGACCGTTCCAGCCGTCCGGTCAACGCAGGCGCATGCACTCTTCGCTGGACGCGGCCTGATCGATGCTGCGCCGGGACATTGTTGGGCTGTCTCGTCGGCAGCCGGGCGCGCGCCGCTTTATTTGATCGTGACCAGGGCGATCTTTCCGGCTCCGCTCTCCGCCAGCACCAGGCCGCCGTCGGCCGTCGGCATCATATTGCGCACGACTCCGCCTCCCGACGGAATCGGCCACACCTGGAATTTTTCCGACCGCGGATCGAAACGCACCAGCGTGTTCGGCTCCACATTCGATTCGCTGTACCAGATGATGTCATTCAGCACCGTGATCCCATAGGGTTGGGACTTCGGGCCGCCCGGTGACGCCCATTCGCGTGCCGCCCCGGAAATCGGGTCAAAGGAGCCGAGAAAGCCGCGCGCGTAGTCGGAATACCAGATCCTGTCATCGCTGGTCATGGCAATTCGCCGCGGCCTCGAATCCGGATTCGGCAGCGCGTACTCGCGTATCACCATCGTGTCAGGATCGATGCTCGCGATCTGGTGGGTGCCGAACTCCGCGAAAAACGGCACCCCTGCCGACGAGACGACAATTCCGTACGGCAACGCCCGCGACGTCGGAACCGCAACCAGCCGCACCTCGCCGCTGGCCGGTCTCAGCCGCCCGATCCGGTTGGCCCCTTGCACGGTGAACCACAGGACACCTTTCTGGTCGAAGACCGGCGTGTGCGGGTCCCGAGCTCGCGTATCCGGCAATTTGTATTCGGTGAACGATCCGGTCTTGGGATCAAGTCTGCCGATGTAGCCCGCGTAGTTTGCCGTGAACCAGATGTTGCCGGCGACGTCTGCGGTGAGCCCGTGCGGCCCGGAGTCGGGAACCCGCGTCGCAAATTCGGTGATCGAGCCGGTCTTTGGGTCGATCCGTCCGAGCAGGCTCCGGCGCTGCCCCGCGTACCAGATGGCTCCGTCCCGGGTCGCGAGCGGGTCGTGCGGAAAGGCGTCCTTGGTCGCAACGGCCCACTCCGCGAACGTCAGCTGCACCTCTCCCGGCACGATCCGCGCCGCCGTCCGTGCCTGTTCGGGGTAATGAGCCGCGAGATAATCCGTTGCCGCCCGCACCTCGGAGGGCTCGAGCACGACCCCGATGTTCATCATCTGGTTGAGTACGTTGGTCCACCCGGTACGGGTCCGGCCGGGACTTCCGAGGCGAGTCGCGTCGTGGCAGCCAAGGCACCGCGCCTCGACCACGGTACGGCCCGGACCGGCCGGCAGCATGCCCGCGGCTGCAGTGCTGTCGGCCGGCGCCGACGAGACAGGGCCCGACGCAGCGAGCACGACGCAGACGAGGTGAATCGCACGCACGGCCGCCCTCCCGCTGGACCCATCGGAGACCATTTTATGCCATCGCCAGCCGCGCGTTCACGCCCGTCAGGACGTTACCGGAAGGACGCGCTCGATGCCGGCTTGATGACTCAGCCGTCGATACAGCGGGCGGGTTCCATCATCCAGTATTGACGCCGCAGCCGACGTCGCCGCGCTACCGGGACGCGCCGGGGTCGGATCCGTCAGCCATTGCGAAAGAGGAAGCTGTAGGCGTTCAGCGCAGGCACGCCGCCCAGATGGGCATATAAGACCCTCGAACCCGGCGGAAACTCGCCCCTGCGTACCATCTCGATCATTCCATGCATGGATTTTCCTTCGTAGACCGGGTCGGTGAGCATGCCTTCCTGGCGCGCGCACAGGCGAATCGCCTCCAATGTGCCCTCGTTCGGCAGGCCGTAGGCGGGGCCGCCGAAGCGCGTGTCGAGCACGACGTCGCGGTCGGTGATCTCGCGACCCAGCTCGACCAGCCCGGCCGTGTGCCGCGCGACTCGCAGGATCTGCGCCTTGGTCGCATCCGGCTTGGCGGAAGCATCGATGCCGATCACCCGATCCGACCGGCCGTCGCCCGCAAAGCCGACGACCATCCCCGCCTGGGTGCTGCCGGTGACCGAACACACGACGATGAAGTCGAACGTGAACCCAAGCCCGACCTCCTGTGAGCGGACTTCTTCGGCGAAGGCGACGAAGCCGAGGCCACCGAGCGGATGCTCGGAGCAGCCAGCGGGAATTGGATACGGCCTGCCACCGGCCGCACGGACATCCTGCAGGGCCTGCTCCCAGCTGGGTCGAATGCCGATGTCGAAGCCGGAGGTATCCAGGCGCACGTCCGCGCCCAGGATGCGCGACATCTCGATGTTGCCGACACGGTCGTAGACGGCATCGGGGTAGTCGACCCAGTTCTCCTGCACCAGCACGCACTTCATCCCGAGGTAGGCCGCGACCGCAGCGACCTGGCGTGTCTGGTTCGACTGGATTCCGCCAATGGAAACCAGCGTGTCGCAGCCTTGCGCCAGCGCCTCCGGAACGAGGTACTCGAGCTTGCGGATCTTGTTGCCACCGAAGGCCAAGCCACTGTTGCAGTCCTCGCGCTTGGCGTAAAGCTCGACCTTGCCGCCGAGATGCGCGCTGAGCCGCCTCAGCGGCTGAATGGGCGTAGGGCCGAACGTCAGCGCGTGCCGCGGAAATCGTTCCAGATTCATGGCAATGCGTCCTCGGGAAAGGCCTGGTTCCTATATCGAAGCGGATGAACTCGCACGAATGCCGGAAGCCGGCGCCCGCATTCCGCTCATGGGCCAAATCCTACCGAAAGGCGTACAACACATGGTTGCTACGTTGGCGCTTTCCGTGCACTCTATCTTCTATATATCCTATTTAACTAACGTTTTATTTCTTGAAATGACACATGATTGCAACTAAACACCGCCGTACCGCCGCGCCACCCGAATCACCGGCCAAGGCGCTCGATCGCACCGACAAGATGATCCTTCGCATGCTGCAACGCGACGCCTCGATGTCGAACGTCGCGCTCGCAGCCAAAGTGAACCTTAGTGCGCCGGCGTGCCTGCGACGCGTCGAACGGCTCAAAAGGGCGGGCGTCATCAGAGCGATCGTCGCGCTTCTGAATCCTCAGGCACTCGACACGGGGATGCTCGTGATGATCGGAGTAGTGCTTGACCGGTCGACGCCGGAGTCGTTCGCGGCGTTCGAAAGGTCGGCGGCGAAGGTTTCCGGATGCATGGAGTGCCATGTCGTCACCGGAGAGTTCGACTACTTCATGCTGGTGCGCACTCGTGACGGGGACAGTTTCAACCGCCTGCACGCCGAGCAGCTGCTGCACCTGCCCGGCGTGCGGCAGATCCGCTCGTTCATCGTGCTCAAGCAGGTACTGTCAACGACCCAACTCGCGATGTGAGCGATACGGGAGGCCGTACGGGACCGGTACGCGTTCCCGGAATCCTCCGGGGCAGCGGCGGGCGGACTCCGGACAGCCGCAGAGCGCGCGAGCGGAGCTTCCATGGCCGTCCGGCTTGTTCCAGGACGGATCCCGGATCCGGCCGAGTCGGCTCGGTCGTCCGATGCTCGGCCATGTCGCGAAAACAGTCCGTAGGCCAAGACAGCCAGCGGACGCTGCGAAAGACTCGGGCGGCCGATCGTCGGGCCAGGTCCCGCGCGGCTACCACTTCCGCCGTTCGCCGACAATCGCTGGGCCATTCCGGATCCTCCTTGGGATTCGGGAGTGGCGCGCGTGTAGGATCCGCCGAGGACGATGGAGGCCGCATGGCTGACCTGAAGGATGAATCGATCGCCGGCGTCAGTCGCCGCACAGTTCTGTCGTTGGCGGCGGGCGCCTCGGTCGGTGCGGCGGCGTACGGAGTCCCGGCGAAAACGCCGATCGCGACTCGCACGAACGACCTCGTCATGATGGATGCGACGACTCTGGCGGCTGCCATTCACAGCCGTCGGGCATCGTGCGTCGAGGTCATGACCGCCTACCTCGACCATATCGACAGGATTGATCCCGTGGTGAACGCGATCGTGGTGCGCGAGGAGCGCGGCGACCTGCTGGCCCAGGCGCACGAACGTGATCGCCAGCTCGCACGCGGCGAATCGATGGGGCCGCTGCACGGCTTTCCGCATGCAGTGAAGGATCTGCAGCCGGTCAAGGGCATCCGGACCACGATGGGGTCCCCGATCCTGAAGGACTTCGTGCCCTCGGCCGACGGGCTGATGGTGGCGCGACTGCGAAAGGCAGGCGCGATCTTCATTGGCAAGACAAACACGCCGGAATTTGGCCTCGGGTCCCATACCTACAATCAGGTCTTCGGCGCGACGCGCAACGCATACGACCAATCGCGCTCGGCAGGCGGCAGCAGCGGGGGTGCGGCCGTCGCGCTCGCACTTCGCATGCTGCCCGTCGCCGACGGCTCGGACTACGGCGGCAGCCTCCGCAACCCGGCCGGGTGGAACAATGTCTTTGGTTTTCGGGCGAGCATAGGCCGCGTTCCGAATGATGCGCGAGATGCCTGGCTGCCGTCGATGGGCGTGACGGGCCCCATGGCGCGAACGGTCACCGATCTTGCAATGCTCCTCTCCGTGCAGGCGGGATTTGACGCTCGCACGCCGCTCGCGCTCGACGAGGACGGGTCGACCTTTCAGCGACGGCTGGACAGCGACCTGAAGGGCAAGCGGATAGCCTGGGGCGGTGACTTGCGAGGCCACACACCCTGCGAGCCCGGAGTGCTCGATGTCTGCCGGGCAGCGGTGCAGATTTTCGAATCGATCGGCTGTGTGGTCGAGGAGGCGACACCCGAGTACGACCTCGATGCCGTCTGGCAGGCGGTGGTGCGGCTCCGCGGCTGGCAGCTCGGCGCGCCACTGTTGGGCTATTACAACGACCCGGCCCATCGTGCGCTGCTGAAGCCCGAGGCCGTCTTCGAGGTGGAGACCGGCCTCAGGCAGTCGGCCTACGACATTACGGCCGCCTCGGTCGTGCGCACCGAGTGGTATCACGCCGTGCGTCGATTCTTCGAGCGCTACGACTACTTCATCCTGCCGACCGCACAGGTCTTTCCGTTTGATGTTGGGCTCCACTGGCCGCAGGAGATCGCTGGGCGGAGGATGACGACCTACCACGAATGGATGAAGGCCACGCTCCTGATTACGATGTCCGGGTGTCCTGCGTTGGCGGCGCCAGCCGGCTTCGGAGACCGGGGACTGCCGATCGGCATCCAGATCATCGGACCCAATCGTCGTGAGCTCGACTGCCTTCGGTTGGCCTACGCTTACGAATCGGCAACCAATTGGCCGAATGTACGCTTGCCGCCGCTGCTCGCCGCGCGCTGACGTGGACGCATGCGGCCCCGGGACGACGGCATGGCGTACTCGCGGGCGGCCCTTGCCGAATTCGGGGCAGGTCCAACGCCGCCCGATGGCCACCGCCGCCATCGCCGCAGCGGGGTCCGCACGTTTCGATCCTTGCCAGCTGCCACCGCCACCTGCGGGGTCGCGAGTCCGGGCGATCTCGCGGCGCAAGCGATTTCTGCCCTCGCAGGCCGTGCCACCAGCGACGCGAAGCCTCTGGACGAGCGCGATCGGACCGTCGCAACCGCAGATGTCGTGACCGACTCAGAACTGACAAGCCGCGCCGCGAATCGCCGCCATGGCCCGATTGGGCACGGCGTCGCGCATGGCTGGCTGCTGGCCGCGCTGGCCTGCGCATTTTCGCCGATCGCGCCATCGATCGCCGCCGCCGAGCCGCCAGTGGAACTCCCGGCCGCCACGGTGTCCGTCGGCGCATCCAGCATCCGCGTGTACATGGACCCGACCGAGTACATGATCGGACGCGACCCGATCCTGGCCTGGGTCGAGCGCTCGGCTGAAATAGTTCGCGGCTACTACGGCTTTTTTCCGGCCGCCAAGCTCTCCGTGTACCTGCAGCGCGTTGACGGCGACGCGGTGCGGGGCGGACACGCGGAGGATGAAAGCGGACTATTGATCCGCGTTGGGCTCGGGCGCGATGTCACGAACCCGACCTTGCTTCACGACTGGGTTCTCGTGCACGAGATGGTTCACCTGGCGCTGCCCGGCGTGCGGCCGCGTCACAGCTGGCTGTCGGAGGGCATCGCAACCTATGTGGAGGGTGTCGCGCGGGTCCAGGCAGGCAACATGACGGCGGCAGAACTCTGGAGCGAATACCGCAGCGCCATGCCGAAGGGGCTGCCGGCGGCGGGCGACGAGGGTCTTGATCAGACCCATACGTGGGCGCGCACCTACTGGGGCGGCGCGCTCTTTTGCCTGGTCGCGGATACCGAGATACACGAGCGCAGCAACAATAGGCTTGGCCTGCAGGAGGCCCTTCGCGCCGTCGCGCGAGCGAGCGGCGGGATGACCGCCGCATGGCCGATCGAGAAGATCATTGCCAACGGCGATGCCGCCACCGGAACGACGGTTCTCAGCGATCTCTACGCCGCCTGGAGACAGCACCCCGTCGACCCGAGCCTTGCCGCACTCTGGCAGCGCCTCGGTCTTGAAGGGGGCGGCGACGCCGCGGCGACGAGTGCGGGCGTCCTGACGATTGCCGAGGCCATTACCCAGCGTCGCTCGCCGGGTCCTTGACCGGTTCCGGGCGAGAACGGCAACCCGGCGAGCCGGGGGAACGGGCACCGTGCCGCGGAAACTGGCTAGGCGTTAGTCGGCACGTTCACGCCCGGCCGCAGGCATGCCGCCCTGCGGTCCCGCGACTTTGCGGCAGACCATCGAGCGCCCAATCGCGCCGGTTGCCGCGCCCGCGCCGGCGTCGCTCCATGATCCCGCGTCTAATGGACCGTCACGCTGGTCGTCGTCGCGTGGCTGTAAATGCCGTTGTTGCCCTTAATCGTGACCGTGAACGTCCCGGCCGTCGCCCTTCGCGATGCGGTGATCGTCATCCTCGAGGACCCGCTCGCCGGCGCCGGATTCGGCGAGTACGTCGCCGTCACTCTCGACGGCAGACCCGTCGTACTCAGGGTAACGCCACTGCCCGCTCCGATGGCCGCCAGCGAGATCGTGGCTGTCGAGCGGGAGCCGCGGCTGACGGAGATCGTGGCTGGAGCGGAAATGCTGAAGTCGCCCGCGGCAGCCGAGATGGTCAGGGACACCGTGGTCGTTTGCACACCGGCATTGCCCGAGATAGTCAGGGTATAGCTACCGGCGGGTGACGAAGAGGTCGTCGCGATGGTCAGCACCGAGGTCGCCGTCCCGTTCGCCGGCGGCGTCACAGACGTCGGGTTCAGGGTGCAGGTCGTATTTCCCGGGCAGCCCGCTACGGTGAGCGCCACCGGGCTGTTATAGCCGTTCAGCGAAGAAACCGTCACCGTCGAGTTTGCCGACGCGCCCTGGCCCATGCCAATCATCGCCGGTGATGCCGACATGCTGAAGCCCGCAGTCTGCGGCCCGACGAGAGCTGCTATGAGTCCGGAATTCGGACTGCCCCAGCCAGTCACCAGATCGTAACCGGGGACTGCGGAGTAACTGCCCGAAGAACCGCTGGTGATGTCGTGGAAGTTCGTCGCGTAGCTCGACGTCACGTTCTGCGCGTAAATCGTCGGGTTGAGGAAGCCAATGGGCGCCTTGCCGTTGCTGGCGAGCTGCTGGTTGACCAGCGCGATATAAGCGGCCCACATTGGAGCGGCAAAGCTCGTGCCCCCGTACAGGTTGGCTGTGCATCCAGACTGGTCGGCACAGACATAGAAAGTGAAGTTTGCGTTCGCCGCGACGTCCGGCCCGTTACGTACGCTCGTCGATCCCCGATTGCTTGAGTTGATGACGCCCGCAAGCCGCTGCCAGGCGGGAATTGCGATGCCGTCCGGCGATATTCCACCGCCGCTGTCCACCCACGCGGTCTCCGACTGCCAGGGGCCCGCCGCGCCGCTCGTGACCAGATCCGTGCCGCCGACCGACACGACGTACGCGTCGTCCGCCGGCCATGCGACGACGCTCTGCGACCAGGTGGAACTGTCGCCCGACGCAGCAAAGAAGTTCTGTCCTTGCGCCGCCATCTTCATGAAGTAGGGATCGAGCGTGCTTGGATCGACCGGCGTCCAGCCCCAGGAACAGCCGATCGTGGCGGGCAGCGGGTTGTGCGTCGTCATAGCGCTGATGATCGCGGTATCCGAAGAGCCGACGTACACCACCAGACTCGCCAGGTTCGGGGCCATGCCCAACGCCTGCGTCATGTCAAGCGTCTGCTCGGTATCGTCGCAGGCCGGATAGACGCAGCTGGTGCTCGTCCCGTCCGTCGAAAGGAGGGTAATCGGGACGTGAATGGCCTGACCGGTGTTTGCGTAATAGGTATTCAAGTCGGCGAGATCGGTACCGAGATATTCCAGCAGTCCGAGATTCTGGCCGGCCCCGGTCAGGGATCCGCCGCCATAGTAGGCGGCCCGCATGTCGCTGCCCAGGAATGAACTGGCAGGGCCAGAGCCGGTGGTGGCGTGGGCCACCAGCGCGGATGGCGAGATATGGTTAGCCCTCGCGAAGTCGTTCCTGTTCACAAGCAGCGGGCGTGGAACCGAATAGTTGTCCATCCCGGAAACGTGCCACAGGTTGAACGGCAGTCCGTGCGTCGGCTCCTGGTCCGGGGAATAAAACGTTCGGTTCTCGGTCGGATGCCGATAGGTCCGCATCGTCACGTGGAAAGCGGCCTCGACCGCGGACGCCGGGCCCTGGACCTGCACGTCCATGCCATCGCGAGTGCCGCCGGTGACGACGAGCCCATTGGTTTCGGCAAAACGAACGACCGCGTCGTAGTCCTGCTGCGTCGGTCCAAATCTCGCGGTGAAATCCGACACGCTTAGATAGCGTCGGTAATCAGGGCTGTTTGGACTGTAGACGTCTCTGAGGAATCGATCCAGGCCCGCCGGGTTGCGCAGCGGCAGGACAAGGTCCAGCGTCATGGCCTGGTCGGAGCGGAGCGCACCGACGGGCTGCGCCGTTCCGGACACCACTGCGTCCCGCACATGGTGCGTCAATACCGACTGCGCCTGGGACGCACTTGGTGTGACGGCCGCGAACGCGCAAATGGCTGCGAGGAGAGAGAAGATGCGCAGTCTGCGAATCATGAGTGACTCCCTGAACTGGATCTCCGCATGAGCGGGCTTCCGGCTTGAAGCCCGGCTTTTTTCAGATTAGCGCCAATTGCATCGCCGTCGCAAGGATCGGCTGGCTTCGCCCGCTCATCGCCGGTTGCAGCGCGCAGCCACGGCTGCAGGATGATGGATCGGACGCGCTGGAGATTCTCGGGGTCCGGTCGGCAGGACAGACACTTGTGCTCGCACCCGGAGCGGTTCCGCGCAGGGAACGACGGGCCCGCTGGATGCACGGGACAAGCGTCCCCGTACGATGCCACTGGCCGGTGTCTCGACGCTCGTCAATGTCGACGGTCGCGAACGACGGGGGCGCCGCACTCCCCTCCGGATCGTCTGCCGGGCGAGCGTCTCCGGAGCCTGACTGCCCCGATGCCGGCGCCCTCATGACGCGCCAAGGGATTGGGACCGGGGGACCGCTCGTACTGTTCCGCCACCGCCACGTGGCCCGCCGGATCGCCTGACCGCGGTCCGCCGGGACCGCCCCCCCCGGCGAGACGGCCGTGCGACGGCCGTCCCCCG
>JANXWS010000061.1 GCA_025351005.1 Pseudomonadota bacterium | reverse complement strand
ATCGCCCATGCACAGACCTGCTTCCCATCGATCCCAGATCTGGCTGCGGATCGCCTCCGCGGGACCACGCTTCGGTAGCCTTCGCATTCCACACCTCCAATGCTGAGGATGATGTGTTGCGCTGATCAATTGAATTCCCCGATCCGGGCCAGGACTGGATAAACATACAGGCGCGCCCGATAATCCGCGGATGTCCGCCGACCCGCTCGAAGCGCTGAATTCCGAGCAGCGCGCCGCCGTCACCTTCGGCAAGCCCGTCGCGGCCCGCGGCTTTGCCGCGGGGCCGCTGCTGGTCATCGCCGGCGCCGGCACCGGCAAGACCCACACGCTCGCGCACCGGGTCGCGCACATCGTGCTGCAGGGCGTCGATCCGGCGCGGATCCTGCTGCTGACGTTCACGCGCCGCGCCGCAGAGGAGATGACGAGGCGCGCCGAGCGCATCGTCGCCGCACGTCTCGGCGCGGCGGCGGCGGCGGCTGCGCGCCCGCGGCCGCAGCCGGTGCGGCTGCCGTGGGCCGGCACCTTCCACTCGGTCGGCAATCGGCTGCTCCGGATGCACGCGCAGCAGGTCGGGCTCGACCCGGCGTTCAGCGTGCTCGACCGCGGCGACAGCGCCGACCTGCTCGACGTCGTGCGCCACGAACTCGGACTGTCGGCGCGCGACAAGCGCTTTCCGCGCAAGGACACCTGCCTCGCGATCTACTCGCACCGCGTCAACACGCAGCGGCCGCTGGCCGCGACATTGGCGGAGCACTGGCCGTGGTGTGCCGAGTTCGAGCCGGACCTGAACCGGCTGTACCGCGCCTACGTCCTGCGCAAGCAGTCGGAGCACCTGCTCGACTACGACGACCTGCTGCTGTACTGGCACGGCCTGGTCGCCGAGCCATCGCTCGCCGACCGGATCGGCGCGCTCTTCGACCACGTGCTGGTCGACGAATACCAGGACACCAACCGCCTGCAGGCGGAGATCCTGCGCGCGCTGAAGCCGGCCGGCGCAGGACTCACGGTGGTCGGCGACGACGCCCAGTCGATCTACTCGTTCCGGGCGGCCACGGTCGACAACATCCTGGCGTTCCCGGAGCAGTTCGCGCCACGGGGCACCGTCATCACGCTGCTCGACAACTATCGCTCGACGCAGCCGATCCTGGACACGGCCAATGCGCTGATGCTGGACGCCGCGTGCCAATACCCGAAGGCGCTGCGCGCGTGCCGCGGCAGCGGCGCCCGCCCGCGGCTCGTCAGCGTCGAGGATGATCGGGGCCAGGCCGACTACGTGATCGCCGAGGTGCTCGCGGCCCGCGAGGCGGGCGTGCTGCTGCGGCGCCAGGCCGTACTGTTCCGCTCGAGCCACCACAGCGACTTCCTCGAGGTCGAGCTGGTCCGCCGCAACATCCCTTACGTGAAGTACGGCGGCCTCAAGTTCCTCGAGGCGGCGCACGTCAAGGACCTGCTCGCGGTGCTGCGCTGGGCCGAGAACCCGCGGAACCGCATCGCCGCGTTTCGAGTGCTGCAGCTGCTGCCGGGCATGGGGCCCGCGCACAGCGACCGCTGCCTGGCCGCACTCGCGGCTGAAGGCGGGTTGCGCGCCGGACTCGCTGCGTTCGCGGCGCCGGCCGCGGCACGCGCGGATTGGCCCTCGCTCGTCGACCTCTACGGCGCGCTCGCGTCCGCGCCGTGGCCCGGACAGGTCGAGCGCGTCCGCGACTGGTATCGGCCGCACCTCGAGCGCAGCTACGACGCCGCCACCGTGCGGGCCGGCGACATCGAGCAGCTGGTGCGCATTGCTGGCGGCTATGCGACCCGCGAGCGGTTCCTGACCGAGCTCGCGCTCGACCCGCCGCGGGCGAGCGGCGACCTGGCCGGCAGCCCGCTGCTGGACGAGGATTATCTGGTGTTGTCGACGGTGCACTCTGCCAAGGGCCAGGAGTGGCAGTCGGTGTACCTGCTCAACGTCAACGACGGCAACTTTCCGTCGGAGTTCGCGGCGGGCTCGCCCGAGTTGCTCGAGGAGGAGCGGCGGCTGCTTTACGTCGCCATCACCCGGGCCCGCGATGCGCTGCACCTGGTGACGCCGCTGCGCTACTACGTGACCCAGCAGCCGCGCTTCGGCGATGCGCACGTCTACGGCGCGGCCAGCCGCTTCCTCGGCGAGCGCGTGCGCGCGACGCTCGAGCCGATCGCCGCGACCGCTGCGGCCGCGAGCGAGGCAGCCGTCGCGGGGCCCGCCAGCCGCGTCGACGTGGGGGCACGTCTGCGGGCGCTGTGGGACTGAGCCGGCGGCGCGTGCTAGCGTCCGCCGGCGGACGGCCGACGGCGAGGGAAGACGGATGCCGCGACGCAGGCACAGCCGGGCAAGCAACGACCAGCCACGGTGCTCACGCCGCGGTTTCCTCCAAGGGGTCGCGGCCAGTGCCGGCGCCGCGCTGCTGCCCGCGGGGGTCGCCGGCTGCGGGACGGACCCGGGCGCCGCCGCCGCAGGCGCGCAGGACCTGCCGGCGTACTATCCGCCGGCGCTGCAGGGGCTGCGGGGTAGCCACCCGGGCTCGTTCGAGTCCGCACACGCGCTGCGCGACGGGCGCGCGCTGCCGAACGCCGCGAGCACCGGCGAGGCCTACGACCTCGTCGTCGTTGGCGGCGGCATCAGCGGACTGGCGGCGGCGTTTCTCTACCGCGAGCGCCGGCCGGCGGCGACGGTGCTCGTGCTCGAGAACCACGACGACTTCGGCGGCCACGCCAAACGCAACGAGTTCCGACTCGACGGCGAGCTGCAGCTGCTGAACGGCGGGACGCTCAGCATTCAGAGCCCGCGTCCCTACAGCGCGGTCGCCGACGCGCTGTTGCGGCGGCTTGGCATCGACGCGCCGGCGCTCGCCAACCGGATTCAGCAGACCGGCTACTACGCGTCGCTCGGACTCGTCAACGGCTATTTTTTTGACCAGCCGACCTTCGGCGGCGACCGGCTGGTGCGGCGGGATCCGGGAGCACGGTGGTCGCAGACACTCGCCGACGCGCCCTTGTCGCTGCGGGCGCGCGACGACATCGTGCGGCTAGAGGAATCGACGGCCGACTACCTGACCGGTCTGTCGGTCGTGGACAAGCAGGCACGCCTCGGGCGGATCAGCTACCGGGATTTCCTGAGGGACCACGTCCGCATCGGCCCGGAGGCTGTCGCGTTCTACCAGCAGCGCACCCATGACATCTGGGGGGTCGGCATCGACGCGGTGCCGGCGCTCGATGCCTGGGGCTATCCGGAACTGCCCGGCTTCGCCGGCCTCGCGCTGCCCCGCACCGCGACGCCGCTGATGGGAACGTCGGCCGCCGGCTACCTCGAGACCGGCGGTTCGGTGGACCTGCACTTTCCGGACGGCGGCGCGACCATCGCGCGGGCACTGGTGCGGGCGCTTGCGCCGGAGGCTCTGGCGGTTCCGGACCTCGACGCGCTGGTCAGCGCGCGCGCGGACTACGCGGCGCTCGACCGCGCCGGCAGCGCCACGCGCATTCGTCTCGGCGCCACCGTCGTCAAGGTCGCCAACCTTGGCGCCGGCGATGAGGGCGTGCGCGTCAACTACATGCGCGCCGGCCGCGGCCATGCGGTGCTCGGCCGCCACTGCGTGCTGGCCTGCTGGAATGCGGTGATTCCGTACCTGTGCCCGGAACTGCCGGCCGCGCAGCGCGCCGCGTTGCGCGCGGCGACCAAAATACCACTCATCTACACCAGCGTCGCGATCCGCAACTGGCAGTCCCTGGCGCGGCTTGGCGTCGCGAACATCCACGCGCCGGGCGGATATTTCTCCGACATGTCCCTGAACGAGGCGGTCGCGATCGGTCGCTACGCGACGCCGCGCACGCCGGACCAGCCGACTCTGCTACGGCTGCTGCGCGTACCATGCGCGCCGGGCCTGCCGGAGCACGAGCAGAACCGGCTCGGTCGCACCGAAATCCTGGCGACGTCGCTCGAGCGCTTTGAGGCGGAAGTGCGCCGGCAGCTCGGGCGGATGCTCGGGCCCGGTGGCTTCGATCCTGCCCGCGACATCCTCGGCATCACGGTCAATCGCTGGCCGCACGGCTATGCGCACGAGTTCAATCCGCTGTTCGACCGGCTGCTGCCGGAGGCCGAGCAGCCGCACGTACTGGGCCGCGCGCGCCGCGGCGCGATCGTGATCGCGAACTCGGACGCCGGCGCGAGTTCCTACATGGACGCGGCGATCGACCAGGCGGCGCGCGCGGTCGAGGAGCTGCTCGACGCCTGAAGACGCGGCCCGGCGCCGGCGTCAGGGGGTCGCGGGCTTGCGGAAACGCAGCGTGAAGCGGTCGCTCTCGCCGATCGCCGCGTACTTGGCGCGGTCCCGGTCGCCGAGCCGCCAGGTCGGCGGCAGGGTCCAGACGCCGAGTTCGTGGTCGTGGTCATCCTTCGCGTTGGCGTTGACCGCAGAGGCGCCGATGAACTCGAAGCCGGCGTGTTCGACGAGCTCGATCGCGAGCCGCTCATTGACGTAACCGCTCTTGGCCTTCGGATCGACGGCCGCGGCCGGATCCGCGCGGTGGTCGACCACGCCGAGAATCCCGCCGGGCTTCAGCGCCGCGTAGACCGCGGCCAGCATCGCGGGCGCCGCCCCGTCGCGCGCCAGCCAGTTGTGCAGGTTGCGGAACGTGACGACGAGGTCTGCCGACGCCGCGGGCACCGGCGCGAGCGCGCCCGGGTAATCCAGGGCCGTGACCTCGACCTTGTCGTAGAGCTCCGGCGTCGCGTCGAGCATCACGCGGAACGCGCGCACGCTGTCGCGCGCGAACTTGCTGTCATTTTTCGGGTCCAGGCCCGCAGCGATGTAGCGGCCGTGCTCCCTGAGGAGCGGCGCCAGCAGCTCCGTGTACCAGCCGCCGGCGCCGGGCCAGACCTCGAGCACGGTCATGTCCTCGCGGATGCCGAAAAACGCGAGCGTCTCGCGCGGATGCCGGTAGACGTCGCGGGCGCGGCTTGCGTCGGAGCGATGCGGGCCGGCGATCACGCGGTCGAGCGCCGCGAGCGTCGCGGCGTCGCTGCTCGGCAGCGGCACGACAGGAGGTGCAGCCGGGGCCGCCGGCGGTGGCGCCGCCGCGGAACGGTCGGGCGCGGTGGCGCAGCCGGCGGCGAGGGCCGCGATCAGCGCGCAGCCGAGCGATGACGGGATCCGGGCGGCGCGCTTCATCCGGGTAAACCTCCTTTGAACGGTCCCGGCCCGACTGGGGTCGCCCCGGGGCGAATCGCGCCGCAGCGAGCATTGATGCATCGCCGGTCCAAGCGCTGCGGGTGCGGTCCGACGGCGACAGCCGGGGCCGATGAAAAACCGCGCCTAGCGGCGGGGTCGGGAGTCTTGCCGTGGGTCGGGCCGCGCCTCAGTAGTTGCGGCCGCCGTAGCCGCCACCGCCACCGTAGCCGCCACCACCACCACCGCCACCGCCACCGCCACCGCCACCGTAGCCGCCACCACGCGGGCCGCCGTAACCGCCACCGCCGCCGGGACGCGGACCGCGCGGCCGTTCCTGCGCCTCGTTGACCCGCAGCGGGCGGCCGCCCATGTTGAAGCCGTTCATCTGCGCGATCGCCGTCTGTGCGTCCTCGCCGGCCATGTCGACAAAGCCGAAGCCGCGGGGGCGGCCCGTCTCGCGGTCGTTGATGAGCTTTACCGACTCGACTTTGCCGTGCTTCTCGAACAGCGAGCGCACTTCTTCCTCTGTCGCAGTAAAAGGCAGGTTGCCGACGTAAATGGTCGTCATCGAATCATCTCACTCGCTCAGGCGTGCATGCGGGGCCGGGCCCGACTGCATCGCGTGCTGCAACCACGGACCGCAGGCGTGACGCATGCGTACAGGACTGTACGCCCGCGGCGGCCCGGGCCCGAACCGTAGGTCGTGCGCTGATCGACTCGTGCGGGTGATTCGTAGCAACGTCGACGGAAATAGGACACTTTCGCAACAACCGACGCGATCGCCCGGTTAAGCAGATGCGGCGAGAACAACCGCGAATGATCCTACGCGGTCCCCATAAACCACGCAATTTTCCGCGTTGCAATTCAACGACATTGGATCCGCAGTGCAAAAAAGTTGCTACGTTGCGTCAGCGCAACGCCGGTCGCCCGGACCCGGATTGCCCGTCAGCGGAGCGGAACAGGACCGGGGTACGGCTCCCAACCACGGCATGACGCAGCGCGACTGCGGCAGCGCATCACGTTTCGTTGTCGGGCTCGAGATAGGCGTAGCCGTGGAGCTCGGCCTCGTAGAAGCGCTTCAGCCGCTGGCTCTCCGGCACCGACAGGCGCCCTTCGCGGACCGCGCGCTCGCAATCGCGCGCGAGCCGCGGATACAGCTCGTCGGTGTCGTATTCCATATAGCCCAGCACCTGGAGCGCGGTGTCGCCCTTGACCGTTTCCTCGATCCACCAGCCGCCTTCCTCGAGCAGCCGGATGTGCACCACGTGCGTGTCGCCGAACAGGTTGTGCAGGTCGCCGAGCGTCTCCTGGTAGGCACCGACCAGGAACGCTGCGAGGTAGTAGTCCTCGGCGGGGCGGAGTTCGTGCACCTCGAGCGTGCGCTTCGACTCGCGCAGCGACACGAAGCGGTCGATCTTGCCGTCGGAGTCGCACGTGATGTCGGCGAGCACGGCGTTGCGGGTCGGCCGTTCGGCCAGACGGTGGACTGGCATGATCGGGAACAGGTGGCCGATCGCCCACGAGTCGGGCAGCGACTGGAACACGGAGAAGTTGCAGAAGTAGATGTCCGACAGGATCGTCTCGAGGCCCTCGAGCTCCTCGGGGATCGTCTCCAGCCTGCGGCACAGGTCGCGGATGCGCGCGCAGGTTGCCCAGTACAGGCGTTCCGCGAGGCCGCGGTAGGCGAGGCTCAGGTAGCCCAGGTTGAACATCTGCAAAGCCTGCTCGCGCGCCTGCAGCGAGTCGTGCCAGCACTCGACCAGTCGCCGCTCGCTGACCGAACGGTAGGCGTCGAACAGGTCGCGCACCGGCTGCGGGATCTCGCCCCCGTCGCGGCAGTCCTCCTCGAGCCGGTTCGCGACGCGGAACTGGTCGAGTGCGCTCGCGCCGAGCACGTTGAAGACGAGTACCGAGTGGTGCGCGGCGATCGCGCGGCCCGACTCGCTGATGATCGTCGGATGCGGGATCCGCCGCGCGTTGCAGACGCTGGCGATCCGGTAGACGACGTCGCTCGCGTACTCGTTGAGCGTGTAGTTCATCGAGGATTCGTAGTTGGTGCCGCTGCCGTCGTAGTCGACGCCGAGGCCGCCGCCGATGTCGATGTACTCGACGCCGGCGCCCAGCAGCTTGAGCTCGGCGTAGACATGGGCGAGCTCGGTGACCGCATCCTTGACGCGCCGGATGTCCTGCAGCTGCGAGCCGGTATGGCAGTGCACGAGCTTGAGGCAGTCGAGCATGTCCTGCTGCCGCAGCACCTCGACGAGCTCGAGGATCTCCGTGATGAACAGGCCGAATTTCGATTTCTCGCCGGCCGACTCGCGCCAGCGGCCGGCGCCGTCCGCAGCGATCTTGACGCGGACGCCGATCGTCGGCCGGACACCGTATTTCTGGGCGTGCTTGAGGATCAGGCCAAGCTCGAGAAAGTTCTCGACCACCGGCATGATCCGGCGCCCCAGCTTGGCGGCGAGCGTCACCGTCTCGATGTAGCTGTCGTCCTTAAAGCCGTTGCAGATGATCAGCCTGTCGGGTGAGTCCTCGGTCATGGCCATCACGACCAAGAGTTCCGGCTTCGAGCCGACTTCGAGTCCGAAGCCGTACTCCTTGCCGCTGCGATAGACCTCCTCGACCACCAGCCGCTGCTGGTTGACCTTGATCGGGAACACGGCCGCGTAGCGGTTGCGGTAGTCGTTCTCGGCAATCGCGAGCGCGAAGGCGTCGTTCAGGCTCTTCAGGCGGTGGGCGATGATGTCGGAGAAGCGGATCACGACCGGCGCCGTCAGGTCGCGCGCCTTAAGACCCTCGACCACCTCGAGCAGGTCGATCTCGCGGCCGGGCTGCTGGTCGGGGCGGACGACGACGTGGCCGGCATCGTTGATGCCGAAGTAGGCGCCGCCCCACGCGTCGACCTGATAGAGCTGCGTCGCGTCGTCGACCTTCCAGCCGAGCGGTGCAGCGAATTTCGGGGCGGTACTGTTCACGAGCGTCCTCGCCGCGGCGGCACGAACGCGCGCACCATAGCAAAACGACGCCGCAAGTAAACCGCTTTGAGACTCAGGGGCCGATGGCGACCGGCCGCGCCGGGTCGCGGCACCATTCGCTCCAGGAACCCGCGTACAGCCGCGCGCCGGAAAGGCCGGCGATTTCCAGCGCCAGCAGCGTGTGGCAGGCCGTCACGCCCGAGCCGCACATGCTGACGACTTCCGCCGCCGGCCGGCCGCGCAGCAGGCGCGAGTACTGGTCGTGCAGCGCCGCTGGCGCGAGGAAGCGGCCGTCAGCGCCGAGGTTGCGCGCGAACGGATGGCTGGTGGCGCCCGGAATGTGGCCGGCGCGCGGGTCGAGCGGCTCGATGCGCCCCTCGAAGCGCTCCGTCGAGCGCGCGTCGAGCAGCCGGCAGGCCTTCTGCGCGAGCAGCAGCGCAAGATCGTCGGCCGAGACCTGCGCCGCCACCGGCGCGCCGGCCACGAAGCGGCGCGCGCTCACCGACGTCGCCGACGTCGACAACGGCAGGCCGGCGGCCTGCCAGGCGGCGAGGCCACCGTCGAGCACCGCGACCGACACGTGGCCGAGCCAGCGCAGCAGCCACCACAGCCGCGCCGCGTACGCGCCGCCGGAGTCGTCGTAGGCAACGACCTGGGTGTTGGCGTCGATGCCAAGCCGGCCGAAGGTCGCGGCCAGCGCCGCGGCGTCCGGCAGCGGATGGCGGCCCGTCCACGGCGTGCGCGGTCCGGACAGGTCGTCGTCGAGATGCGCGTAGCTGGCGCCGGGAATGTGGCCGCGAGCATAGACGGCGCGGCCGGCGCCAGGCTCGCCGAGTTCGAAGCGACAGTCGACGACGCGGAAATTCGGGTCGGCGAGGTGCGCCTTCAGCGTCGGTACGTCGATCAGAAGCTGATAGCTCATCGTGAGCCTCCGCACGGCGCGCTCAGTGTAACGCCGTGGCTGGCGCGGGCGACGACAATCCCGGCCGGGCCGCGGCACCGGCGCGTATCGGGCGGGTTGAGGTAGAGTAACCGCCGCTCGCGCCGGAGCGAGCGAGTCTCTGCCGTGCCGACGGCGTAGGTCGGCGGTGCCGCCGGTAGCCAGAGGATCATGAGCACGCAATACAAGGTTCACGTCACCTTTCCGGGGCGGCTCGTCCTGGTGGGCTTCGGCAGCATCGGCCAGGGCGTGCTGCCGCTGATCCTGCGCCACGTCGGCGGTCTCGCCCGCGACCGCATCACGATCGTGACCGCCGACGACGCCGGACTCGAATGCGCCAGGGAGTTCGGGGTGCGCCTGCTGAACCAGCCGCTGACCCGCGAGAACTTCCGCCAGTTGCTCGAGCCGCTGGTGGGCCGGGGCGACTTCCTGCTGAACGTCTCGGTCGACGTGTCGTCGATTGCGTTGATCAAGTTCTGCTGGCAGCGGGGCGCGCTGTACCTCGACACCTGCATCGAGCCGTGGCCGGGCGGCTACACCGATCCGTCGCTGTCGCCGTCGAAGCGCTCGAACTACGCGCTGCGCGAGGAGGCGCTCGCGTTGCGCAAGCTCAAGGACAAGGACAAGACGCCGCGGCCGACCGCGGTGCTGACCCACGGCGCGAACCCCGGCCTCGTTCAGCATTTCCTGAAACAGGCGCTGCTGAACGTCGCCGCCGACCTGGGCTTCGACGCCGGCGACCCGCAGAGCCGCGAGGACTGGGCGGCGCTCGCCCGCAGCGTCGGCGTCAAGGTCGTGCACATCGCCGAGCGCGACACCCAGGTTCCAGGCATCCCGAAGCGGATGGGTGAGTTCGTCAACACCTGGTCGGTCGAGGGATTCGTCAGCGAAGGCTGCCAGCCGGCCGAGCTTGGCTGGGGCTCGCACGAGCGCAACTTTCCGCGCGACGGCCGAAAGCACGACTTCGGCGGCGGCTGCGCGATATACCTGATGCAGCCGGGTGCCGCCACCCGGGTCCGCACCTGGACGCCGAAGGCGGGCTTCTTCCACGGGTTCCTGATCACGCACGGCGAGGCGATCTCGATCGCCGATTACTACACCGTCAGGGACGGCGAGCAGCTGCTCTACCGGCCGACCGCGCACTACGCCTATCACCCGTGCGACTCGGCTGTGATGTCGATGCACGAGTTCGCCGGCCGCAACTGGCGGCTGCAGGACCAGAAGCGGATCCTGATGGACGAGATCGAGCCGGGCGGCATCGACGAGCTGGGCGTTCTGCTGGCCGGGCACAAGAAGAACGCCTACTGGTTCGGCTCGCAGCTGTCGATCGAGGAGGCGCGCCGGCTCGCGCCCCATAACAACGCGACCAGCCTGCAGGTTACCGCGGCGGTGCTGGCGGGGCTGGTCTGGGCGATCGAGAACCCGAGCCGCGGCGTGGTCGAGCCGGACGAGATGGATTTCCGCCGCAATCTCGAGATCTGCCAGCCCTACCTCGGCCCGATGGTCGGCGAGTACACCGAGTGGAATCCGCTGCACGACCGCGCGCGGCTGTTCCCCGAGGACCTCGACACATCGGATCCGTGGCAGTTCAAGAACGTGCGCGTGGTGTGACGGGCGCCGCCGCCCCGGCGGCCGACGCCGCGCCGTAGCGGATCGCGACAATCGTGTAGCGCATCGGGCCCGCCGGCAGCGGCACCGTGACCTCGTCGTCCCGGCGCTTGCCGAGCAGTGACCGGCCGAGCGGCCCGTCCATGCTGACGAACGCCGGATCAAGGTCGAACTCGTCGGGGCCGACGATGCGGTGGCTGCGGCGCGTTCCGCCATCGTCCTCGAGCTCGACCCAGGCGCCGAAGAACACGCGCGCGGGATCGCTCGGCGGCTGGTCGACGATGACGATGCCCTCGAGGCGCTTGCGCAGGAAGCGCACGCGCCGGTCGATCTCGCGCAGTCGTTTCTTGCCGTAGGTGTACTCGGCATTCTCGGAGCGGTCGCCCTGTGCCGCCGCTTCCGAGACCGCCTGCGTGACCTGCGGGCGCTCGACCCGCCACAGCCGCTCGAGCTCCGCGCGCAGCCGGGCGGCACCCTCCGGTGTGATGTATTTCGAGCCCGGCCTGTCCGGCGGCCGCCAGCGCCCCATTGTGCGAACCCCCGTCTCGTTCACCACGCCCGGATTGGGACATCAATCACGGATTCGCCGGGTTCCGGACCCTAAGCTTGGTCCCCATGAGCGTCAAGTTCTATGCGCGATTCGTCGCCGATCTCGGCTCGACGGGACCGAGCGAGTACACCGGAATCGTCGAACTTGGCGGCTGCGACGCGGTACCGACGGACCCGCGCCGCATCGCGCTGCTGCTGGCGCGCGACCTTGAGCTCGAGGCCGAGGAGATCCGCGTCCTGCAATGGTCGCGCGTGCACTGAATCCCCCTAGCGGACCGCTTCCCTCTATCAGTCGACAGGTCCGCTGTTCCAACCCCAGGCCACTCGCCTGGGGTTTTTTTTGCGGCCGCTGCCACCGCCGGTCGGGTAGCATGCGACCGTGGGGTTCAAGGACCACTTTTCCCGCCAGGCCGCCGACTACGGACTGTTCCGGCCTCGCTACCCGCCCGAGCTCGTGGCCTACGTTGCCGCGCAGGCGCGCGGGCACGACCTCGCGCTCGACGTAGCGACCGGCAACGGCCAGGCGGCGCTCGCGCTCGCCGAGCATTTCGAGCTGGTGCTCGCGAGCGATGCGAGCGCGACGCAGCTCGCCCACGCCACGGCGCACCCGCGCGTCCGCTACCTGCGTCATGGCGCCGAGCGGCTGCCGCTCGCCGCGGGCGTCGCGGACCTGCTGGTCGTGGCGCAGGCCGCGCACTGGTTCGAGCTCGCGCGCTTCTACCCGGAGGCGAGGCGCGTGCTGCGGCCCGATGGCCTGGTCGCGCTGTGGGCCTACGAGCGCTTCCGCGTCGACGCCGCGATCGACGCCGCGGTCGAGCACTTCTACCAGGACGTCGTCGGCAGCTACTGGCCGCCCGAGCGTCGTCACGTCGAGTCCGGCTACCGCTCGCTGCCGTTTCCGTTCACGGCGCTCCCGACGCCGCCGTTCGAGCTCACGGCCGACTGGACTCTGGAGCGCACGCTCGGCTATTTCGGCACCTGGTCCGCGGTCGACCGCTACCGCGCCGCCGAAGGCCGCGACCCGCTGCCCGACGTCGCCGCTGCGCTCGCCCCGCTGTGGCCGGAGGGCACCACCCGACGGCTCCGCTGGCCGATCCACTTGCGTCTCGGCCGCCCAGGTCCCATATAGTGGCGGCGGCGGCCGTCCGGGCCGCAAGGAGGGCTCATGCGATCGATCCTGCGTACCTCGTGGCTAGTCGCGGTGCTGGCGGCCGGTGCCCTGTTGTCGGGCTGTGGCTACAACAGCATCCAGAACCTCGATGAACAGACGAAGTCCGGTTGGTCGGAGGTGCTGAACCAGTACCAGCGGCGTGCCGACCTGATCCCGAACCTGGTCAACACCGTGAAGGGTTTCGCGCAGCAGGAGCAGCAGGTCCTGATCGGCGTCACCGAAGCGCGCGCCAAGGCGACCTCGGTCAAGGTCGACGCCGGTAACCCGGAGTCGCTGAAGCAGTTCCAGCAGGCGCAGGGCGAGCTGTCGGGCGCGCTGTCGCGACTGATGGTGGTCGTCGAGAGATATCCGGAGCTCAAGTCCGACCAGAACTTCCGCGACCTGCAGGCCCAGCTCGAGGGCACGGAGAACCGGATCACGGTGGCCCGCAACCGCTACATCCAGGCCGTGCAGCAGTACAACGTCAACGTCCGTCAGTTCCCGGTCAACCTGACGGCGATGATGTTCGGCTACAAGGTCAAGCCGAACTTCAGCGTCGAGAACGAAGCTCAGATCTCGAAGCCGCCGCCGGTGGACTTTACCGCGGCGCCGGCTGCCAAGCCGGGTACCTGAACACGCGACCCGGCAACGTGGCGTCCGCCGTGCCGCTTCGCGCCGCCGCCGTGCTGCTGGGGGCAGCCCTCGCGCTGCCGGCGGCGCGGGCTGAGGTCGCCGTGCCGCCGGTGGCCAGGGTCAGCGACCTGACCGGGACGCTGTCGGCCGAGCAGCAGTCGGCGCTCGACCGAAAGCTCGCCGCGTTCGAGGCGCGCAAGGGCAGCCAGATCGCGGTGCTGATCGTGCCTTCGACCGCGCCCGACGACATCGCCGGCTACAGTATCCGCGTCGTCGATCAGTGGAAGCTCGGCCGCAAGAGCGTCGACGACGGCCTGATCGTGATCATCGCCAAGGATGACCGTCGCATGCGGATCGAGGTCGGCCGGGGGCTCGAGGGTGCCGTCACCGACCTCGCCGCAAACCGCGTGCTCGACGAGTACCTGCGGCCCAGCTTCCGCGCCGGTGATTTCTACGGTGGCATCGATCGCGCCGTCGACCGGCTGATCGCGCTCGTCGACGGCGAGGCCCTGCCACCGGTGCCCGCGCACGCGACGCGCCGCGGCGCACCCGGCTTCCAGGGCGCGCTGCCGGTGCTGCTGCTGCTCGGCCTGGTCGCGGGGCCGGTGCTGCGTCGCCTGCTCGGCCGCCCGGTCGGCGCGCTGGCGACCGGCGGCATCGCCGGCGGGCTCATCTTCGCGCTGCTCGGCGTCGCGAGCTTCGCGGTGCTGGCCGCGATCGCCGGATTCGTGCTGACACTGCTCGGCGGCCTCGGCGGCGGTGGCTGGACCAACGGCCGTGGCGGTTTTGGCGGCTTCGGCGGTGGCGGCTTCGGCGGTGGCGGCTTCGGCGGCGGTGGCTTCAGCGGCGGCGGCGGCGGCTTCAGCGGCGGCGGCGCGTCTGGGAGCTGGTGAACGATGACCCGCGTCCTGCGCATCCTCCGGCACCTGTTCGAGACGCGGCTCGCGACGCGGCGCCGGTTCACGAGCACCGTGCTCGACCACGTCGAGGCGGCGGTTGCGCGCGCCGAGCAGGGACACCAGGGCGAATTGCGGCTCGTCGTCGAGACCGACCTCGACGTCTGGTCGATCGCGGCCGGCAAGACGCCCCGGCAGCGCGCCCTCGAGGTGTTCGCCGGTCTGCACGTGTGGGACACGGAGCAGAACAACGGCGTCCTCATCTATGTGCTGTTCGCCGACCGCGCCGTCGAGATCGTCGCCGATCGCGGCTTCAACGGCCTCGTCACGGCGACCGAATGGGCCGAGGTGTCGCGGGCGATGCAGCTCGAATTCCGACAAGGTCGCTGGGAGCACGGCGCGCTGGCCGGCGTCGAGGCCGCGGCACGGCTGCTGAGCCGACATTTCCCGGGCTCCGGTCGCGATGGCAATGAGCTCCCCGACCGGCCGACGCTGCTGTAGCACCGGGATCGGCGTCGCGGCGCTGCTGGCGACGATCGCGCTCGCTGGCTGCTCACTGCTCCGGTCCCGGCCGCCACCGCCGCCCGTGGTGGCCGCCAAGCCGCCGGCGCCACCGGCGCCGGTGCTCGAGCGTGCCGTCGCCATGCACCGCTTCACCATCGACGCCTCGGGCGAGGACGTCGTCGGCGAGCTGCAGGTCACGGTCGCAGGCGCCGACGACACGTTTCCGGACATCGCGCGGCGCTTCAACGTCGGCTACGAGGAGATGGTCCGCGCCAACCCCGGCATCGACCCATGGCTGCCTGGCGCCGGCCGCGAGATCGTGGTGCCGACGCATTTCGTGCTGCCGGACGCGCCGCGCGAGGGCGTCGTCATCAACGTCGCCGCGATGCGGCTCTTCTACTACCCGAAGCGCGCCAAGGGCGAGCCCTTGGTCGTCATCACGCATCCGATCGGCATCGGCAAGATCGGCTGGCAGACGCCCGAAGGCGTGACCCGCATCGTCGCGCGGGTCAAGGATCCGGTGTGGGTGCCGCCGCGCTCGGTGCGCAAGGAGCACCACGACGACGGCGACGACCTGCCGCCGACGGTGCCGGCCGGGCCCGACAACCCGCTCGGCGCCTACATGTTCCGTCTCGGCTGGCCGAGCTACCTGATCCACGGCACAAACAAGGCCTACGGCGTCGGCATGCGCTCGAGCCACGGCTGCGTGCGGCTCTACCCGGAGGACATCGCGATCCTCTACCAGATCGTGCCGCTCGGCACGCCGGTGCGGGTCGTCAACCAGCCGTACCTGCTTGGCTGGCACGGCGACACGTTGCTGGTGCAGGCCTACGGCCCGCTCGAGGACGACCGGCGTGCGTGGCAGCACGGACCGACGTCGCTGCTGCGAAAATCGGGCCGAACGCCGCTATGGCAACGGATTTCGAGCCACGATGCGGAGATCGACTGGGAGCGCGCCCGCGCGCTCGCCGAGGCGTCGCGCGGCATCCCGGTGTCTGTGATGCGCGGCGACCGGGATAGCGCCGCGGCCGTTGTCGCATCCGCACGCCGGGTTCGCGACGAGCTGCCGGAGGGCGCCACGTGGGACGGTCAGTCCGGCCTGCTGGTCGACGAGAAGCAGTTCGCGGAGATGCTGGGCGCGCGCGAGGCGCCGCCGCCGGCCGCTGGCCCGGCGCAGCCGCCCCCGGCACCGTCCGCGCGCGGCTACCAGTAGGAATCACCGTCCTGCTGGCTGGTGGCGAGCGCAACGATGCCGGTCGCGATCGCGCACAGGCGCCGGTCCGAGTACAGCTCGGCGGCCGTGAAGGCGAGGTGCGGCGAGTGCTTGACCGTGATCGCGAGCACCTCGAGCGGTGGCTCGAAGGCGGGCCGCATCAGCTTGACCGACAACTCAGCCGTGCCGGCGCGCTGGCCGCCGAACTGCAGCGTGCCGGCGACGCCTAGAGCCACGTCGAACAGGCCCGCGATCACGGCGCCGTTGACCGCACCCGTGCCGAGGCCGCCGAGATGATGCTCGGCCACTTCGGCGAGCCCGATCCGCACGACGTCCGGATCGCCGAGGTCGAGCCGCGCGCCCATCAGCCGCATCGAGGCGAGGCCGTTGAGACGCTCCTCGATCCGCCGGCGCGCGGGGGCATCGAGCGGGATCGTCTGGGCGCGGGCGCGCAGCGCCTCGATTGGGTCCGGAGTGGGCATCGGGGTTCCTCGCGGGGCACCTGATGATAGGGCATGCGGCTGCGGTCCCGCCGTCCATGCCACACGGCCGTCATGAAGTGCGCCTAGCGTGCGCCGCGGCCATCCGCTCCGGCCGAGGTCGTCTTGCGCATATTGATGGTGTCCGACGTCAGCTTCCCGCGGGTCAACGGTGTATCGACGTCGATCGCGACGTTCCGTCAGAGTCTCCTCGAGCAGGGCCACCAGACGACGCTGATCGCCCCGGCCTATCCGGCGGCCTCGCCCGAAGAGCCGGACGTCATCCGCATGCCGTCGTTCGCGGTGCCGCGTGACCCCGAGGACCGGATGATGAGCCGGCGCCGGATCGTCGCGCTCGCGCCAGGGCTCAAGACGCAGGGCTACGACCTGGTCCACATCCACACACCGTTCGTCGCCCACTACGCCGGCGTCGCGCTCGGCGAGCAGCTCGGCCTGCCCGTGGTCGAAACCTACCACACGTTTTTCGAGGAATACCTGTACCACTACGTGCCGCTGCTGCCGCGGGCGCTGACGCGACTGCTGGCGCGGCGCATGAGCGTCACGCAGTGCCGGGCGGTCGATGCGCTGATCGTTCCGTCTTCGCAGATGCTCGCCCGGCTGCAGAGCTATGGCGTCACGGCGCGCACCGAGGTGCTACCGACCGGGCTGGACCTGGGCCGCTTCCGCGGCGGTGACGGCCCGGCGTTCCGCGCGCGCTACGGCATCGACCGCGCGCGGCCGCTGCTGCTGCACATCTCGCGCGTCGCCCATGAGAAGAACATCGACTTCGTGCTCGCGGCAGTTTCGCTCGTGCGCCGCCACATCCCCGACGTGCTGCTGGTCGTCGCCGGAGAGGGCCCCGCGCTCGGGCACCTGCGCCGGCTCGCCGGCCGGCTCGGCCTGCAGCAGAACGTGCTGTTCGTCGCCTACCTCGATCGCGGCACGACGCTGCTCGACTGCTACCGGGCCGGCGACGCGTTCGTGTTCGCCTCGCGCACCGAAACGCAGGGCCTGGTGCTGCTCGAGGCGCTCGCGCTCGGCGTGCCGGTCGTCTCGACGGCGATCATGGGCACTGCAGACGTGCTGCGCGGCGTGCGCGGCGCGCTCATCGCGCCGGACGAGGTCGAGGGCTTCGCCGCCGTCACGACGCGCGTCCTCCAGGAGCCGCGGCTGCGCGCCGAGCTCGCCGCCGCCGGGCCTGCCGACGCGGCGTCCTGGTCGGCGCCGGCGATGGCGGAACGGCTGGCGGCGCTCTACGCGGAGCTCGTCAGCCGGGCGGTCCGGCCGCGCTATAGTCGGGCGGCGACCGCCGTGGCGAGGGAGACGACGTGCCTACCGAGTGGCTCCGAGTGATGCTCGAGGAAGTCGCGCGCAAGCGCCGCGAGGCCGCCGCGGCGCGCGCGGCCGCCGCAGGCGACGCGGCGCGGCTGCACGCCGCGGTCACGCCCGGGCCCGGCGCAGTGGCGCGCACGCCGCGGCCGAAGGGCACCTGACCGGACTCCGCACGGCCCGGCGCCCATCAGGAGATCGCCGGGTGTGTGCTACGCTCAGGCAACTGGGTGAGGGGACTCCGGGTTGCGAGAAGGACTGGTACCCGGCATTCACGTTGCTGAAGAAGTCGGCGCTGGGCAGGCGATTGCGCGCGTCGACACCGCCACCGTCGCCTTCATCGGCCGGGCGCTGCGCGGCCCGGTCAACCACGCCGTCACGGTCACTAGCTTCGTCGACTTCCAGTCGGTGTTCGGCGGCCTGTGGCAGCCGAGCACGCTCTCTTACGCCATCGAGCAGTACTTCGAGAACGGCGGCCGCGTCGCGCGGGTGGTGCGGGTCGTCAACGGCGCCCGACCGGCGACGCTGACGCTGCAGGCCTCGCACGGCGCGCTGACCGTCGAGGCGCTCTGTCCCGGAACACGCGAGTTCCTGCGTGCCGCGGTCGACTATGACAACCTCGCGCGCGGCGACGGCGACAAGTTTAACCTCGTGATCCAGCGTGTCCGGGCGCCCGGCTCCGAGCACGTCGAGGACCAGGAGATTTATGCGCGCCTGTCCGTCGACCCGGACTCGGCGCGGCACGTCGCGGTGCTGCTCGCCGACTCGGCGTTGGTGCGAACGCGCGGCTCGTTGCCGCTGGACCGGCCGTTGCCGACCCACCGCGGCGACGGCCGGACGCTCGCCGCCTACGTCAGCTCGAACCCCGACGCCGACGACGGCGGTCCACTGACCGACTACGACATCATCGGCTCGGCCAGCGAACGCACCGGGCTGTTCGCGCTCGGCGAGGGCGACGCCTTCAACTTCCTGTGCATACCGCCGCTGTCGCGCGACCACTCGATCGGCGCGAGCACGCTGCTGGTCGCGGCGCGGCTGTGTCGCGAGCGACGCGCACTGCTGGTCGTCGACCCGCCGTCCGACTGGAGCTCGCCGGCGATTGCCCTGCAGGGCCTGCGCCGCTTCGAGTTCGCGAGCGACAACGCGGTCATGTACTTCCCGTGGATCCAGGCCTATGACCGGCTGCGAGGACGCTTCGAGTCGTTCGCGCCCGGACCGGCGGCCACGGGAATGCTGGCGCGGCTCGGGGCCGAGCGGCCGTTTTGGTCGCCGGCCGAGCCCGAGGACGGGCCGCTGCGGCCGGGACTCCGGCCGGCCTGCGTGGTCGCCGACGAGTGGCGGGCGCGGCTCGCGGACGCAGGCGTCAATACGCTGCAGGCGGTTCGCGGCCGGCGCCTGCTGACTGCGCGAACGCTTGCGGGACCGCACACGCCGAGCGCCGACTGGCGCTACCTCGGACTGAAGCGCATCGCGCTCCTGGTAACCGACAGCATCGCCCGCGGCACGCGCTGGGTGTTGTTCGAGCAGCCGGGCGCGGTCGTGTGGTTCCGCGCCGAGCAGCAGGTGGCACAGTTCCTGGAGTCACTGGCGCGCGACGAGGCCTTTCCGACCCGCCCCGGCACGCAGCCCTGGTTCTCGATCTGCGACCATCGTGTCAACCCGAGGCCCGAGCAGCGCGACGTCAACCTGTTGTTCGGCTTCGCGGCGTCCCGGGAAGGCGACTGGCACTGCTGGCTCGTCAGCCACGGGGCGCGCGGCAGCCGCGTGCAGCCGGTCAGTCTCAACCGGCTGCAGTCGGCCGGCGGCCGACCGCCGTTTGATCCGGACTTCGACGTGGCGACCGTGCTGCACGAGCACCTGCAGCGCTAGCGGCTTCCCCCGCCCCCGACCGGCGCGCCGAAGCCGCCGCCGCCCGGCGTCTCGATCAGCAGCTGGTCGCCGGCCGTGACCGACACGGCCGCCGTCGCCGCCAGCACCTCGCGACTGCCGTCGCGGCGCAGCAGCGTGGTCCGGCCGCGCGCGCCGTCGGCGCCACCCGCCAGCCCGCGTGGCGCGAGCCTGCGATGGTTCGCGAGCATCGCGACCGACAGCGGCCGCAGGAACTCGACGCGGCGCACCAGCCCGTCGCCGCCGCGCTGGCGGCCGGCGCCGCCGGAACCGCGCCGATAGGCGAATTCCTGCAGCAGTACCGGCAGCCGCGACTCGAGCACCTCGGGATCGGTGAGGCGCGAGTTCGTCATGTGGGTCTGCACGCCGCTCGCGCCGTCGAAGTCCGGGCCGGCACCGGCACCGCCGGCGACGGTCTCGTAGTACTGACAGTCGGCGTCGCCGAAGGTGAAGTTGTTCATTGTGCCCTGTGAGTCGGCGAGCACGCCGAGCGCGCCGTAGAGCAGGTCGACGATGCATTGCGAGGTCTCGACGTTGCCGGCGACGACCGCCGCCGGCGGGCGCGGGTCGAGCAGCGAGCCGGGCGGGATCGAGAGCTCGAGCGGCGCCAGGCAGCCCTCGTTGAGCGGCAGGTCGCCGTCGACGAGCGTCCGCAGCACATACAGCACCGCCGCCGTGCAGACCGCGCGGGGCGCGTTGAAGTTGCTGTCCGACTGCGGCGAGGTGCCCGCGAAATCGACGCGCGCGGTGCCGCTCGTGGCATCGACCTCGAGCGTCACGCTCAGACGCTCACCGCCGTCGAGCTCGCGCTCGCTCCGCACGGGCCCCTGTCCCGCGATCGAGAGTGCGCGCAGCGCCGCGCGGACCCGCGCCTCGGCGTGCGCCTGCAGGTGCTGCATGTAGGCGGTGACGACCTGCGGGCCGTGCTCGGCGACCAGCCGCGCGAGCTCGGTCGCGCCACGCGCGTTGGCGGCCAACTGGGCGGCGAGGTCGGCGAGATTGCGCGACACGCTGCGCGCCGGCCATGGTCCGCGGCCGAGGTGCTCCCGCACCAGCGCCTCGTCGAAGCGTCCGGCCGCGACGATGCGTTCGCCGGTGAAGAGCGCGCCTTCCTCGTCGATGCTCCGGCTGAACGGCGGCATCGAGCCCGGCGTCACGCCGCCGATGTCAGCGTGATGAGCGCGCGACGCCACCCAGAACGCCCTCCGGTCGCCGAGGTGGACCGGGCTCACGACCGTGAGGTCCGGCAGGTGCGTGCCGCCGGCGTACGGCGAGTTCACGAGGAACGCGTCGCCCGCACGTATCGAATCCCCGTGCCGCTCGAGCACGGCGCGGACGCTGGCGCCCATCGAGCCCAGGTGCACCGGCATGTGCGGCGCGTTCGCGACCAGGCGGCCGCCGGCGTCGAACAGCGCGCACGAGTAGTCGAGGCGCTCGCGGATGTTGACCGAGCTCGCCGTCTGGCGAAGTACCGCCCCCATCTGCTCTGCGACGTGCATGAACAGGCCCGCGAATACCTCGAGCAGCACCGGATCCGGCTCCGCAGGGTCGACGGCGCGCCGCAGCCGCGGTGCGTGCCGCTGCAGCACCAGCTCGCCGCCGTCGCGGTGCTCGGCGCACCAGCCCGGCTCCAGCACCGTCGTCGAGGTCGATTCGACGAGCAGCGCCGGGCCGTCGAACCGCGTGCCGCGCGGCAGGCGGGCGCGCTCGATGATTGGCACCTCACGCCACTGGCCTTCGAACCACGCGAGTCCGCGGGCCGGTGCATCCGGCGCTGCGGGCTCGGACGCGACCGCGAGGCACGGCGTCTCGCCGCGCCCGACGAGCTCGACGCTACAGGCGGCGATCGAGAGACCGGCGTCGTCCGCCGGGCGGTAGCCGAAGCGGCGGGCGTGCTCGGCAACAAACGCCTCCGCCATCGTGGCGGCCGTGCCGAGCTCGACCGGCAGCGCCACGTCCGAGTCGCCGGCGCGGATCTCGGCGCGCGCCCGGCAGTCGGCCTCCCGCACGCCGCCGAGACCGGGCCGGGCGGCCGTCGCCAGCGACTCGATCAGCTCACGCGCGGCGGCGATGCCGACGGCGTCGAGCGGCCGCCCCAGGCTGCCGCGGCGCACCGCGCGCGGCACCGCCAGTCCGATGCCGACGGCGGAGAGCACGCCGGCGAGCGGATGGATGACGATGGTCGGTATGTCGAGCGCGTCGGCGACCCGGCAGGCGGCCTGGCCGCCGGCGCCCCCGAAGCAGGCGAGCACGAAGCCGGCCGGGTCGTGGCCGGCCTGCAGGCTGACGTGCTTGATCGCGTTCGCCATCGTGTCGACGGCGACCGTGAGGAACCCTTCGGCGACCGCAGTCGGCGTCGTCGTCGTGCCGGTTGCGGCGCTCACCTCCGCAGCCAGGCGCGCGAACCGGGAGCGCACCACTTCGACGTCGAGCGGCGAGCGGCCGTCCGGGCCGAACACGGCCGGCAGCCGTGCCGGCACGAGCCGCCCGAGCAGCACGTGGCAGTCGGTGAGCGCGAGCGGCCCGCCGCGCCCGTAGCTCGCCGGCCCGGGTACGGCTCCCGCCGAGTCGGGGCCGACCGCGAAGCGGCCCTCGCTGAAGCGCAGCAGCGAGCCGCCACCGGCGGCCACGCTGTGGACGTCAAGCGCGGGAACCGCCAGGCGCACGCCGCCGACGATGAGTTCGGTGCGGCGCGGATAGCTGCCGTCGAACAGCGATACGTCGGTCGAGGTGCCGCCCATGTCGAAGCCGATCAGGCGCTCGAAGCCCGCGGACTGGCCGGTCCGGACCATGCCGACCAGGCCGCCGGCGGGACCGGACAGCACGCCGTTCGTGCCACGAAATGCCGCCGCCGGCGCCAGACCGCCGTGGCTCTGCAGCAGCTCGAGCCGGATGTTCGGCCCGAGCCTGGCCAGCGCCGCGACCAGCGTCGACACGTAGCGCTCGACGAGGATCGCGAGGTAGGCGTCGGCGACCGTCGTCTGGCCGCGCGGAACGAGGCCCTCGATGGCCGCGACCTCGTGCGACGCCGCAACCGCACCGAAGCCTGCGGCGCGGGCGAGGCGCGCGCACGCGCGTTCCTGCTCGGGATGGCGCCAGCCGTGCATCAGCACGATCGCAACGCTGTCGCAGCCGGCGGCGCGGGTGGCGGCGAGGGCTCGCGCCAGCGAGGGCTCGTCGAGCGGCTGCAGCGTGCGCCCGGCCGCGTCGATGCGCCCGCCGACCTCGACGACCCGCGCGTAGAGCGGCGCCGGCAGCTCGATGCGGCGGCGGAACAGGTGCGGCCGCTCCTGGGTGCCGATCGCGAGCGCGTCGCCGAGGCCCGCATTCGTGACCAGCGCCGTGCGAGCGCCGCTGCGCTCGAGCAGCGCGTTGGTTGCGACCGTGGTGCCGACCCGCACGCAGTCGATCGTCGCGCCCGCCGCGCCGTGGCGTGCCAGCAGGCGCTCGATGCCGGCAACGGTCGCGTCCTGGTACCGGCCGGGGACCGTGGACAGGAGCTTGAGGGCATCGAGCGTGCCGTCGGGGCGGCGCCCGACCACGTCGGTGAACGTGCCGCCGCGGTCCACCCAGAACTGCCAGCCCATTCTCGGCGTCGCGGCGCGGGGACTTGCTGCAGCTGCCAACAGCCGGCGCCTAGCTGAGCCCGAGCCGCGCGCGATCGGCGCGCTCGAGCTCCGCGAGGCGACGGCTGGCATGCCGGTAGCCCGCCTCGATTGCGCGTTCGAAGGCGTGCCAGTCCAACAGGTCGACGTCGGCGAGCGGTGGTTGCAGCAGCAGGTCGGTGAGCTCGCGACCGGCGGCAGTGGCGGCGTCACTGTTGATCATGCCGGCGCGCCACAGGATCTGCAGGATCGACGGGCGGCGCCGGTGACGGCGAAACCAGTCGAACATCTGCCACAACGGCGGCAGATCGACCTGTTGGATGGGGACCGTGAACGTCGTGTCGCTGCCGACGTCGACGCCGATCACGGCACCGCGGTTCGCCGCCCGCATGACGTCGACCGGCAGGTTGTTGATCGCGCCGCCGTCGACGTGCACCTCGCCGCCGTGGAACACCGGCGGCAGCACGCCGGGTATTGCCACCGAGGCGCGCAGCCAGCGCCACAGCTCGCCGCGCCGGTGCACGCTGCTGCGTCCCGTCGTCAGATTGGCCGAGACGGCGTAGAAGGGCAGCCGCAGGTCCTCGATCGCGACCTCGCCGAATTCCTGCCGCAGCAGGCGGCTCACCTTGCGGCCTGCGACCAGCGAGACGATCGGCAGCGTGTAGTCGCTGAGCGGGTTGGTGCTGACGAAGGTGCGGCGGAAGCGCTCGATCATCTCCTCGGTCGTCCAGCCCGCGGCGACGCCTGCGCCCATGATCGCGCCGATGCTGGTGCCGCCCACCAGGTCGATCGGCACGCCCGCGTCGCGCAGCGCGCGCACCACGCCGATGTGCGCGAAGCCGCGCGCGCCACCGCCGGAGAGTACGAGCCCGACCGCTCGCCCGGTCAGCAGACGGGCGAGCCGCAGGACGTCGCCGCGGCCCTGCACGTGGTGGTGCGGCACGTCGGGCAGCACGTCGCACCAGCGGCTCGCGGCGCCGCCCGCGTGCGCGGCCCCCTGCAGCAGCACGAGCTCGGCGCGTGCGCCGATCGTCGCCAGCAGCCCGGCGTCGCTGCCGAGTGGCCAGGCGGCGGCGGCGGTCGCGGCGTGCGCCAGCATCAGCAGCGCGTCCGCCTGGCGCACGCAAAGCTTGCTCCAGCTGGTTGGCCCCGCGTCGGCGAGGTACACGACGTAGTCGTTGGCGCTCTCGACGCGGTGGAACCACGCGCTCGTGTGATCGGCGCCGTGCTCGCTGCGGACGAGCTCGGTGCGACCGTGGGTGCCGAGCGCGGCGACGAGCTCGGTGGCGAAGGCGTCGAGCTCGACGCCCGCATCATGCGGCACCACGGTGAACGTGCGCGAGCCGGTGCCGGTGGGGCGCCGCTCGCGCGCCTCGAGCCGCGCGACGAGCAGCTGCGTGAGGCGGAGCAGCGCCGCCGGGTGCGGCAGGATCACACGCTCGAACGCTTCGCGAGGCAGGCGCGCAAGGTCCGAGTCGCGCAGCGCGCGCACCGTCGCGCTGCGCGGCCGCCCCGACAGCAGCCCCATCTCGCCGACGGTTTCGCCGGCCGGGATGCGCGCGAACAGGCGCGGCGGGTCGCCGGCGTAGGCCCCGACGCAGCCGCTGATCACGAGGTAGAGCGAATCCGCAGGCTCGCCCGCCTCGAACAGAGTCGCCCCGCCCGGCAGCGACAGCCAGCCGAGGGTCGACCCGATAGAGCGCAGCGTCTCGTGGTCGAGGTCGCGGAAGATCGAGGACGCGTTCAGGAGCGCGACCGGGTCGCGCCAAGCGAGTGTCTGGCCAGGATCGCCTTCCATTCGCGCCCCTCGGTCGGCTGCACTACATTACCGCGGTTGCAGCGCGGCAGGGGCCGCGCGGAGGTCGATGGCGATGGCGGCCGCAAGACGGACGGAAGCCGGCAGCAGCGCGGCGCCGAACGCGGCGATCGCCGCGATCTGGCGCGTGGTCGCGGCCCTGCGACGCGGCACGGTCGCGAGCTACGGGACGGTCGCCGCGCGGGCCGGCCTGCCACGGCGAGCGCGATACGTCGGCGCGGCGCTCCGCATGGCGCCGCGCTCGCTCGACCTGCCATGGCACCGGGTCGTCGCCGCCGGCGGGCGGATCGCGTTCAAGCCGGGCAGCGCGGCCTACCGCGAGCAGCGCCGGCGGCTCGTCGCCGAGGGCATCGTCGTCGTGCGCGGCCGAGTGCGGTTGCCGCGCGCCGCAGATCTCGACGCGCTGCTGTGGGGCGGCGGCTGTTAAGATTCGTGCTCGCAGAGCGAGGCGCGGCCAGGTGACTCGATACGTTGTCTTCTCGCACGGCAAGGAGTCCGGCCCGTGGGGCGCCAAGATAACGGCGCTCGCCGAGATCGCGCGCGCCGAGGGCTGGCAGCCGGAGTCGGTCGACTACCGCGGCATCGACGACCCGAACGAGCGGGTGACGCGCCTGCTCGGTTATTGCCGCGAGCTGCAGGGCCGCATGGTGCTGGTCGGCTCGAGCATGGGCGGGTACGTGGCCACCGCGGGCTCGCGCCTGTTGCGCGCGGCGGGCCTGTTCCTGATGGCGCCTGCGTTCTACATGCCGGGCTACGAGGACCAGACGCCGCAGCCGCCGGACTGCCCGATCACGATCGTGCACGGCTGGCGCGACGAGGTCGTGCCGGTCGACGGCAGCGTGCGCTTCGCGCGCGAGCACCGCGCGACGCTGCACCTGCTCGACAGCGACCATCGGCTGCAGGACTGCATCCGCGACATCTGCTGCCAGTTCGAGTATTTCCTGGTGACACTGGACCGTTTCGGCGGCTAACGACCCGCCGCCCCGGAGGGTCTCGCATGCACAAGCTGGTTGCCCTGACGATACTGGCGGCGCTGCTGGCCGCGGCTTGCGGCGATCGCGAACCGCCGCCGCCCGCGAAGCCTCAGCCGACCGTGTTCGACACCATGATCAACAAGGAGCGGACCATCCCCGCCGACATCGAGAAGGCGCAGCGCGAGCACATCGAGGAACTCCACCGGCAGGACGACGCGGCCAACGGCGCGACGCCGGCCGACCGCCCGCGCTGAGTATGACCGGCTGGGTCGTGTACATCGTCGAGAACGAGCGCGGCGCGCTGTACACGGGCGTCACGACCTCCATCCTGCGGCGGCTCGCCGAGCACGCCGCGCACGCCGGGCGCGGTGCACGGTTCTTCAGGCTCGGGCGTCCGGCGCGCCTGCGCTACGTCGAGGCCGCGCGCGACCAGGGCTGCGCGCAGCGGCGCGAGGCCGAGATCCGCCGCCTCGGCCGGCGCGCCAAGCTCGCGCTGATCGCGGCGCCGGCGGCGCTGCCGCCGTGACCGGCCTGTTCGGGCTCGACCGGACCCTGCTGTGGCTGCTCGGTCGCCTGACGAGTCTGTGGGTGCGGCCCACCGCGCTGCCGCTCGAGCAGGCCGAGGGGCTGCGCGGTCGCGGCCGGCGGGTGCTCTACGTGCTCGAGCACCGCTCGCTCGCCGACCTGCTGGCACTCACGCTCGTCTGCCGCAGCCTCGGGCTGCCGTCGCCGGCGCGACGGTTCCAGCTCGGCGCCGCCCGCGAGCCGCTCGCCACGATTTTCCTCGAGCGCAACCGCGGCTGGCTGCGCCCGCGCGTCGACCGGCGCGTACCGGGCCGCCTGCGGCGACTGGTCGCCGCGGCGCTCGCGGCGCACGACTGCGACGTCGACTTCGTGCCGGTGTCGGTGTTCTGGGGCCGCGCGCCAGCCAAGGAGCGCTCCTGGTTCCGGCTGCTGTTCAGCGAGGACTGGACGCTGGTGGGCCCTGTGCGCCGCCTGCTGTCGACGTTCGTCAACGGGCGCGCCTCGCTCGTGCGCTATGGCGAGCCGGTGGCGCTCGGTGCGTTCACGGCGCCCGGCGACGAGGACGCGCGACGCCCGGCGCGCCGCGCGACGCGGGCGATGCGCCTCGAGTTCCGCAACGCGCGCGCGGCAGTCATCGGACCCGACCTTTCGCACCGGCGCACGGTGATCGCCGAGGTGTTGCGCAAGCGCCCGGTGCGCGTGGCCGTCGCGGCCGAGGTGCGCGACCGCCACCTCAGCCGCCGCGACGCGTTGCAGCTGGCGCGCCGCTATGCGCTCGAGATAGCGGCCGACTACTCGCCGCGATTCGTAGCGGTAATGGAAGGCGTGCTGACGCGCGTCTGGAACCGGCTTTACGACGGTGTCGAGGTGCTGCACGCCGAGCGCCTCGAGCTCGCCTCGGAGGGCGCCCAGGTCGTCTACGTACCCTGTCACCGCAGCCACATGGACTACCTGCTGCTGTCGTACGTGATTTACACGCGCGGCTTTGCCGTGCCCCACATCGCCGCGGGCGTCAACCTGAACCTGCCGGTCATCGGCCGCTTCCTGCGCAAGGCCGGGGCGTTCTTCCTGCGCCGCGGCTTCAGGGGCAACGCTCTCTATCCGGTCGTGTTCACGACCTACGTCAGCGTCATGATGCAGCGCGGCCATCCGATCGAGTACTTCATCGAGGGCGGTCGCAGCCGCACCGGCCGGCTGTTGCAGCCGAAGACCGGCATGCTCGCGATGACGCTGCGCAGCTTCCTCGCCGGCCCGACGCGGCCGGTCGTGTTCGTGCCGGTCTACTTCGGCTACGAACGGCTGGTCGAGGCCGAAACCTACATCGGCGAGTTGTCCGGCACGCCCAAGCAGAGCGAGAGCGTGCGCGGCCTCGTGCGCGGCCTCGGCGTGCTGCGCAGGCGCTTCGGCCGCGTCTACGTCAGTTTCGGCGAGCCGCTGTCGCTCGTGGAGCATCTCGATAGTCAGGCGCCGGAATGGCGCGCGGCGGCGGCGGCCGGCCGGCCGGCGTGGCTGCCGAGGGCCGTCGACTCGCTGGCGCTCGCGATCCAGTCGCGGATCAACTCGGCGGCGGCGATCTCGCCGGTGTCGCTGCTCGCGCTTGCGCTGCTCGCGACGCCGCGCCAGGCGATGCCGGAGGCCGACCTCGTGCGCCAGCTCGACCTGTACCGGCGTCTGGCCGCGCGCGCGCCCTACGCAGCCGACGTCTGGTGCACGCCGCACGACGGCGCCGCCATCATCGAGTACGGCCACAGCCTCGGCATGGTCGAGACGGTGTCGCACGCACTCGGCCCGGTGGTGCGGATGAGCGAGGAGAACGCGGTGCTCGCGGCCTACTACCGCAATAACATCCTGCACCTGTACGCGCTGCCGTCGTTGATCGCCTGCGCGTTCATGAACAACCCGGCCCTGCGCAGCGAGGACGTGCAGCGGCTCGCCTGGCGAATCTACCCGTACATCGCGCAGGAACTGTTCCTGCGCTGGTCGGAGGCGGAGGTGCCGGCAGTGGTCGATGCACTGCTGGAGACGCTCGGCGAGCAGGGGCTCCTCGAGCGCTCCGCGGACCGGTCGGTCTGGCGCCGGCCGCGCACCGGCGCGACCGAGGCGGTGCAGCTGTCGGTGCTCGCGCACGCGACGCTCGAGGTGATCGAGCGCTACTACCTGGCGATTGCGCTGCTGCTGAAGGCCGGCCCCGGCTCGATCACCCAGGACGCACTGCAAAACCGCTGCCACCTGATGGCGAGCCGGATGTCGCTGCTCTACGAGCTGCGCTCGCCGCAGTTCTTCGACAAGACTCTGTTCAGGGGCTTCCTCGACCTGCTGCGCGAACGGGACGTCGTCCAGGTCGGCGCGGGCGGCTGCCTCGGGTACGACCAGGCACTGCTCGACGTCGCCGCCGACGCGCAGTTCGTGCTGTCCGAGCAGATCCGCCACAGCATCCTGCAGGTGACGCACGGCTGACCGCGGCCACCGGTTGCGTTCTCGCACTGCAGCACGCGATGCGCGCGGGCGGCGGCGAGGTGGCGCGCCGGCGCGGATATACTCCCAGGCTGTTCCGCGGCGGCGGCGGCGCGTTTAACCTAACCCGGGCGAGCGCTGCCACGGCCGCGTGGTCGAGAGGGATGTGGCGGCGGCACAACTCGTACGAGGGGGCGCGCCGGGCGCGCCGGGCCGTATAATGAGCGCTCGCGGGCACCGATGCCGCTCGTCACAAGAATGAAGTTGTTGCCCGAAATCAACACGCTCAGGGGGGTTCCAGTGGTAACTAAGACGGACCTTATTCGCGCGGGAGTGCTGGCGATCGCACTGTTCGCGCCGCCGGCCTACGCGCAGCTCGAGGAGGTCGTCGTTACGGCGACCAAGCGCGAACAGACCCTGCAGGAGGTCCCGGTCGCGGTGACCGTGACGCAGGCGGCGACGATCGAGCGCGCACAGATCCACGACCTCAACGACCTGCAGTCGGTGGTGCCGTCGTTGCACGTACTGCAGGAGCAGACCTCCACCCAGACGAACTTCGAGATCCGCGGCTTCGGCAACGGCGCCAACAACCCGGGCATCGAGCCGTCGGTCGGCGTGTTCGTCGATGGCGTCTACCGCTCGCGGTCGGCGGGCGCGATCGGCGATCTCGTCGACGTCGAGCGGGTCGAAGTGCTGCGCGGGCCGCAGAGCACGCTGTTCGGCCAGAACGCGTCGGCGGGTGTCATCAGCATCATCTCGAAGCTGCCGGAGTTCAAGTTCGGCGGTGACGCCGAGGTCGGCATCGGCGATTACGGCTTCAAGCAGGCGAAGGCGCGGATCACGGGTCCGCTCGCCGACAGCCTCGCGTTCAGCTTGGCCGGCTCCTACGAAAAGCGTGACGGCTACTTCAACGACGTCAACACCGGTCGCAAGACCAACGACCGCAATCGCTGGGACCTCCGTGCCCAGTTGCTGTGGAAGGCGAGCGACACGTTCACGGTCCGGCTGATCGGCGACATCGGCAAGATCAACGAGATCTGCTGCGGCGTCTCGATGCTGCTGCCGGGCCCGACGGTACCCCTGATCCAGGCCATCGGCGGCAAGGTCTACACCGGACCCTTCTTTGACCGCAAGGCGGATTACAACTACGAGCCGACGAATTCCCTGGACAACCGCGGTGTGTCGCTGCACCTCGACTGGGACGTGGACGCGGTGCGACTCACGTCGATCACGGCGCTGCGCCAGCAGAAGCTGGACTTCACCTACGACGCGGACTTCACGAGCGCCGACCTGGCGAACGACTTCAACGACCAGCACATCCGCACGTTTACCCAGGAAATCCGGCTCGCCTCCAACAAGGACGGCCCGATCGGCTGGATGATCGGCGGCTACTACAACGACGAGAACGTCACCTACAACAACTCCGTGCTGCAGGGCGCCGACTTCCGTAACTACGCGACCGGCCTGATCGTGGGCGCCGGCGGCAGCCCGCTCACGCTGCCCGGCCTCGAGACCTCGCTCGGCCTGCCGGTCGGCACGTTCTTCGGCCAGGGCCAGGGACTGACGGTCGACACCACGCAGAAGAGCAAGGCGTCGACGATCTTCGGCCAGATCGACTGGAAGTTTGCCGAGCGCCTCAAGCTGACGGTCGGGGTCGCCTATTCGACCGACAAGAAGGACGTCGCCATCTCGCAGGCGGATACGGACGTCTTCTCGTCGCTGAACCTGGTCAACATCGGCTTCGGCGGTGCGTTTGCCGCGCTCACCGGCTTGCCGCCGACACCGGCCAACATCGCGACCCATCCGGCCCAGGCCGGACTGGCGGATTTCCTCAGTGTCACGCCCTGCTCGGCTGCCCATCCGCCGCCGGGCTGCAACGCGGCGCTCGGACTCTATCCGTTGCAGTTCCTGCCGCCGGTGGTGCCGTTCGCGGACAGCTCGAACGACAACCAGGCGACGTACACGACCAGACTGGCGTGGACCGCGACCGACAACATCAACTTCTACGTCGGCGCGTCGACCGGCTTCAAGGCGACGTCCTGGAACCTGTCGATCGACAGCAAGCCACTGCCGCCGGCGACGATGGACCGCTCGCCGCTGGGCGGCTTCCCGAATCCGTACTACGGCCGCTACGGCTCGCGGTTCGCAAGCCCGGAGAAGTCGACCGTGTACGAGCTCGGCATGAAGTCGCAGTGGCAGACGGCCGTCGTCAACATTGCGGTCTTCAACCAGGCGATCAGGGGCTTCCAGTCCAACTTGTTCCAGGGCGTCGGCTTCTACCTGGCCAATGCCGGCAAGCAGTCGACCAAGGGCGTCGAGTTCGAGACGCTGTGGAAGCCGGTCCCGGCCATCGAGTTGGCGTTGAACGGCACGGTCATGTCGCCGGTCTACGACTCGTACCCGAATGCGCTCGGCCCGAACGGCACCGTCGACTTGTCCGGCCAGCGGCCGGCGGGCATCCACACGATGATCCTGGATCCCGCCGTGACGTTCTTCTGGGGTCAGGACAGCCTGCACGGGTTCTTCCGCATCGACGGCGAGTTCACCGACACGGACCAGCTGGTCGACAACATCCCGAAGTCGGTCGCCTCGCAGAAGGTCAGCACGCTGAATGCGGCCGCGGGCTTCTCCGTCTCGGGCTGGGACCTCACGCTCTGGGCGCGCAACCTGACCGACGACCAGTACCTGTTGCTGGCGTTCCCGTCGGTGGCGCAGAGCGGCAGCGTCTCCGCCTACCCCAACCAGCCCCGCACCTTCGGCATCTCGCTGCACCGGAAGTTCTGATCCCTGGACCGGCGATCGCGCGCTTGATCCCCAAGCGCGCGATCGGCCGGTCGCCGCGGTCGCCGGCGCGGCAAGTCCGGAATTCTGGCCGCTGCATCGCGAGGCCGACGCGGGATCCATGCGCAACGTCGTCGTCCCGGTCGCCGGGCGGGTGGTCGCCGGTGTCGGGTACGGCGCTCTGGCGGTATTGCTGCTCGCGGCTCTGCCGGCGAGCGCGGCCGCAGCGGGCGACGATCGGGTCGACTTCGTGACGTCGTACCAGCGCCCGGCGACCGCGGACTACGAGGTCTACTACGAGGAGCTGCGACACCAGCGCTTCCTCGAATCGGTCGCGGAAGAGCTGAACCGCGTGCTCGCGCTGCCCGCGACCGTGACGCTGACGATCGCCGAGTGTGGCCACAGCACGACCAGCTGGAGCGCCGGGACTCGCACGGTCACGATCTGCTACGAGTTCCTGGACGCGGTACTCGTGATCGCGGGCGAGAGCGGAGCCAGCGCCGAGCACGCCGAACAGCTGTTCTCGGGCGCGGTCACCTTCGCGCTCTTTGCCGAGGTCGGGCGCGCGCTGGTCGGGCTCTACGGCCTGCCCGTGCCGCAGGGTGCGGAGCGCGCCAGCGACGAGTTCGCGGCGATCACGCTGGCGGCTGCCGAGCAGGACGGCGATCCGAGCGCCGCGGCCGCGATCGAGTTCTACGACAGTGCCCTCGAGCAGCCGGAGTCGGGCTTCGAGTATCTCGAGTCGCATGCCTTCACCCGCGCGCGGCTCGAGACCGTGGCCTGCATCCTCTACGGCAACGCGCCGGCCCGCCATGCGCGGTCGCTCAGCCGCGGCATCATCGCGCCCGAGCGGGCGCCGCGCTGCGGCGAGGAACTGCTGTCGGTCGCACGAGCCTGGGACGGGTACCTGAAGGATCACTCGCGGTCTGCCGCCGCAGCGGCGGAGCCCGTCGTCCCGCAGCCCGCCGCGCCGCCGTCGACCCGGCTCTAGCGTCCGCTCAGTCGACGCCGGGCGGCCGTCGCAGGCCCTTGACGCGGGTGCGCTGCTTCTTGCCCTCGAGGCGGCGCTCGCGTGCGCCGCGCGTCGGCCGGGTTGCGCGCCGCGGCTTCGGGCGCTGCCGCGCAGCCAGGACCAGGTCGGCGAGCCGCTGCAGCGCATCGCGGCGGTTGCCTTCTTGGCTGCGATGGCGGTGCGCGCTCAGCACCAGCCAGCCGTCGCGGGCCAGGCGCCGCCCGGCGAGCGTCGCGAGCCGCGCCCGGCTCCACTCGTCGAGGACCACCGACGCGCCGGCGTTGAAGCGCAGCTGCACGGCGCTCGCGACCTTGTTGACGTTCTGGCCGCCGGGACCCGGCGAGCGGATGTAATCGAATTCGATCTCGTCGTCCGGCACCGTCAGACCGGGCGCGAGCTCGATGCCCACCTCAGGCGCCGAACGGGTGGCCGCCACCGCTCGCCGGCGGCTGCCCCTGGGCCGGCAGCGAGCCCGGCGCCGTGACTCGCTCGCGCACCGGCAATGCGCCGACGCCGATGATGCGACCGTCGGCGTCGTACATGCGGACGTCGAGCTGCGCCCGCGGAATGGTGATGCCGTGCTGCTTGAACAGCCGCCAGATCGCGCGGTTGACGTCCGAGCGCACGTTGTTGACGCCGCCTTCCGGGTCGGCAATCCAGAAGCGCAGCTCGAGGTCGGGGCCGTAGTCGTGGAAGCCCATCAGGCGCGCGACCGGCGGCGGATCCCGCAGGATCCGCGGCGAGCACTTGGCCGCCTCGAGCAGCACGTCCATCGCGCGCTCCGGATCGTCGTCGTAGCTGACGCGCACCGGCAGCTTGAGCCGCACGCGCTTGTCGCTGTAGCTCCAGTTGATCACCTGGTTGGTGATCAGGTTCTGGTTCGGCACCAGTGTTTCGACTCCGTCGCGATCGCGCACCACGACGTAGCGGCCGCGCAGCTCCTCGACCCAGCCGAAGCCCTCGGTGCTGGTACCGATCGTGCCGGTGAAGCTGATCACGTCGCCCGGCTTGATCGACTTGTCCATCAGCAGCACGAAGCCGCTGACGAAGTTGGCGGCGATCGCCTGCAGGCCGAAACCGAGGCCAAGGCCGAGCGCGCCACCGAAGATGCCTAGTGCGCCCAGATTGAGGCCGGACGCCGACAGGCCGAGCAGCACGCCGAAGCCGATCAGGAATGCGTAGGCGAACTTGCCGACCGCGATCCGGGTGTTGGCCGCAAGGCCCTTGATCGTGGCAATGCGACGGTCGAGCGCGCGACCGATCCAGGCGCCGACGATGACAAAGGCGATGACGGTGAACAGCGAGCGGATGATCGACCACAGCGTCAGCGGCGCCTCGCCGGACTTGGTCGGAGTCACCGCGATCGAGTCGAGGGAGCCGATCACGGCCTCCAGCCAGCCGAGCAGGTGCATCGCGACGAAGAACCAGACGAACAGCGCCGCCCGGAGCTCCCAGGCGCGCAGCGGCCCGTTGCGGCCGAGCGAGACGCGCAGCAGAAAGGCGACGAAGCGGATCGCGACCAGCGAGCCGAACAGCGCGAGGCACAGGTCCAGCAACCGGGTGTCCAGGCTCGTGAGGCCGATCAGGCCGCGGCCGGCGAGCAGCGCGGCCAGCACGATCGCGTACGGGACGCCGAGCGACGACGCCTCGCTCAGCAGCGCATCGTCGGTCGAGCGGGCCGTGCGCGCCGAACGCGCGACCAGTCGCGCCGCCAGCCAGCCGGCGGCGAGCGACAGGCCGAGCAGCAGCAGGCCGGCCAGCGTGCCGGCCGTCAGCCAGGCGCGGGCAAGCAGGGTCGCGTCGGTGGCAAAGTCGTTCATGCGGCTCGTGTCCGGCGTGCGCCCGCGTCAGGCGTTCAGATCGGGGATCAGCTCGCTCTCGAGCCGGGTGATCTGGTCCTTGAGCAGCAACTTGCGTTTCTTCAGGCGCTTCAGCCGCAGTTCGTCGATCCGCAGGTCCAGCTGCAGGCGCTCTATGACATCGTCCAGGTCACGGTGCTCGATGCGCAGTTCGCGGAGTCGTTCGAGGCGCTCGAACAGCTCGGTGTTGACCTTGTCGCTTGTGTCCGTCATGCCTCGAGTGCCCGCCGCGGTTCCGCGACCCACCGGTCCCAGACCGGCACGACAGCCTCAGGCAGCTTAGCCAATCGCCCCGGTCGATGCCACGGCAGCGCGGGGTCGTGGCAGTCCGAGCCCACCGAGCCCTCGAGACCCGCCCGCAACGCGAGCCCGAGCGCCGTGTCGACCTGGTGCGGTGCGGCGCCGCCGGTGACCACCTCGAGCGCAGCGCCGCCCTCGCCCCGGAACTCCGCCACCAGCGCGCGCCGCTGGCCGGCAGAGAGCCGGTAGCGAAGCGGGTGCGCGAGCACCGCCACGCCGCCGCTCGCGGTGATGGTCGCGACCGTTTCCCCGAGCCCCGGCCAGTCGGCACCGACGTCGCCCGCTCGGCCGCGGCCAAGCCAGCGTTCGAATGCGGCGGCCACGTCGGGCGCGGCGCCGAGGGCAACGAGCGCGCGTGCGAAGTGCGTCCGGGTTGGCACCTCGACGCCGGCGAGGGCGGCAAGGGCCGCCTCGCCGGGCGCGCCGGCCTGCTCGAGGCGGGCGGCAATCGCGAGCGCGCGCGCGCAGCGCAGGTTGCGGCGTGCGGTGACGCCGCGCCCGAGTGCCGGCGCGGCGGCGTCGACGCCGAGGCCGACGACGTGCACCGTCCGGCCGCGCCAGCGCGCCGAGAGTTCTATGCCGGACACGCAGGCGAGGCCGTGATGCAGGGCGGCCGCCGCAGCGGCTGCGAGGCCGGCGACGCTGTCGTGGTCGGTGAGCGCGAACAGCCCGATTCCGGAACTCGCGAGCATCTCGACGAGCGCCGCCGGCGCCAGCACGCCGTCGGAGCAGTTCGAGTGCAGGTGCAGGTCGACGCCGGCGTTCATGCGCTCTTGGCGTGCACCAGCGTGGGCCCGAGGCCCACGATCTCGACCTCGCGGCCGCGCAGAATCACGAACCCCTGCCGGCGCGAGGTGCCGTCGTCGCTGTAGTCGAACACGTACGTGCGTCGGAGCGCGACGCGGCCGCGGCGATCGCGGTCGACGCGCCACGACTTGAAGGCAACGGTGCCGTCGAGCAGCTGCAGGCCGTCGCGCTCGCAGGCGTCGTGCGCGGCCTCGTTCGCGGCCGTGCGTGCCTCGACATTGACCTTCCAGGCCAGCGCGAGCACGCCGCCGAGCAGCGCCAGGTACAGCAGTCCACTCAACGCCCGCTCACAGGTACTCGTGCCACGGACGCGACCCGTCGGCGTAGCAGACGAAGTCGGGATTCACCATCGTCTCGCGCGCGTTGTAGCGAAGCGCATTGCCGTCGCGGCCGACGACGTGGGCGCCGGCGACTTCCGCGATAGCCTGGCCGGCGGCGGTGTCCCACTCGGACGTCGGACCAACGCGCGGATAGACGTCGGCACTGCCGTCGGCGATGCGGCCGAACTTGACCGCGCTGCCCAGCGGCTCGAAGAGGTGCGGTCCGATGCGCTCGATGAAGCCGTTCAGCCGGTCGCCACGGTGTGAGCGGCTCGCGATCAACCGGGGCGTACCCGCGATGAGCGCACGCGCGACGATCCGCTCGGCGACGGTCCCGGGGCCCTGACGGAAGGCCCCCGCGCCGGCCGCCGCGTAGTAGTCGGTTCCGGTCAGCGGCACGTGCAGTACGCCGAGCACCGGTGCGTGGCGGTGCACCAGCGCGATATTGACCGTGAACTCGCCGCTGCGCTCGACGAACTCGCGGGTGCCGTCGAGAGGGTCGACCATCCACAGCCACTCCCAGCGGCTGCGCTCGGCAAGCGGCGGGACCGGCGCTTCCTCGGAGATCACCGGGACGTCGGGGGTGAGGCTCGCGAGCCCGGCGCTGATCACGCGCTGCGCCCGCAGGTCCGCGACCGTCAGCGGGGAGTCGTCGCCCTTGCGCGTGACCGTGAATTCCCCTGCGTAGACCGCGAGTATCTCCTCGCCGGCGGCGCGGGCGAGGGCGACGACGTCGGACAGCAGCAGAGGGGGAGAAGGGTGCATTGGGGGCCGGGGAGTGCTCGGTTATATCATAGAGGCGTGAGTCCGCCGACCGCGCCATTGCCCTGGGATGAGATCGACACGGTGCTGCTCGACATGGACGGCACGTTGCTCGATCTGCGTTTCGACAACTGGTTCTGGCAGGAACACGTGCCGGCGGCGTACGGCCGCGCCCGCGGGCTGTCCTTCGAGGCGGCGCAGGCGGCGCTGATGCCGCGCTTCGCGTCGGCGCGTGGCAGCCTCGACTGGTACTGCATCGATTACTGGACCCGCGAGCTCGAGCTCGACGTGCGCGCGCTCAAGCGCGGCGTGCGCGAGAAGGTCGCCTGGCTAGGCGGCGCCGAAGCTTTCCTCAGGCGGCTGAAGGCGCTCGACAAGCGCTGCGTGCTGGTCACCGACGCCCACCCGGAGACCCTCGCGATCAAGGACGAGCGCGTGGACCTGATCGGGCACCTCGACGCGGTCTACTCGAGCCATCCGTTCGGCGCGCCGAAGGCGGATCCCGCCTTCTGGTCGAGCCTCGCGGCCGCCACGCCCATCGATCCCCGCCGCACCCTGATGGTCGACGACAGCCTGCCGGTGCTGGCCGCAGCCCGCGACTTCGGCGTGCGGTGGCTGCGCGCCGTGCGCCGGCCGGACTCGGGACGGCCGGCGCATGACACCGCCGGCTTCGTCGGCATCGACACGGTGGCCGAATTGCTGTAGTCGGCTGTCAGCGCGCGAGCACGAGCCAGGCGACGGTCGCCGCGCCAAGCAGGGCGGCGGCGATCAGAGCGAGTCGGCGGGCGCCGGGCCGTGCCGCGGCAATGCCTGTGCCGGGCGCGCTGCGCTCGCCGGTTGCCGTGGCCTCGGCCGCCGGCGCCGGCGCCGATGACGCGCCGCCGCCGCGCCCGCGACGCCGGCGGCGGCGCTTGCGCGGCGCCGGGTCGGTCGCAGTAGCCGCGGCGGTCG
>JANXWS010000054.1 GCA_025351005.1 Pseudomonadota bacterium | reverse complement strand
ATCCACGCGGTCGAATGCATCGAGCGCATCGCGCAGCATCGCCAGTGCCAGCCGCGACATCTTGCGCACGTCGCCATGGAATTTGTGCAGCGGCGCGCCGCTCGGCGCGGCGTGCAGCTCGATCGCAAGGCGCGCAATCTTGCGCGCCGCATTTCCAACCCGCTCCAGATCGGTCGCGACCCGTCCGATCGCCAGGATCGCCTTGAGGTCCGATGCGACCGGCTGCCGGCGCGCGATCAGCGCCACCAATTCGTCTTCGATCGCCTGCGCGTAGCGCGTAATCTGCGCGCCACGGGCGATCACTTCGCGCGCATCGTCATCGTCGTCACGCACCAGCGCCTGCACCGCGCGCTGCACCTGATCGATCGCAAGCCCACCCATCGCCAGCGCGCGCGTACGCAGGTTCAGCAGTTCGCCGTCGAAGGTCCGGACCGTGTGCCCTTCCACGCCGCGCGCCTCAGCCAAACCGGCCGGTAATGTAGTCCTCGGTCAGCTTGTGCCGAGGGTTGGTGAAGACGAGGCCCGTCGAGCCAACCTCGACCAGGGCGCCGAGATGGAAATAGGCGGTACGCTGCGAGACGCGCGCCGCCTGCTGCATGTTATGGGTGACGATGACGATCGCGAATTGCTGGCGCAGCTCGTCGATCAGGTCCTCGACGCGGGCGGTCGCGATCGGGTCGAGCGCCGAGCAGGGCTCGTCCATCAGGATCACCTCCGGATCGACCGCGATCGCGCGCGCGATGCACAGGCGCTGCTGCTGGCCGCCCGACAGGCCCGTGCCCGGATGATCGAGCCGGTCCTTCACCTCTTCCCACAGGCCGGCCTTGCGCAGCGACGTCTGCACGATCTCGTCGAGATCGGCCTTGTGCGCCGCGAGCCCGTGGACCCGCGGGCCGTAGGCGATGTTGTCGAAGATCGACTTGGGAAAGGGGTTCGGCTTCTGGAACACCATGCCGACCCTCGCCCGCAGCCGCACGACGTCCTGGTGCCGGTCGTAGATGTCCCGGCCGTCGAGCGTGATCGTGCCGGTGACGCGCGCCGAGTCGATCGTGTCGTTCATCCGGTTGAGGCAACGCAGGAACGTCGACTTGCCGCAGCCGGACGGCCCGATGAAGGCGATGACGGCGTTGCGCGCGATGTCGATGCTGACCTGCCGGATCGCCAGCTTGTCGCCGTAGTAGACGTCGACGGCGCGCGCGGTCATGACCGGGTTGCTGACCGTCACCTGGCCCACGGTCTTGGTGTCGAGCACCTCGCCCGGCTGGGACTCGTCGGCCGCGGCGGATACGGTGGCCCGCGGGACGCCGGCGCGAACATCGTGGCTGCTGGTCGCGAGCGGTGTCGACATCACCGACAATCTCGCGCCGCGCGGCGCCGGCGCAGCGGTCGGGAACGGTGCGCGCGGGCGGCCTGCGCCGGCGTTGCGATCAGGGTCGGCAGCATCTGCATGAATGCCCGTGGTGTTGCAGAGTCTCGATGGCGGCCGGCGGCGCCCAACCCGTTCAACCGCCCGCGCTTCGACCAGCTTTTGTTCTTTCGAGCCAGCGGAGGATTATCGGCCTGCCAGATGACGTTTTTGTTGCAGCTCGAGTCAGTCTGTTTCGAAATAATTACCGTAATCTGCTGTTGTCACAGCCATTCCCGGAAATCACCCCCGACCCGTTGCTTCGAGCTGTGATGCCGGCCGGCCGCTTGCCGGCCACGCGGCCTCCCCGTATAAAGGCGCGCGTCCTTCCCACACGCGGGTCCCATGGCCGATACGCTCGCGCTGACGCAGGAACTGGTACGCCGCCCCTCGGTCAGCCCCGAAGACGGTGGTTGCCAGGAGCTGATGATCGAGCGTCTCGTCGCCCGCGGGTTCTCGATCGAGCGCCTGCCGTTCGGCTCGGTGCTGAATTTCTGGGCGGTGCGCGGCACTGCCGACGCACCGACCTTGTGCTTCGCCGGGCACACCGACGTCGTGCCAACCGGGCCGGTCGAGGACTGGCATTCGGACCCGTTCGTGCCGACGATCCGCGACGGCGCCCTCTACGGTCGCGGCGCCGCCGACATGAAGAGCGGCCTGGCGGCGATGATCACCGCTACGGAGGCCTTCGTCGACTCGCACCCGCGGCACCGAGGCCGGATCGCCTATTTGATCACGAGCGACGAGGAAGGGCCGTCGGTAGACGGCACCCGCCGCGTGGTCGAGCACCTGAAGGCGCGCCGCGAGCGGATCGACTGGTGCCTGGTCGGCGAACCGTCGAGCGAGCAGGAGTTCGGCGACACGCTGAAGATCGGCCGGCGCGGCTCGCTCAGCGGCCGACTCGCCGTGCACGGCGTGCAGGGCCACATCGCCTACCCGCATCTCGCGGAGAACCCGGTGCATCGTCTCGCACCGGCACTCGCGGAACTCTGCGCGCGGCACTGGGACGACGGCACCGAGCACTTCGAGCCGACCTCGTTCCAGATCTCGAACCTCAATGCCGGCACGGGCGCGCCCAACATGATACCGGGCGAGCTCAAGGCCCGATTCAACCTGCGCTGGTCGCCGGTGCAGACGCTCGAGGGCCTGCAGCGCGCGGTCGCTGAGATCCTCGACCGCCACCGCGTCCGCTACACGCTCGACTGGTTCGTGTCGGGGTTGCCGTTCCTGACGCCGCCGGGCGAGCTGTCGGAGGCGGTTGCGGCGGCGGTCGCCGACGTGGTCCACCGGCGGCCGAAACTGTCCACCGGCGGCGGCACGTCCGACGGCCGGTTCATCGCGCCGCTCGGCGCCCAGGTCGTCGAACTCGGCGTCGTCAACCGCACGATCCACATGGTCAACGAGCACGTGCGGGTCGAGGATATCGGCACCCTGTCGGATACCTACGGACGGGTACTCGAGCGCCTGCTCGGCTGAGGGTCCGCCCGACCGCTTCAGCGGCCGGCGCTGCGCGGCAGCCCGGCGTTGCCGGCGACGCCGAGGATCCCGAGGCCGGTCACTGCGAGCAGCAGCCAGGCGGGCATCGACAGGCCGAACAACGACCAGTCGATTGCCTGGCACTCGCCGCCGCCCATCACGATCCGCCTCACGACCTCGTGGAACGGCAGCATGTCGAGCATCGTGTAGAAGTCGGCGCCGCAGGACGGCAGGCTGCCGGGCGGCTGCAGCTGCATCCAGACGTGGCGCGCCGACAGCGCCGCGGCGGCGAGCGCCGCCAGCGCTAGCATCAGGCCGTAGATCCGCGCGCCGGCGTTTGCCGGGTGCTGTATCGCGGCCGCCAGGAACACGAGGCCGAGCGCGCCGACCGCGATCCGCTGCAGGATGCACATGTTGCACGCTGTCTGGTGCAGCACGTACTGGAAAAAGAGCGCCACTGCCAGCAACCCGACGCATCCGGCAAAGCCGGCGAGATTCGCACGGCGACGATCGAGCGCTAGTCGCACGGTGCGCTCAGCTGCTGGCGCGCGAGCGCAGTTCCCGCTCGACGTCGTCGAGCGCCGTGTGGCGTATGTCCTTGCCGTGCACCATGAAGACGACGTATTCGCAGATGTTCTTGGCGTGATCCCCGATGCGCTCGAGGGCACGCGCGACCCACAGGACGTCGAGCGCGCGACGGATCGTGCGCGGATCTTCCATCATGAACGTGATGCACTGCCGCTGGATCGACTCGAACTCGTCGTCGAGTACGCGGTCCTCGCGACAGATCTTGAGGGCATGATCGGCGTCGAGGCGCGCGAATGCATCCAGCGAGTCGTGCACCATCTGCTGCGCCAGCCGGCCGAGGTGCTTGATCTCGCGGTAGCGGTCCGCCGGCCGCTCCATCGACGCCAGCCGCGAGGCGATGTAACCGATCTTCTCGGCCTCGTCGCCGATGCGCTCGAGGTCGGTGATCGTCTTGATGATCGCGACGATCAGGCGCAGATCGGAGGCCGCCGGGGCGCGCGTCGCCAGGATCCGGCTGCACTCCTCATCGATGGACACTTCCATCGCGTTGACCTTGTGGTCGCCGCGCGCCACCTCGTCGCCGAGGGTGCTGTTGCTCTCGATCAGCGCGCTGACGCCGAAGGACAGCTGCTGTTCGACGAAGCCGCCCATCTGCAGCACGCGATTGCGGACGCCCTCGAGGTCCTCGTTGAAGCGGCGAGAAATGTGGGGGCCGAGTTCGGTCACAGCTTCCGCATCCGGTGATCAGTTAAGACCGCTGCACTATATCGGGTCGACCCGATCGCGCACAGCGTCCGCCCAGCGGGCGCCGGGCGCCGCCACGATGTCACGCGAGCGTCACATGGCGCCGACGCCGCGTCGTCGAAGCGCGCGCGGCGCGGCCCGGACCGAGGCTCGGCCCCTGGCCAGCGGCGTCGCGCGATCTGGCGTTCAATGGAATGCAGTGCCAGGCACCGATTGACACAATAACAATCGCATTCTCATGGTCTTATACATTTTTTATAATGTCCTTTCAACCCGTGGGTCGCGGCCGGCCGGCCGCGCCGCGGCCGCCGCCGCAGTCAGCTGCCGCGTGCCGCGCGGAAGCGCGCGGCGCCCGCCGCGCCCATGTACTTGACGAGCACTTTCTCGTCGATGGCGTCGAGGTTCACCGAGATCAGGACGTCGATCGAATGGCCGAAGGTGTCGTCGACGTTGAAGCCGATCGCCTTCGCGCCGAGCTTCAGATACTGGCGCAGCAGCACCGGCACGCCCTTGCCGTCACGCTCGATCGAATTCAGCAGCGATTCGATCGCTTCCAGAGTCTCGACCTCGGCCGCCGCCCGCCGCACCAGGCGCACGTCGCCGTCGGTCGGCAGTGGGTGGCGCGGCCGGGCGAGCCCGCGTCGCTCGAGGTCGCTGTGGCGCGAATGCAGGAAGCCCGTCAGCAGCGCGCGCGACGCCTGGGTGTAGTCGTTGCTGATGCTGACCGGGCCGAACATCGTGCGGTAGTGCGGGTGGGCGATCACGTACGCGGCGAGACCCTTCCACAGCAGCAGCAGCGGTGCGAAGTTGCGCTGGTACTCCGGCCGCACGAATGACCGGCCGAGCTCGAGCGCCGGAGCGAGCGACGGCAGCAGCGACTTGTGGTACTTGAAGAGCGTGCTCGTGTAGAGGCCGCGGATGCCCAAACGACCGAGGATCCGGTCCGTGTGGCCGATGCGGTAGCCACCGACGATCTCGCGGCTGACCGGGTTCCACACGAAGAGCTGCTCGTAGTAATCGTCGAACAGGTCGACGTCACGCGACCGCCCGGTGCCCTCGCCGACGACGCGGAACGTGAGCTCGCGCACGCGGCCGATCTCCTGCATGAGCTGCGGTACGGCCGCGCCGTTGGCATGCCAGACCTCGAGTCCGCCGCCCGTGACCAGCCGCTGTGCCGGGTCGAGGGAGGCGATCTCGCGCTCGAGCCATTCCCCCGGCGCGCCGCGCGCGACCGGGTCGAGCGCGCGGCCGTCCGCGGCGCGGTCGAGGTCGACCGGCTGCCGGCAGTCGCTGGCGAGCGCGTAGACGCGCAGCCGCAGGTGCTCGGTCAGGGCCTCGTCGCCATCGAGCCCCTCGATCTGCTTCGCGGTCACGGGCCGGCCGACCTGCACGCGGATGCGGCGGTAGCCCTTGTTCAGCAGCTCGCGCGGCAACAGCGCGGTCCGCAGCCGCGGGTGCACGAAGCCTGCGATGTGGAACAAGGGGCTGTTGTTGCCGTCGATGAACACCGGCACGACCTCGGCCTTGGCCAGGCGCACGAGGCGCGCGACCGAGCTGCTCCAGGCCGCGTCGACGACGGTGCGCGTCGCCGGGTCGAAGGTCGACACCTCGCCGGACGGGAACACGAGCAGGGCACCGCCGTCCGCGACCCAGCGCAGTGCACGGCGCAGCGCGCCCGAGTTGCCGCGCGCCGCCGCCCTACCGCCGAGCACGTCGACCGAGAACAGCGCCGGCCGCAGCTCCTGCACGCGGCTGAGCAGCTGGTTCCCGAGGATGCGCACGTCGCTGCGGCGCGTGGCCAGAAGCGAATATAGATAGAGACCCTCGATGCCACCGAACGGGTGGTTGGCGACCATCACCAGCGGGCCCGTGGTCGGGATCTCGGCGAGTGCCCCGTGGGGTTCGAAGCGGACCTTCAGATAGTCGATCGCGCTGTTCGCGAAGTCGACCGGATCGCCGGTGTCGGCAAGCTGCTCATAGACTCGCGCGAGCCTGCGGAGCGAGAGCATGTGCTCGAGCGGCGGCGCCAGAATCGTCGCCACGGCGCTCGGCACGAAGCGCGACAGTAGCGGGTTAAGCCGAAAGATCGAGGCGTGGCGCTCGGACATGGTGCCCCTTGGACGCAGCCGCTAGGCGCCGTCGCTGGCGGTTGTTGCAGCGCCCCGATTTTACCCAGATGCACGAGCCTGGGCCACTTCAGCGCTTTGAAATATTGATTGGATCACGGCGATGCAACCGTCACCGGTCTGTCATCTTAAGGCCGCACCATCCGGGGATGCTCCGACTGCACCGACCCGAGTGATACCGCACCTCGTCGACGCGACACTTTTCTTCTCGAGGACCAGCGGCGGGGTCCGCCGATACCTGCTCGCGAAACACGACTGGCTGCGCCGCCAGCCGCTGGTCCGTCACACGCTGGTGGTGCCGGGCGCCGCGGACCGGGGCAGCGCCGGCCAGGTCGTTGAATTCGGCAGCCCGCTGCTGCGCGCGGGCTACCGTTGCCCGCTCCGGCTCGCGGCATTCCGGCGCACGCTTGCGACGTTGCGCCCCGACCTGCTCGAAGCCGGTGACCCGTATCTGGTCGGCTGGCAGGTGGCGCGGGTCGCCGACGAGCTCGGCATACCGGCGGTCGCGTTCTGCCATTCCGACCTGATCGGGCTCGCACAGCACCATCTCGGCTTCCACGGCGGCCGGCTCGCCGCCCACTACCTGCGCGCGCTCTATGGCCGCTTCGCGCAGGTACTCGCACCGAGCCAGGTGGTCGCCACGCGCCTGCGGGAGGCGGGCATCCATGGCGTCGAGGTGCAGCCACTCGGCGTCGACGCGACGCTGTTCGCGCCCGAGCGTCGCGATCAAAAGCTGCGCGCGCAGCTCGCGCTCGGCCCGGCCACGCGACTGCTGGTGTTCGCCGGCCGGCTGGCGCCGGAAAAGAACCTGCCAGAACTGCTGCGGATGATCGATCTGCTGGGCGCGCCGTACCACCTGCTGATCATCGGCGGCGACCGCTGCGAGCGGCCGGCGCCGCGCGTGACCGTGCTGCCCTACGATGCCGATCCGGCCGCGGTCGCGGCCCGCATCGCCGGCTGCGACGCACTGGTGCACGCCGGGCGCCAGGAGACCTTTGGACTGGTGGCGCTCGAGGCGATGGCCTGCGGCCTGCCGGTCGTCGCCTACGAGGGCGGCGCGCTCGCCGAGCTCGTCGACGCCGACGTCGGCGCGCTCGCGCCGCGCTCTGGCCCGGCCGGCCTGGCGGCGGCGGTCGATGACCTGTTCGCCCGCGCCCCCGCAGTGCGCGGCGCCGCCGCGCGCGCGCGCGTGCTCGCGCGCTACACGTGGGACGCCACCCTGGCGCGGCAGCTGCGGGTCTACGAGCGGCTGCTGGAGCGTGCGCCGCTGCCGGCCGAGAGCGCGTGGCTCACGGCGTGAACGGCGCGAGCCGCGAAGGCGCCTACGCGGTGTCGATCCACGATGTCGCGCCGGCCACCTGGGAGGCCTGCTCGCGCCTGCTCGAACTGCTGGCCCCCGGCGCGGTCGCGGCGACGCTGCTGGTCGTGCCGCGTTATCACGGCGGCCCGGCGGCCGACGAGGTGCCGGGATTCGGTGCCGAATTGCGCGCGCGCGTCGCTGCGGGCGACGAGATCTCGCTGCACGGCTACCTGCATCGCGACGACGCGGGGCCGCCGCGCGGCCCGCTCGATTGGGCCCGGCGGCGCCTGTACACGGCCGCCGAAGGGGAATTCGCGGCGCTCGCCGAGGCGGAAGCGGCGCGGCGACTCGCGGCTGGGCTGCGGTGCCTGACGGCAATGGGGCTCGCGGTGCGCAGCTTCGTCGCGCCCGCCTGGCTGCTCGGGCCCGGCTCGCGTCGCGCGCTTGCCGGCACGCAGCTCGACTACACGGCGAGCCGCGACGCGCTGATCCGGATCCACGACGGCAGCCGCGTCGCGGCGCCGAGCCTCGTCTGGTCGACGCGCAGCGCCTGGCGGCGCCGGCTGTCGGCGCAGGTCAACGCCCGGCGGCTGCAGCAGCACGGCGCTTCGCCACTCGTGCGCCTCGCCCTGCACCCCGCCGATGCCGGTCACCCGGAGGTACTCGACGCGTGGCGCGAGATTATTGGCACGTTCAAGCGCACGCGCCGGCCGATGCTCGAGTTCGACGCGTTCGCCGGGCGCGGCCGCCTCAGGGGCTCCGCCGCCGGTTGACCGCGGCGGCGATCCGCACGCGCAGCGTGCGCCGCGCCGGCAGTGGACCGCGCGCTTCGACCAGGTTGCCGAGGAACTCCCGGGTCGCGTTCTCCCAGCGATACTCGAGCGCCTGCGCCCGGCACTGTGCCCGATCGAGTTCGAGGGCTGCGACGATCGCGGCCGCAAGGTCCGCGCGCAGGCAGCCGGTCCGGTCGTTGCGGACGACGTCGATCGGGCCGGTGACCGGGTAAGCCGCGACCGGCAGCCCACAGGCCATCGCCTCGAGCATGACCAGACCGAAGGTGTCCGTCCGGCTCGGGAATACGAAGCAGTCGCTGCCCGCGAACAGCGAGGCGAGCTCTTCTCCGTACTTGTAGCCGGTGAACACGACGCTCGGATACCGTTGTCGCAGCTCCACCAGCTGCGGTCCGCCGCCGACGACGAGCTTGGTCCCGGCGACCTCGGCCCGGCAAAAGTCCTCGACGCTCTTCTCCACCGACACCCGGCCGACAAAGATCAGGATTGGGCGCGGGTACGGCAGCCGGACTTCCGGCCGGGGCCGGAATAGGGCCGTGTCGACGCCGCGCGACCACGGCACCAGATGCCTGAAGCCCCGCTCGTGGAGCTCGCGGCGGACCGCCTCGGTACCGACCATGGTCCGCGCCGCCGCGCCGTGGAAATAACGCAGCAGCGCGAAGGTCCAGGCCTCCGGCAGCGGGTAGCGCGCGCGCAGGTACTTCGGAAACTGCGTGTGGTAGGACGTCGTAAAGCGCAGGCCGGCGCGGAGTGCGGCGTTGCGCGCAGCGAGCCCGAGAGGTCCCTCGGTCGCGATGTGGAGCGCCTCCGGCCGCTGGTCCGCGAGCCAGGCAGCGACCCGGCGCCCCTGAAACAGCGCCAGCCGGATCTCCGGGTAACTCGGGCACGGCACCGTGGGCAGGCCCTCGGGCGTCATCATCACGACGTCGTGGCCGAGCGCGCGCAGGCCTTCGGCCGTCCGCGCCAGCGTCGTGACGACGCCGTTGGTCTGCGGACGCCAGGCGTCCGTGACGACCGCGATTCGCAATCAGGTGCTCCGGGCCTCAGGCGGCCACATCGAGCACGGCGGCAGGCGCCGGCACCGCCGGCTGGCCCGCGAAGCCGATCAGCCGTGCATCGCCGGTGAAGAACAGCAGACCGAGACGCCCACTGCGGTCCTCGACCAGCGCCGAGCAGTGCTCGACCCAGTCGCCGTCGTTGCAGTAGCGCACGCCACCGACGTCGCGGATTCCCGGCCGGTGGATGTGCCCGCAGATGACGCCGTCGAGACCGTGGCGCTGCGCCGCGTGGGCAGCCGCATGCTCGAAGCGCTCGATGTAGCGACGCGCATCCGGTACCTGCTCCTTGATCCAGGTCGCTAGCGACCAGTAGCCGAAGCCGCAGCGGCGACGAGCCCACTGGACCAGTCGTCCGAGGCACAGCAGCACGTCGTACAGCTGCTCGCCGATGTACTTGAGCCAGCCGCTGAACGTGACGGCGCCGTCGAAATCGTCGCCGTGCAGCACCAGGTAGCGCTTGCCGTCGGCGGTCTGGTGGATGAAGTCACGCCGAATCTCGATGCCGGCGAGCTCGTTGCCGCACAGCTCGCGCAGATCCTCGTCGTGATTGCCCGGGACGTAGATCACCCGCGTGCCGTCGCGGGCGATCCTCAGGATGGTGCGCAGCACCTCCTGGTGGGCGGGTGGCCAGTATCTGCTGCGCTTCAGGCTCCAGAGGTCGACGATGTCCCCGACGAGCACGAGCTGCTCGGTGTCGATCTGGCGGAGGAACTGCTGCAGGTACTCCGCCTGGCAGCCGCGGGACCCCAGGTGGACATCGGAGATGAAGACGGTGCGGGTTCGAGGCGCTCGGGGCGTCGCCGGGGTCATGGGGTCCTCAGGGCCGCCGGTATGTAGCACTCTCGACCAGGCTCATGACGGCGATGTTGCGTGGCGAAGAATTATTTCTTACGACTGAGGGTGTTACGTCGTCCTCCTGACGCGGATTCGGGGAACCGGTCGCAAGCACTGAGTCGGCGAGCGACGCGCCGGCCCGACGCCCGGCGAAATTCCGAGCGGTCCGGCCGTGCGGGTCGCCGGGCCCCGACTCGCGTCAAGGCATGGGCGCCGCGGAGCCGACCGGCGGGCGAACCTCCAGCAGTGCCGTCGCCACGGCCTGCTGCGCCTTAAGATCCCGCGGCGCCAGCGGGGTCAGTCCCTTCGCGACCAGGTAGCCGTCCGGACCGGCCGCGCTCGGACTGACAAACGCCTGTGCCAGCTGGGCGAGACCGGGGACCGTCGCCACGTGCGCGGATTTGACGTAGATGAAGAGCGGACGCGACGCCGCGTACCGGCCGGACGCGATCGTCTCCGTCGATGCGGCCACACCGCCGATAGCGACCGCCTGCAACCGGTCGCGGTTGCGGTCGAAATCGCCGAAAGTGAACAGTCCGAGCGCGGTCGGGTCGGACCGGATCCGGTCCACCACCCGGGAGGCACCCACCTGCACGTCGGTCCACGCACCATCCTCGCGGACCGTGAGGCAGAACTTCTTCTGCTCCGTCTCCGCCAGCGACGCAAACCCCCTCGCGTTCCGGCAGCCCGGGTCCATCACCAGTTCCAAGAATGCGTCCCGCATCCGCTGGTGCGGTGCCGGCCCCAGCAGCCGGATCGAGCTGCCCGGCAGCCGCCGGTCGATGTCACTCCATTTTTGATAGGGATTGCGGAGCCACCGGCCGCGGAGCGGCACAGTTCGCGCGGCCGCCCGCCACAACTGCTCGAGCGTGACGTCTAGCGCTGGCGAGCCGGCTGCTCCCGCGACGACGATTCCCTCGTAGCCGATGCGTAGCGCGCCGATCTCGGTCACGCCGTTCCGCGCACAGATCGCGCGTTCACCGTCGGTGATCGGGCGCGAGGCGCCGTTGATATCCGGCGTCTCCGCGCCGGCGCCGCGGCAGAACAGCTTGAAGCCGGCGCCGGTTCCGGTCGCCTCCACCGTCGGCGTGCGGAATCTGCCGCCCTTGCCGAAATGCTCGGCGACGGCGCTCGCGAACGGATGCAACGCCGACGACCCGACGATGAGGATCTGCTGCCGCTGCTCGGCCTGCGCGGCGAGGCCGGCGGCCAACAATGCCACTGCAAGGACGGCGCGGCGCAACGGATCGTGCATGTTGAAGTCCGCTCGCGAGTCTCGTTCCCCGGGCGCTTCCCGGGTCGCGCTGCCGCCGGCCGGGGCCGCGACGGCTGCGCCGTTACTGGTTGACCGCAGTCGGTGCGCGCTCGACCACGCGCCTTGGCGGGAAGTGGCAGGTAAAGGTACTGCCCTTACCCTCCTCGCTCGCTATATCGAGCGTCGCGCCGTGGCGCTGCAGCGCGTGCTTGACGATCGCGAGCCCGAGGCCCGAGCCGCCGGTGGCGCGGGAACGGCCCTGATCAACGCGGTAGAACCGCTCCGTTATCCGCGGCAGGTGGTCGCGCGAGATCCCGACACCGGTATCCGCGACCGCGAAGTGGGCTCCGCCATCATCCGTCCACCACGAGACGTCGACGCGGCCGTCGGCGGGAGTGTACTTGACCGCGTTCGAGACCAGGTTCGAGAAGATCGAGTGCAGCTCGGCCTCGGAGCCGAGCAGCTTGGCGTCCGATCCGAGCTTCAGATTGACTTGCCGCGGGTGGCTGTCGCGGGACAGCACCTCGCGGCGCAGCAGCGCCAGCATTCCGGCGACGTCGACGACGTCCGCGCCCGCCTCGCTGCCCGACGCTTCGAGCCGCGACAGCTCGATCAGGTCGTCCACCACCGCCCGCATGCGTTCTGCCTGGCGCCGCATCTCCTCGAGCGGTCCGCGCCAGGCGGGGTCCACGTGCTGGTCATCCGCGAGCGCATCGACGTAACCGGAAATGACCGTCAGCGGCGAGCGCAATTCGTGCGACGCATGGGCGACGAAATCCTTGCGCATCGCCTCGAGCCGGATCTGGCGCGACACGTCGCGCACGAGCAGCAGCGTCTGGCCCGCGCCGTAGGACACGACGTGCAGCGCCAGGTGCGTGTCGCTCGCGACCGTCGAGCGGACGATCACGGGCAGCGCGTAGTCGCCCGTCTCGAGGTAGCGGATGAAGTCCGGCTGGCGCACCAGGTTGTCGAGCCGCTGGCCGAAATCGAGCTTGCGGCGCAGTCCGAGCAGCCGCGCCGCATTGCGGTTGAACCACTGGATCTCGCGCTCCGAACCGAGCACGACGACGCCGTCCGGCATTGCGGTGGTCATGCGCCGGAATTCACGGAACAGCTGCACGATGCGCCGCTTGTGAAATTGCTTGCGGCGGTAGATGCGCATCACCAGCGCCACGATGTCGCCCCACACCCCCGACAGGTTCGGAGGATCCTCGGTGCGGCGGCGGCGCAACCAGCGCTCGAGCCTGTACAGGCGTACGTAGGTGAGCCCGACGTAGGCCGCCAGCATGGCTGCGACCGTCAGCGCGGGACGGCCGAGCAGCCAGCCGACCAGCCCGGCCACCGCCAGCATGCCGGCCAGCCGGGCGAGGGCATAGGTCCAGGCGGAGAACATGGGGCGCAGTCGCCGGGTCGAGTCAGCCGGTACGGGTCGAGAACCGGTAGCCAGCGCCGCGGACGGTCTGGATGTACTTGTCGCAGTCAAAGGATTCGAGCGCTTTGCGCAGCCGCCGGATGTGGACGTCAACCGTGCGTTCCTCGACGTACACGTTACCGCCCCACACCCGATCCAGCAATTGGCTACGGCTGTAGACCCGGTCGGCGTGGGTCATGAAGAACGACAGCAGGCGGTACTCGGTCGGGCCGAGCGCCACCGTCGCGTCGCCGCAGATGACCCGGTGGCCGGCGGTGTCGAGCGACAGCACGCCGGCGGATACCAGCTCGTCCGGTGCCGAAGACGCAGTCCGGCGCAAGACCGCATTGATGCGGGCCAGCAGCTCCCGCGGCGAGAACGGCTTGGTCAGGTAGTCGTCGGCGCCGCCCTCCAGGCCGCTGACCTTGTCCTGCTCCTCGGCCCGCGCGGTCAGCATGATCACCGGCACCTCGCGCGTGTCCTTGTCCTTCTTGAGCGCGCGCGTGAGCTCGAGGCCGCTCATGTCGGGCAGCATCCAGTCGATCAGCACCAGATCCGGACGACGATCGGCGATTCGGGCGCGCGCCTCGCGCGTGTCGTCGGCCTCGGCGACCTCGAATCCCGCTCGTCGCAAACCGAACGCGACCATCTCGCGGATCGGCCGCTCGTCCTCGACGATCAAAATCTGGCGGCTGGTCATGATCCCGTTGCGCGGCAAGGTGTGATCCTCCGCATTAGAGCGGCAAAGTATGACGGTTCCGTGACTCGGCGAGCCCATGGTACGCCCGTCATGAAACCGTCACGTGTCCGCGCGGCGGCCGGACCGGGTGGCAACCTCGTCGCGCAGGTAGACCGGGCGGGCGTCGGCCGCGGCCAGCACGCGGCCCGCCGCGAATTCGAGCGCTGCGAGCCGGGCGATCTCGACCGCCCGCGGCAGCAGCTCTGGCCATACGGCGACCAGTCGGTCGCCGAGCCGCGCAGCAATCCCCGGATGGGCGGCGAAGCCGTGGCCGGCGCCGACCGCGCAGAGCCCCGGTGCCAGGGGCTCGACGCCGACCGCGTCCGGGGCCGCGAGCACTTCGCGCAACAGGTCGAGGGCGTCGCCGCGCTCCACTGCCAGACCTGCGTAGACCTCTCCCATGCGCGCGTCGAGGCAGACGAGCGCCGCGGTCGCCGTCGGCGCCGAATGGGCGGCGGTGTCGAGCGCCCGCCGCGCGAGCGCGGCGAGGTCCGACACGGGAATGACCGGCCGGTCGGCTCCGAACGCCAGTCCCTGGGCGATGCTGACGGCGATGCGCACGCCGGTGAAGGCACCGGGACCGCGGCCGAACGCGATCGCGTCCAGCGACCTCAGGCCGACGCCCGCCTCGGCGAGCAGCTCATCGACCAGCGGCAGCGCGCGTTCCGCATGGCCGCGGCCGATGACCTCGTAGCGGCTGAGTACGTCACCGTCGACCAGCAGCGCCACGCTGACGGCCTCGGTCGCGGTGTCGACGGCCAGGATCCTCACGGCGTTCCGGTCGGCGCGAGCGCGCCGAGATGGTGGCGCAGGAACGCGACCGCGTCGCCCTCGTCCTCGACCACGGTCATCGGCGGCAGGCTGGCGAGAAATGCGCGGCCGTAGCCGCGCGAGCGCAGGCGCGGATCGGCGACCAGCACGACGCCGAAGTCCGCCGGATCGCGAATCAGCCGCCCGACCCCCTGCTTGAGCGCAAGCACCGCCTGGGGCACCTGGTACTCGACGAAGGCGTTGCGGCCGGCCCGCTTCAGCCCTTCAAGCCGCGCCTTGAGCAGCGGGTCGTCGGGCGAAGCGAACGGCAGCTTGTCGATGACGACCAGCGACAAGGCCGGACCGCGTACGTCGACACCCTCCCAGAAGCTGCCCGTGCCGAGGAGCACGGCGTTGCCGAGATCGCGGAAGCGCTTCAGCAGCGCATCGCGCGGCGCGTCGCCCTGGACGAGCAGCGGAAACTGCAGCTCCGCGCCAGCGACCTCGCGCAGCAGCCGCGCAGCGTCGCCGAGCGCGCGGTGGCTCGTGAACAGCAGGAACGAGCGGCCGCCGGCGGCGCGCACCAACGGCAGTGCCGCCTCGACCACCGCGCGGGTGTGACCGGGATCGGACGGGTCCGGAAGTCCGCGCGGCAGGTAGAGACGCGCCTGGCGCTCGAAGTCGAACGGACTCGCGATCTGCAGGGTCTGCGCTGCCTCGGCGCCGATCCGGCCGGTGAAGTGCGTGAAGTCGGTGCCGACGGCCAGCGTCGCCGAGGTGTAGATCCATGCGCACGGCCGCGCGTCGGCGTGCGCGCGCAACCGTTCCGCCACCTCGAACGGCGTGAACTCGAGACTGTAGGCACGCGCGGTCACCTCGGCCCAGCGCAGGCCGAGCGCGTCGTCGGCCGCGCTGATCTCGCGTAGCCGGCGCGCAGCGTCCGCGGCGCGTCGGCCGATTTGCCGCACCGCGACCGCCTCGAGCGCGGGCTCCGCGAGGCGCGCCGCCAGCGACGCGAGTGCTGTCGCGAGCTCCTCGACCGCCTCGTGGGCGGAATCCGGCAGCTCGCTCCAGTCGACGCGCTC
>JANXWS010000045.1 GCA_025351005.1 Pseudomonadota bacterium | reverse complement strand
GCTGTTCGGCCGCGAGACGACCGGACTGCCGGCCGCAGTGGTCGGCTCGCTGCCGGCGGGCTCGATCGTCAGCATCCCGATGCGGCCGGGCAATCGCTCCGTCAACCTCTCGAACTCGGTCGCGCTCGTCGTGTACGAGGCCTGGCGCCAGAACGGCTTTCGCATGGGCGACGGCTGACGCGGCCGGCCGGGCTGTGGGCGAGGCCCGCTTGACCGCGTTCGAGCGCCGGCCCGGTTCGTGGGCGCGTCAGGCGCGGCGGCGCCTTGTCGCGGCGTTTGCGCGGCGGCCCGCGGCGCCGGTGTCTGGTCGTGCACCGGCCGGCACGAGGTCGTGCTGCTGCGGGCCGGACGCTGCGGCGCGCAGCCCTATGGAACGACGCCGAGAGGAGCCGCGGTTGTTGCTGGCGCGCCTGGGCGCCGAACACGTTTACCTATTGTCCCGAATACAAGCGCAAATCGCCGATACGCCCTGTATACAATGGCAATCTCGCCCAAGCCACTCGAGGATGCGTCGTACGATCGTGAGCCGTAGAAGCAAGCGCATGTCTCGTCGCGACCCCACGAGCCGGGAGGCTTGAAAAAGGCTAAAATTGCGGAGGCGAATAGAGACGCGGTATGGGACGGGCCCGACATGGCGCGGTTCTTGTCCGCCCCGTGCGCGGTGCGTGATCCGGTGGCGGTGTGGCGGGGGATCGGGCGCGGTATCGGCAGCAGGCTGCGGCGCACCTGAGAGTCTCCGGAGCGGCCGGCAGCGACGCGAAACGGGTTAGGCGCCGCCCCTCGGCGTCGACGATATCCAAGCTGGCGGTCTGCCCATCTCCGGAATTGGAAACGGTCTGCAGGCCGTTCTGCTTGGAGTGCCGATGCCGCCGCAGCGGACTTTGAGGAGCGTGCGGTCGAGCATGACAGCCTTAGACTCGATGCCAACGAGTCGCCGATGCTACAATTCCGCGGACGATCGCGCCGCAGCGCCATTTTGAAGAACTTGCACCCGCGCGCCGGTCATGCGCCAATTGTTGAAGACCGGCGGGCGTCCGGGGAAACGTGCAGGCCAATTCGGCGGCGCGCAGGATAGCGTGGACGCACGGAGCGGCGCTGACCAACATGCTGCCGAGTTACGCTGCAGGGCGCGGTTCGACTCGAGTGAGCCGCGGCGGCGGAGTGTCCGTGCCGCACGGTTTATTACGGAGCATTGACTGGCCATAGCCCATGACTCAAATCGGTCACTACGAGATTCTCGAGCCGATCGGCAATGGTGTCCTCGGATCCGTTTACCGCGCGTTCGATACCCAGACGCGCCGCGTCGTGGCGCTCAAGGTCCTGCATCTTGAGCGTTTGTATGACGTCAGTTCCGCCGAGATGGAGGAGCGCTTTCGAGATCAGTACGACAAAGTTGTGCGTCTCAGCCATCCGGGAATCGCGCAGATCTATCGAGTGGATCGCGAAGGCACCAAGGCCCACATCGCGATGGAATTGGTCCGCGGCCCGGCGCTCGCCGTCTACGCGCGCGAACGGAACGGCCTCGGGATTCAGGAGACGGTCACCGCGATGCTGCAGACGCTCGATGCGCTCACGTACGCGCACGACCGTTCGGTCATCCATCGTGATCTGAAGCCGTCGAATCTGCTGGTTGACCACGATGGGCGCATCAAGATTACGGATTTCGGCATGACGGAAATCGCCGCGCGCAATCAGGTTGAGACGGGGCTGCTGGTCGGAAGCATGCAGTACATGGCCCCTGAGCAGTTTCGCGACGGAGCGGTCGATGCGCGCTGCGACATTCATGCGGCCGGCACGATCATGTACGAGCTGTTGACCGGCCGGTCTCCGTTCGCAGATACGCTTGGTTTCGCGATGCACGACATCTGCACGTTGGTTCCGCCGGTACCGTCGCGGGTCAACGCCACGGTTGCGCCAGTGTTCGACCCAATCGTGGCGCGCGCACTCGCCAAGAAGCCCGATAACCGCTACCAGAATGCGAGCGAATTCCGCACCGCAATCTGGGCCGCATACCACGGACTCGCCGGAGCTGAACCGCCGGCGACGCTGCCGCCGCCGGTGCCACCGTCGACTGCCCAGCCGGAAGCGCGCGAGCGCGCGACCGCAATTCGACGCAGCCCAGCCATTCCGCCGGCGCGCTTAACGCCGAAGCCAGCAGCCGGGACAGGCGAGAGCGCGCCGGAAGGCGCCCCGCGGGCGGCAGTAAAGACGCCCGCGACGCCACCACCAGTTATGGCGACTCAGCGGATGCGTTTTGACCCGCCGCCGCCTCCCGCTGCCGCCGACCGGGGAGGCGCGTCCACCAGAGTTGCCCTCGGCAAGCAGTCCTCGGCGCCTCCGCCGGCCGTCACAATCGAAGAGGCTTCACCGGCACCTTTGGAGAGTCCAGCGCGCGGCGACGCAACCCGTCGAATCCGGCTCGAGCCGGATCGGAACGTGCCGAAGCCAGAGGCTGCGGTGGCGAATACCGCCGCTGCCGCGCCGGGCGCCGCAACGAATAGGACTGCCGCCGCGCGCCCGGAGCCCGCTGCCGGCAAACATGCGCAGACACCGACGCAAGGGGCAGCCCGCGCACGCAAGCGGTCGAAGACTTCTTCCCCTCCTGAGCCGGTGTCCGCGGCGGCAAAGGGCGAGCAAGCCTCGCCGGACGCGCCCAACGCCGCGGTTCAGGGTACGGTCCGGTTGCGGCGTGAGTCGCCGCTGGTACCGGCTTCGCCACCACCCACCCCGTACGTTGAGCCGGCACGGTCGGCAGCGGCGGCCGAGCACCCGCCACCGAGTGACCAGCCGCGCTCTTTCGGTAGAGAGGCGCAGGGCCTCGCGCCGCAGCCCGAGACATTTGGAGGACCGCCCGTCCGTGCGCCCGAGTTGGCGGGCGTCGCGCAGGCGGCGCCAGTGGCGGACATGGTGCCCGAGGTGGGTGCCGCCGCGCCGAAAGCCGCCCCCGCCCCACCGGCCGTCGGCAACCTCGACAGTCACGCCGACGCCGGGCCGCGATCCGCGGAGCCGGCTGGGCGTCTGCGCGCGCTATTGAGCGAGGACACGATCGCTCTAGGCGGTCGCGCCCTCGCGCACTATGTCGGCCCGATCGCCGTTGTGCTGAGCCGCAGGGCGGCGAAGGAGGCGCGCGACGTCGAGCACTACTTCGCGCTCCTGGCCGCGCACCTGGGCAGCGTTTCGGAACGCGTTAAGTTTCTGCGCGAGGTCGGCAGTCGGCCGCGGTAATCGCGGCGTAGCACCCCGCCGTGTCGCGCGGATGGAAGCAGCCATCTGGTACTGCAGGCCCACGTTTATCGGATGCCGGTCTGCGAGGGCATCGGCGCTCGCGCAGGAAATCAGCGAAATCCGTTGCTGCGGACCAACGTCGATGCAGCGACTGACCGGCAACGGCGACGCATCGGAATTGCCGAGGCAAGCGGCAGGTCGGCGGAGCCCGCGCGAAGGACAGCCGCGGCGATCCTACCCGACCGCGCCACCATCCCGGCGCCGCGGCGCCGACACCCGGAGAAGTCTGGGATGCCGGAAACAATTCGTCGACTTCAATGCGGCTGCTCGGCCTCGCGAATGAAGCGGTCCTGATCGACGGGGTCGGTCAGCCTCTGCGCCAGCAAGGAATAGAGCTGGGCCTCATCAACCGCGGTCTGTGCCGCCTTCTTGGTAACGATTTGGGCGATCGGTCCGAGATAGTGCGCCAGAACCTGAGCGGCCCGCTGTGTCGTCTCGGGCGTCAACGGCTGTCCAGTGGTGAACCCGGGCTTCGGGCTGCCAGGCGCAGTGGATCCCGAAAGCACCTTGTTGTTGTCCGTCGCCGCCGCGGCCCCGCCAGCCCGGAAACGCTCTCGGTCGTCCGGGTTGAGATGACTGGCGATAATCTCGATCAGCTGTTGCCGGTTCGCGGTCTTGGACGCGGCCCCTTTGACGAGCACCTTGGCCATCGGCCCGACGAACGGGAGCAGCTGGCGCTCGAACTCGGCCAACTGTTCCTGTGACCAGGAAGCGAGCAAGCCAAGGCCATCGTTCGAACTACCCCGCACCGGACCGGGCGTCGACTGGACGCGGTTCGGAGCGGGATTCGACACGGGACGCGATCCGGGCGTGGATGACCGAACGACTGCGGCGGGCTTGGACGGACGGGAAATCGGCCCTGGCGGGGGCGGGGCCACCGTGGCATCGACTGATGGGCGCCGTATCGTCATCGCGATGCCGCGCGCCGTCTCCGAGAGCGTCGACGAGGCGGGCTTCTTCGAGATCTTTTGCCAGATCGTCCGCAGCGCGTCGTTGAACTCTGTTGCAGACGAATAGCGTTTCTCCGGATCCTTCTCCATCGCCTTCGCGACGACCGCGTCGAATGCCTTCGGGATCTTTGGGTCGATCGAGGACAATGCGGGTGGCGTCTCGTAGCAGACCTTGTGCATGATCTGGGCGAGCGTGCCCGCGAACGGTGCCGCCCCGCTCATCAATTCATAGAGCACGACGCCCGCTGCATGGATGTCGCAGCGGTGGTCGATAGCGCGTCCAATATATTGCTCGGGAGCCATGTACTGCGGCGTGCCGACTATGCCGGTCTGTGTCTGCAAGCGCTGGCCGATCTTGGCAATCCCGAAGTCGGCGATCTTGACGTACCCGTCGCGCGTCACGAGGATATTGGCCGGCTTGATATCACGGTGCACCACGCCCTTGTGATGCGCATAAGCAAGGCCGACGAGCACCTGTTGCATGGCGCTGACCGCATCCTCGAGATGTAGCTCCGGCCGCTGCTTGACGTACTCGTCGAGCGCACAGCCGTTGACATACTCCATCGCGATGTACGCGCCGGCCGGGTCGTGGTCGTCGTAGTCGAAGATGGCCACGATGGACGGGTGGTTGAAACGCGCGACCGCGCGCGCCTCGTTGCGGAACAGTGCCGAGAGTTCATCCTCCCCGATCTCGCGAACGCGGTCGCGATGCAGCAGCTTGATGGCGACTACCCGCTCCAGCGCCGGATCAAAAGCCCTGTAGACCGTGCCCATACCGCCCGAGCCGAGAGCATTGACGATCTCGTACTTTCCAATATTGCGCAGTGTTTCCATCGCGGCGTTGCGCCTTGCGGCGACGTTACTCCTGCAGCATGTTGATCGCCGTGACCATGCTGTTCCGCATCCGGTTGAATGACTGGCCAAGCGCCGCAATCTCGTCGCCGCCGGTCGTTGCGAAATCCGGTGCATCCATAGCGCCGTGGCTGACCTGATCGGCGGTCAAGGCGAGCCTGCGGACCGGTCGCACGACCAGGATCAACAGCAGCAGATTCACCGTGACGAACAGGAACAGGAACACGCCGACCAGCAGGTAGACGAAGCTTCTGAGAGAACTGTTGGCGCGTTGCTGCGGCAGCGTGTATGGCACCGTCACGATCTGTGCGCCGACGGCTTCCTTGAACTGCCAGCCGAAGCCGTTGGCCGCGCCGTACTGGTCGATCAGGGTCGGCGGCGCCGACTCGACCGTGCTGTGGCAGCGAAGGCACGTCGCGTCGTTGATCCGGAGCGGCCGCGCTAGATAGAGCGTCTGGCCGGTGGCGCCTTCGCGGTCGCCGATCAGTTCTTTGGCGTCGACGTTTTCGCGGAAGTGATTGACGACGTCGATCTCCCAGCCGTCGGCGCGGTCACGCAGGTTGGTCGGGTTGAGGGTCGCTTCTTTGTAGCTGTACTCCGGGAAGCTCTTGCGCAGGTTGTTGAAGTACTCGACCGCCGAGTAGGACGGAACCGACTGCGGCAGGAATTTGTATTTGATCTGCGTGTCGAGCAGCGGTTTGATCTGCGAATTGGTGTAGGCCCGTACGGCAAGCGCCGATTCCATCATGATGCGGGCGTTCTCCTGGATTTCGGCGCGCGCGTTTCTCTGCGCCAGGCGGCTGGCGTAGTAGTACGACGAAGCGAGACCGATCAGGAACACGGCAATCAGGACGAGGTTGAACTTGAGGATCAGTTTCATAGCGGGATGTTGCAGTTTGCGGTTCCAGAGGCTCAGTTCTTCGGCGCCGCAGCCGGCTGAACGCTCGGCGGGGTGGTGCCCTGTTCCGGCGGCGGGAGCGGGTGCAGGATCTGCGTCCACTCCGGATGCAGCGACAGGCGCGCATCCATGGCCGCGAAGAATGCGGGATCCTTGAGGCGTCCGCGGAAGCGCTCGACGAATCCGCCGCGCCACTCGCGCGGCATCGTCAGCAAGACATTGACGTCCGCGTATGACACGTCGCGGACGAACTTCGGCTCGTTGGGCCTGAACCTGGGGCTCTTGGCAAGGCCATCGGGCAGCGGATCGCGAAACGGGACGGGCATGGCGGCGACGAATTCCTCGGACGGCCGCGGCGCTGAGGTCACCGGACTGCGCTCCTCGCCCACGAAGAACTCATTGACCTTCGTCTCGCGGTCGATGCGCCTGCCGGCACGGTCGCGCAGCAACAGCGTGATCGCACCGGCTTCGTGAAACGCCTCGTCGGCGCGATCGCCCGAATGTAGTACCAGAACGCCTTGACGAGTCGACCCACCGAGTCGCGAGCCGACCGCGCTCTGCACCCTGCCCTTGCCGGCCGGGTGCGCGTCCAGCTTCAACCATCCGCGCAACAGGACGAAGGTCGGCGTGTCGGCGCGTTCAAGTAGATAAACGCGGCTCGACGCTCCGATGGCGACGACGCTGCCATCCTGCAGCTCGGCAACGACGAAGTTGCGCGGCTGCGTCTCGATGAAGTCGCCGCTGGCAATTCCTGCGCCCTTGGCTGCTGTCAGTAGTTTGTCGCCCCGAATGATCGTGAACGGCTCGCCGTCCGCAATCGTCACGACGCCATTCAACGCCGCCCCGGCGAGCAGCGGCGCAAGAGACAACAGCAGCATCGCGGCGGTGCGTGGCGGCGCGCGCCAGATTGACGTCGGCCGCGGACGGTGCGGAGGCCGAAAGTGAGCAAAAGACGGTGCGGTCATCGTTGTTGTCTACCGAGTCTCGCTGGCTTCCGCGTCGGCGTGAGCCGTCGCGCATGTGCGCCGCGATCCCAATTACAGTTGCGTCGCGAACGGGCGACCCCAGCAATGATGCGATGGACTGCCTGCCCCCCGACTCGGCGGCAGCCCTGCCGAACTGTCCCCTTTTGCCGACACCAGTGTACCGCAGGCGACCGAACGGCGGCGATGGGCCGCCACGTACGCCTGTTCATTGAACAAAATATCCGACGGCGTCTGGAACGCGACCGAAGGCGCCGGGGCTCGGAGGATCTGCAATGGTGTGGTTGATGGTACGGAACCGTGACGGCCCCGACGCGAAACCGGTGTCATAATGACCCAGGGAGAAATTCATAAACATCTGTAACACATAGGAATTTCGACCACACAGGCTGCTGCGGCGGACCGCGGGGCAGCGGAGAATCGTCCAGATCCGCGTTACGGCGTTCGAACCCGCTTGGTGCAACCGGAGTCGCGGACCCCAATTTCAAACTACGCGGTCACTGTCGCTCCGATGCCACACGCGGCGCGGAAACGGGGTAACGCGATTCGGCCCGGGGGGATCGCACAGCGACCGCGGCCATCGCGCGCCAATGAGCCCGCGTCGGTCCCAAATGCTTTCGTGGCGCTGCCGCCCAGGGGTCGGACAGCCGTGGCCTCGCGCTCCCACCGTGCAACGTCGCCGATGGAAGGGGCGATTCAAAGGCCCCAGGCCTCGCGTAGCGACGCCGCAAGTGTTTCGCCCCGTTCGGTCGTCGCGGCATCCGGGATGGGCCGTCGGATCGCGCACCCGGATGGCCCCATTCGCTTGGGGGCCGCTCGCCCGGTCACGATTGACGACGGATATCCGCGTCTGGGAACCGGAGCCGGTCGGACTCGGGCCGCGAAAACACAAGCGGGACTCGCGCCCCGACGGCGCCGGACGCAAGCGGGGGTTTCGCGACGCCGCGCGCCCCGTCCGGCCGTCATCCGAGACGGCCGGCTACGCACTCGCCCTCGCGGCCGTCGCCGCCGCCGAGCTCGCCGCGAGGGCCGACTAGCGCGTCGAGCAGGCACAATCTGGTGCGGAAGCGGCAGTCGCTGACCGCGGGTCCGGATGTGGATCCGACCATCCGCGTAGGGAACGCCGAATCCACGGACGGCGCCGGCCTGCAACCGCCGAGCTCTGCTACTGGTTCGACCGACCATACTTCACGCGCCCGTCCGGACCCGCTGTAACATCGGTCTCGCAGTCCGGCTACTGCGGGCGACGGGGGGCGAGGGACGGGATGGACATCGGCGATGTGCGGCACCTGTTCGAATCCTTCGCCGCCGGGACGGCGACGGCGGAGGAGCTGCACGAAGCCGTCGCGAACGGCGTCGCCGCCGCACCGGATCTCGCGGAGAGCTACATCGCGCTCGTGTGCTCGTTCGCGTGGCGGGGCAGCATTGACGATGCATTGCGCGCATCGCTGATCAACTTGATCGACGAGATCGGGAGCTCCGGCATCACTTTCGCCGGGAGGCGCACCGGAGCGGTTTCCAGCGCCGTACTTCCCGTGCTCTCGAAAGAGGATCCGTGGATCGCCGGTCTCGGCCGGCGCGCCACGGCTCCGCCCGCTGTTGCGGCGCCGCTCGGCCCTCCTCCGGGTGAGGCTGGGCCCGCCCAGACGCGCGGTGACGGTGATCGCTCCGCGGTCGACCGCTCGAATCCGAGGCGGGACGAAATTTGGTCGGACCCGGCAGCCGTCGTTCCCGACGCCACCGTCGAACCGGCGGAGCACGACGCCGCCCCCGGACCCTGGGCCGAGGCGTCCGTGCCGCTCGACTCGGGCGCTCGCACCGGTGGCGAACTGGCCGAGAAGGACGGGGCCGCACGCCTGAGCGGTCGCGCGCGGCTCATGGCCGTAGGCGTGCTCGTGCTCGCCGCTGCAGTGGCCGCTGCGTTCGTCGGACCACAGCTCTGGGACACCTTTCAGGCCCGCCGGCTCGTAGCGGACGTCATTGAAGCCGACGCCGCATCATTCGATGCGCGCTACCAAGAATTGGTAACGGCCCGCGCAACGCCGCGGCAGCTTGCTCTGGCGGACGAGCGATTGCGCACCAGGCTGATTTCGCACTTCCGCGACGAGACCGATGCGCTGGTCGAACCGCCGGCGCTCGACTTCGGCCGCGCGCGCACCAGACTGCAGGAACTCGGCCGGCTGCTGCCCGGCTCGAGCCTGGTCGCCGACCTCGTCCAGCGCCTCAACCAGCGGGCGAAGGCGCAGGTGACGAGCGAGCTTGCGCTGCGCGACCGCCTGCTGAAGCAGGGTAGACTGATTGCAACGGACGGCGGCCTCAGCGTCGCAATCGTGCAGCAGAGCATCCGGCGCATCGACCCGTCGAACGAGGCAGTCGCGGACCCACTCGTGGCCGGCGCTTTCGCCGCGGCTGCGCGCAGCGCGCTCGAGGGCGGCCACGACGAGGAGGCCCGCGCGCTCATCGACGCCGGACTCGAATTTGCGGGCCGCGACGCGCGCTTGCGCTCCCTGAAGGAGTCGGCGGCGCGCGAGCTGCGCAGCAGGGAGAACGTACGGCGAGCCGCGGAGCTCGAGCAACGACTTGCCACGCTCGACCCGGTAGCGCCAGACTTCCTGGAGGAAGTCCTCGCACACCGCGACGACCTGATCGCGCTCGCCGCGACCGGCAGCGCCGGACCCGGCGCGAAGCGTCTGTCCGCGGCGCTCGAGCCGGCGGTCGCGATTCGGCTCAGGCAGCAACTGGCGGAGGGCGATGTCGCAGCCGCGCAGCAGTTGCTGATGAACGTCGGCGAGCTGCTCCCGAAGGCTAGTCTCACGGCGCTTCGCGCGATCGTTCTGGACGGAGCGCGGGCCCAGGAAGAGCGGGCGCTGGAGACGCTCGACAAGCTGCGACACGCGATCCTCACCGGGCGACTTTCGCAGCCCGGCCCGAGCGGAGCGCCCAGCCAGTACGAAGAGCTGCAGAAGGCCGGCGCGAGCCCGGCGACGCTCGCCGAGGCGCGCGACCTGCTTGCGTACGGCTATTTGCGCGAGTCTCGCCGGGCGCGCATCGCAGGTGACCGGTCGGACGCGAGCACGAAACTGCTGGCCGGGATCGCGCTTCGGCCGGGATCGACGACGCAGGCAATGCTCGATTCGGAACAGGCAGTGCTCGAGGGCGGCCACCCGAGCGGCCTTGCGCCGGATGCGGTCGATCTCGATGCAACGCGTGGGCGGTTCGCCGAAGCACTGCGAGCGCGAACGCTCGGATTCGCCGAACTCGCGGCAATAGCGCAGTCACTAGACCGCCTGGACTCGATCGGCGCCTCCGCGCAAGAAGTGGCCGCGGGTCTGGGGCAGGTCGAGGATCGCATGGTGGCGGAGCTCGCCCGGCTATACCGCGAGAGCCCGGATCAGGCGCAATTGCTGGCGCGGCAGGCTTCGGCGGCACTCCCGGCGAGCGAGCGGCTGGCTGACGAGGCCCGCCGGTTGCGGGACGCCGGCCCCGGCACCGTTGCGGCCGCGCCGCCAGTGGACATCGGCGCCCTGCGGCGGGAGATCGATGCGACGCTCGCCCGGCCCGAGCCTACCGAGCGGTGGGCGGCGGGGCTCAAGAGCCGCCTGCAGAAGCTTGGTGCCCTCGTTGGACCGAACGATGCGACGCTAGTCGAAGCACGACGGGTCACGACGGCGACCTTCGCTGCGGCGGCCACGCGAGCCCGGTCTCAAAAGCGCTACGAGGACGCGAATCGCCTGCTCCGACTCGCGGATTCGATCGCGGCGGCAGCGGCCGCTCCCGCCGATGAGCGTGGCACGATCGAGCGCGCGTCGAGCAACAGTGAATCGGCGGCCGCTGTACCGCTGAATCGTGCCAGCGCCGATGGCGTCAAGCAGCGGCTCGCCGACCAGGCCGAAGCGGGAGACGTGGCCGGCGCGCTTGCCACCGCGAGTGCGCTACGCCGTGCGATGGCCGGAAGTCCCAACCTCCAACGCGACGTGCCTCAAGCACTCGTCGCTGCCTATCTGCACAAGGCCAGGAACGAGATCATCGCCGGCACGGTCGACGCGGCGCTAAAGACGCTGGCGGAGGGGCGCCAGAAGTTTGGCGCATCGCCGGAGCTCCGGAGCCTTGAGTTGCGGTACATGGTCGTCGGCGATGCCTACGACCGCCTCAGCACCGCGGTAACCTTGAATGTCGCGGCGCAGAGCCGCTATCTCGCCACGCTGCGTAAATCCGAGGGTGCGGACTTCGTCCCCATCGAGCGCATGTTGGCGCAGACACTCGCGAACCGTATCGCCGATGAGAAGGCTGCCGACCGTACGGCCGTTGCCGCGGAGTTGCTGGTGGCCGGACGCCGCCTGTTTGCGGAGCACGCCGCGCTTCTCGAGCTGGGTCGGGCGGGGGTGCTCCCGGACACGCCCATCGCCGTCAGTAGCGGCGAAGTCCGTCCATGATGCGTCATCATCGATAGCGTCGGGAGCGGACAGGCGGTTGCGGCTTCGGGCCATGCTCGGATTGCTACGCAATAGGGTCCGCAGAGCTGGCTCGATCGGACGGACGTCCGTCGTGTGGAGCGCTCTTCCGGCGCACCGGCGAGGCGGCAATTCCGACACGCCGGGCCATCGCGTGAACTGATTCTCGGAGCCGGTCCATCGGACAGCTGCTCTGGTTCGTAGCAGCGGTGGAAGAACCGCCGATCCTGATGGCCGCGCCGCGGGGCGCCGGTGGTTACCGGCCTAGCCACTCGCGCTCGTCCTTCGGTGCGGGCCCCACTGGCGAACCGCCGTATCATCCGTGAAGCGGCGCCAGCCGCACCGGTGGCCCTTGCTGCCAACGGGCCGCGTCAGCGCCGGCGCGCCAGCTCCCGCAGCGCCGTCTTCTGGATCTTGCCGGTCGCGGTCTTCGGCAAGGTCATGAACTCGACCGTCCGCGGTGCCTTGAAGTGCGCCAGCTGCGAGCGGCAGTGCGCGATAATCTCATCTGCGGCGACCGTCGCGCCCGGCTTCAGCTCGACGAACGCGCAGGGCGTCTCGCCCCACTTGGGGTCCGGCCGCGCGACCACCGCGCAGGCCTGCACCGACGGGTGGCGGTAGAGGACGTCCTCGACCTCGAGTGACGAAATGTTCTCGCCGCCCGAGATGATGACGTCCTTGGAGCGGTCGCGGATCTTGACGTAGCCGTCCGGCTGCACGACGGCGAGGTCGCCGCTCCTGAACCAGCCGCCGGCGAACGCCTGCTCGGTCGCACGCGGATTCTTCAGGTAGCCTTTCATCGTGATGTTGCCCCG
>JANXWS010000036.1 GCA_025351005.1 Pseudomonadota bacterium | reverse complement strand
TTGCGGCGCTCATGGCGCGGCGCCTCGGTCGCGAACCGGGCGAGTTCCTGATGGACAGCGCCGCGGGACTCGTGCGGGCGCGCACGCGCGGCGACCGGCAGGTGTCGGTCGCCATCGGCGTCCCGGACTTCGATCCGTCGTCGCTGCCGTTCACCGCCGCGCCCGAAGCGCCCGCCTACGCGCTCGAGGTCGACGGCGCGACGATCGAGATCGGCGCCGTGTCGATCGGCAATCCGCACGCGGTGCTCCGTGTCGCCTCGGTCGCCGACGCGCCGGTGGACAGGCTCGGGCCCGCAGTGGAAAATCACCGGCGGTTTCCGCGTCGCACGAACGTCGGGTTCCTCGAGGTAGTGACGGCGAGCCACGTGCGGCTGCGCGTCCATGAACGCGGCGTCGGCGAGACGCGCGCCTGCGGCACGGGCGCGTGCGGCGCGGTTGCGGTCGGCCGGCGCCGCGGCTGGCTGCGCGCCGCGGTCGCCGTCGACCTGCCTGGCGGCCGTCTGACGGTTGAATGGCAGGGCGAGGGCGAACCGATCTGGCTGTCGGGCCCCACGGCAACGGTATTCGAAGGACACGCTGAGCTATGACGAATCCGCAGGTGAAGATCGAGGCGAAGAAGCTCGCGCGTGCCGAGCCGGACGAGGCGCAGGTCGCCGGGTTCCTGGCCCGGCATCCGGAGTTCTTCGACCGCCACCCGGCGGTGCTTGCCGAGCTGCGGCTGCCGCACCAGCGGGCCGATGGCGCAACGGTGTCGCTGGTCGCGCGCCAGGTCGAGCTGCTGCGCGAGCGCGCGCGCGAGTCCGAGCGCCGGCTCGCCTCGCTGGTCGACAACGGCCGCGCCAACGACGCACTCGGCGACAAGATCCACCGGCTCGCCTGTCACCTGGTCCGTGCGCGGGACGCGGCGGCGCGGCTCACCATCATCGAGAAGAGCCTGCGCGAGGATTTCGGTGCCCGCGAGTTCGTGCTGGTGCTGACGCACCGCACGCCCTCGCTGGCTGCGCTCGAGGCGCGCTGCCTGCGGATCGTGGACGCCGATGACCCGGCGCTGCGGTCCTTCGCGACGCTGTGCGGCTCCGGCAGGCCCCGCTGCGGCCGAGTGCGGGACTCGCAGCGCGACTTCCTGTTCCCGGCGGCCGACATCGCGGTCGGGTCGGTGGCGCTCGTGCCGCTTGGCGCCGAGGCGAGCGCCGGCATCCTTGCGATCGCTTCGCCCGAGGTCGATCACTTCAACCCGACGATGAGCACCGAGTTCCTGGCGCGGATCGGCGAGCTCGTCGCGACGGCTCTCGATGGCCCGCCGGGCAGCGGCGGCTGACGCCGCCCTGCCGGCCGGCGGCCCGGCGGCCGGCTGGCCGACGTCCGAGACTGCGCTGGTCGATGCCTGGCTCGCGAGCCTGCACAACGAGCGGCGGCTCAGCAGCCATACCGCCGCCGCCTACCGCCGTGACCTGCGGGCGTTCGTCACCTGGTGCACGGGCGCCGGCCTAGGGTCGTTCGCCGCACTCGACGCCGCGCACCTGCGCCGCTTCGCCGCCGCCGCGCATCGCGACGGCCTCGACCCGCGGTCGATCCAGCGGCAGCTGTCGGCATTGCGGACGTTCTTCGGCTACCTGATCCGCGAAGGCGTCGTCCGGCACAATCCGGCGGTCGAGGTGCGCGCGCCGAGGGGCGCGAAGCGCCTGCCGGAGGCGCTCGACGTCGACCGGATGGCGCGCCTCCTCGGGGCGCCGGCGACGGCCGAAGACCCGCTCGAGACGCGGGACCGGGCGATCCTCGAGCTCTTTTACTCGAGCGGGCTGCGACTGAGCGAGCTCGTCGGGCTCGACGTCGGCGACCTGGATCTCGCGGACCACACGGTGCGCGTCACCGGCAAGGGCCGCAAGACGCGCATCGTCCCGGTCGGGTCCAAAGCCACCGCAGCCTATGCGACGTGGCTAGGCCTGCGCGGGCGCTTCGCGCGCGGCGCCGAGCGCGCGGCCTTCGTCGGTCGCAGCGGCCGGCGGCTAGGCACCCGCGCGGTGCAGCTGCGCGTCGACGCCTGGGCACGGCGGCACGGCCTCGACGTCAACGTGCACCCGCACCTGTTCCGGCACAGCTTCGCGACCCACCTGCTCGAGTCGAGCCACGATCTGCGCGGCGTCCAGGAGTTGCTCGGCCATGCGAACATCTCCACCACGCAGGTGTACACGCACCTGGACTTCCAGCACCTCGCACGTGTCTACGACGAGGCGCATCCACGCGCCCGTCGCCGCCCGCGCTGAAGCCTGCCGGAGCGGCCGAGGGCGCCGCTCCATCCGACCGACGACGGGGGCCCCCGCAGGCTCCCCGCGCATCCTCACCGTACCGAGTTCAGGGCGCGTTCGTGCAGGCGTGCGCCGCGTTGTTGTACTCGGTCTGGATCTGGTACGAGTGCTCGCCCAACGCCACTACCTGGGCGCCGGTCGACGAGAAGAAGCCGTTGGCATCGAAATTCAGGAACAGGCACTCGTCGCCGATCTCGTTGCCAAACAGCGGAGCGTTTGCCGTGTTCCACCATGAACCGCCGTCCGGGTCGGTCACCGTCTCGAACAGCTCGTGCGAGAGCACGGTGTACTGGTCGTCGAAGGCGCCGTTCGGCGAACCCGCCGGCACGTTACAGCCGAACACACCGACGTCGTAGGGCTCGACCGTATAGACGATCTCGCCAATGTCCTTGAACACGGCGCTGCTGTGATAGGCGCAGAAGACGTTTGACGAGCAGACCGTATACGTCGTGTCGAAGCAGACGTTCTGCTCCGGGGCCAGGAAGATATGAAAGATGTGCCGGTAGCCGTGCACGCCGAGTTTGAGCGCGGCCTGGTGCGCAATCGCGGCCATGTTCGCGTCCGTTAGCGGATGGGCCGGCAGGTTGTAATGGGCCGTCAGCGCCGTCTCGGCCACCGGATAGCGATCATCGTCCGTGGTGCCCACATACTGGTCGGTGACGTGCATGAACGGGCTGTCGTTGAGGTCGCGCAGGA